>NZ_CP032678.1:301387-602775 GCF_003627215.1 Pseudomonas sp. Leaf58
ATATCTTCAATGCGGTGATTCTGGCATTGATTGAAGAAAAAAGCGAAAGGCGAATCAGGGTGAATGGAACAACGCGGTTACGATATGTCCTTGGCGAGTCGATCTGGTTCCGGGATCTTCGCGCAGATCTACTGCGCCTCTAAGACCCCCAAAAGCTCCTTCGGGAGCTTTTTCCTTGCGATGCCTGTGTTCGGAATCTATGCACATTGCCTTGACGACGCTGATAGGCTGGGCAAATCACCTGCCGGCCCCAAGTGTTAGGCGCTGGCGTTTAACTCGGCATGACTGGAACACTCACTGGCGGGCCGGTAGTCAATGCCCTGAATGGCAAGGGCAGCCTTGCGAATGCGACCCTCTGCATAGAACTTGTTGCAGGCCGAAATTTGAAAATTGTCTGTGTGACCATGCCAGCGCAGATGAAAATACGCACCTGACGGATTATGCAAACAGATCAGAGAGTACTCATGCGCCGGAAGATCGTCATCGTCGGTCATTTCCGTCACCTGGAGCACCTTGAGATCCACACCTGCCAGCTCTTTACCGTCAGGGAGCTGGAACACTTTACTCGCCAGGCCTTGTTGATGGCGAGCAAGCTGAAAATCATGTGCTTGCTGACGTTGTTGAAAGGCTTTCGCCTGGCGCGCCTTGCCTTGTTTGGCAACAAACACTGCCACGCCTGCGCAGAGTCGAGCATAGAGGCCTGGTTTGGTTCTTGGCTGGGTCATGACGTTCTCCGAAGGCCGGGAATTTTTCAGGGCAGGGTGCTATCAATCATGGGATGAGTGTCAGTTGACGTTTCGCAAGACAACACATCCCTTGCCGTTTGTTCAAGTTATCCATAAATTGCCAAATTGTCAATACCGCCTTTGCCAGCGTCGGTGAGTAGGGGCTGATACTGCCTGCTCGCCCGACGATCGCCCGACTATCAGGGGGAAAGGCGTGGCAATAAAAAAAGCCCCTCAGGGGGCTTTTCGGTGTCCACAGCCAGTGCGCAGCATCTGCTGGGAATAGCGGGGATGGGTGTCTACCACCAGTTGTAGCTATTGCGTTTGTTCAGCCGGCTGAGCGCTACCTCCAGGTCGCCGTTTCTCAATGCCTGGTGGATCGCCTGGCGATGCTCACGGCTTTGCTTCTTTACATCCAGCCTTCGGCAGAAACCTGGTACGCTGCGTCCGCCTTTGTCGCGGTGGTGCTTGCGCACAGACTGTCGCACATGGTCATCGTAGCTACCGGGGTTTCTCCAGTCATCGACCCAGCGCGGGATGCCGCTGTAGTGGGAGACATCAGCCTCGCTGTAAATCACGCCGATGCGCTGGTAGTGCTGCCGGTTACGGGTGGGTTTTCCCTGACGCAGTGTTCGTGACATTTTTGTTCCCTCGTTTGTGTGAACACAAACGGGAAACCTTGTTGTGGCGGTAGGGGATCATTTCTTTCATGGGAAATCCTCATGCAGTTATGGGAGATAACCAATATAGGTAAAAACCTTCAACAGGATTTCAGAGTAACATCCTTCCAAACGCTTCACCAGCTCTTCGTACATTGCCCGGCCAAATGCCGAGACACTCCGAGGTTACCCTTATTTTCCCATCAGATATCAAAGAAACACCTGGCGCCACTGGATTGCGAGCGGAACTAATCGGTATCTGCTAAAGCGGAGTGATGGCTGGATTGGCCAGCCACCGGAAGTCTTACAGGTTGAAGGCGTAAACTGTGAACCTACCCAGTCCACAATCATAGGGTAGAGAGGTAATGCTGTAGGCAGTGTTGCTGGGCACCCCGAAAGTAATGGTGGCAGTCTTGTACCATTCGTTGTTGTTATCAATAGCTCCTGCGACTTGCATGCCGTTTACCGTAGCGGTCAGGTAATAGCGGTTTGTGCCGTCACTGCCACCGCATGAAGGAGCATTCCCGCCACGAACCATAACGATTTGAGCCTTTGACCCCGAGCTCAGCGTGGCACTCCCCGTGTATGTGCCCATTTGTGTATAGTCACCCTGGATCCCATTTGCAGCCCATTGGCCTGCCTGGCATGACAACAGTTTTCCGTCGCTGGCCCTGCCCACCAAGCCGGATGGGGCGCATCCTGCACCTTCTGTGGCCAGGCCCCCAAGCGCAAGGTATTCATTGGTGGAAATCCTGCCGGCAGAGGTAATGGTGCCAGAGTTGGTAATGTTGGCACTGCGCAGGTTTGCGAGGTTCGAGGTGTTGTTCGGGTCGAGGTAATAGGCGGTGTTGTTGGAATCATAAAAAATCTGCGCGAGAACAGCGTTACCTGCGGTCACATTGCTGCTAGCGGTGACGTTGCCGCCAGCGGTGACGTTCTGACCTGCAGTCACATTGTTGCCAGCAGAAACATTGTTGTTGGCGGTGACGTTGCCAGTGGCTGTTACGTTTCCGGTAACGGTCGCACCATTGTCGACTACCAGGCTGTTGCGTACGCGCAGACTACCGATGATTTCCGCGTTGGTGTCTACGACCACTCCGGCTCCAGAAACGGGGGTGACACCCGAAGCTGCACCCAAATAAAGCACCTGACCTGCCAGGTTTTGTACGCGGGAGGCCCCAGTGATTTGCCGATTAAGAGCGTTAGCGTCATCAAACTTCAGGTTAGCATGCATGGCGTTTCCGCCATCGGTGCGTAGCCAGATATCGCCCGTGGATACGTTGCGGGCCACCATGGTGATCTTGGCATCCAGGGCATTTGACTGATAGCTGGCATCGGTAGCCGCCGCATAAGGGGTGGCTCCAGTTGAGCCAGTGCTATACCCGGCGCCCAGCGCTGCCGCAGCGGTGAGGGCAGCCATGCCAGAAAGATCCGAACGAATGGTGGCGATATTGCCTTTATAGAGCGTGAAGGCACTGGTCGTGGTGGTTGCAGTCAGTTTTCGGTTGGGCGCGGTACCCGTAGCGGTAATGACCGTGGTAAAGCTCAGAGAGCCGAACTTGATGGGATTTGCAGCGCTGGCTTCAGGGAAACTGCAGGGGAGAAACTCGCTACCTACCGCGAGTGTACCACCGCACGTTGTGTTCTTTAGCCAGGCAGTCCCCGCTCGCGTGCCGACAGCCACCGCACTGTTCTGAGCGAGGCTGGCGCGAACGGCATTGTTGTATTGGTAGAGTTGCTCGCCAACAACGCGCGCTTGGGCTTGCTCAAAGGTTGCCTGGCGCTCGTTGAACGACATGATGATGCCAACACTGAGCAGTGCGACAACTAATAGTATTTCTAGAAGGGTCAGCCCGCGCTGAGACTGTTTCATGCTCTTGCGTCCTATTGTTATTATTGTCGCAGGATCAAAGGTTGAAAGCTTTTACGGAAAATACACCGGGGTTGCAGTTGTAGGGTTCACTCCTTATATAGAATTGAGTATTGGCAGGCGCCATGAAGGCGATGTAGCCCCTTTTACCCCACAGATTACTGGCATTGTTAATGTTCGCAACGATCATGCCGTTTAATGTTGCCGTCAATTGATATCGGTTTATACCATCCCACACATCACACGAGGTGCCATTACCACCATAGACTTGAATCAGTGCAGCCTTGGCGCCCGTGGCGAGAATGGCTGAACCGCTGTGGCTACCCATATTCACATATTGACCGCTGATACCACCACTCGACCAAATCCCTGCAGTACACGAGAGCACAGCCCCTGTCGACGATCTCGCTACTAAGCCAGTTTGAGCGCAGGGGGAGCCTTCGTTCACTGTGGCTCCGAGCTGGAAAAACTCATCTGTTTTCAGCCTGCCCGCTGTCGCGACCGCAAGTGAGTTGTTGATCGTCTGCGTGTAAATGGAGTTGAGGTTGGAGGTAGCGGCTGGATCCAAGTAATAGCCAGTGTTGTTGGCATCGTAGAAGATCTGGGAAACCAGAGCACCCCCTGCGGTAACGTTTCCGCCAGCCTGGACATTGTTGCCGGCAGTTACGGACTGATTTGCTGATACACTGCCAAGGGCAGCGACATTGTTGCTTGCCACGATCTGGTTGGAGGCTGTGACGCCCCCTGTAATTGCTGCGCCATTATCTACCGCCAGGGTGTTGCGCACCCGAGCCGAGCCGATAATTTCTCCATTGGCATCCACTACCGTGCCCGCCCCGGAAACGCTGGCGACACCAGAAGGGCTCCCTAACATCAGCACGCCAGCTGCAATATTCTGGATTCTCGAAACTCCCTGGATCTCTCTTGCACTGGCCGATGCAGCATCGAAGTCCAAAGTAGCCCGCATAGCATTGGCGCCATCGGTGCGAATCCAAACATCGTTGTTAGGCGCTGCGCTTGCTACCATCACGATGGTAGAACTCAAGGGATCGGCCTTGTAACTGACGTGTGTAACCGCATTAACTAACGAGGTGCCTTCCTCGGATACGCTGCCATTACGGTTGGCATTGTTGGCTGAGGCTGCAGTGATTGCGCTAATGCCCGCCAGGTCAGATCGGCGCGTGAGCACACCCTTGTCGTACAGCGAAAAGGCGCTGGTGGTTGTAGTGGCCGTGGTTTTCACGTTGGGTGTGGTGCCAGTTGATTGCACCAGGGTGCTAAGGGAGAGCCTGCCGAAGCGAATCGGGTCTGAAGCAGTGGCTGCAGGAAATTCGCAGGGAAGATACTCTTTGCCAACCGCCAGCGTGCCGCCGCAAGTGTTGTTCTTAAGCCAGGCGGTGCCATCTTTCACACCCAGGGCCGGCGCTGTTTGTTGACTGAGGTAGGTGCGCACGGCGTTCTCGTACCGAAACAGCAGGGCTCCGGTCTGTGCCGCCTGTGCCTGCTCCAGATCTGCCTCTTTGGCGCTCAATGACAGGGCAAGAAGCAGGGAGGAAAGGCCAGTCACCAGCAGCAGTTCTACCAGCGTAAATCCGCCTTGACGCTTTCTCATCAGATGACCCCCAATTCTGAATGCGCATGCTGACCACAATATTCAGAAATGAATTTTGTCGTCGATGGCCCATGGGCCATAAAATGCGTCAGACCAATTTATTGGCCAACCACCTGAGACTATTAGCGAATGGCCATCTTTATTGTATGATGCCAAGGATGTCATATTTAAGCATAAATTGCTATAGATGACCTTCATGCAATCCCCGCCTGGCCGGCTCTTCGCAGGGCACGCTGGATAGGGGGACGGAGAGGGCTGCTGCGCAAAGCAACCAATGATCTGGGCTCTAGTTTCCTTGCGCAATGTCAGAGAAGTGCAGCTCGATACCCAGGATTTTCGCTTGCGCCTGCTCGATTTGATTTTGCGCTTCTTCTTGCGGGCACAGCCTGATGGCGCAGTGCGAGTCATAGTTATTGCGAGTAACTATGAAGAAGCTTCTGCCCTGTCCGTCCCAGCACAAAACCGCATGATCGTGATGGTGTTTCGGTGTTGACGGGGTGGTGATGACGTTTTGAACAAGAAGGTCTTCACCTTTCAACAGCCGTTTCTGACCGTCATGTGAAATTTGGAAGTGATGCTTACGAATAGCTCTTTGGTGGTAGGCAAGCACCTGCTGGTGATTACATCGGCGCAAAGTGACACCGAACCTATGCAGATTTGCCTTTAGCGCCGCGAAAGCGCGACCGATAGCACCTGCCTTCGATTGGGTTTTCTTCATGGGATAACCTTTCGTCAGATCTAGTGAAATTGGCTGATAAAATTGCCCCTGACATTCTGCCAAGGGCATCCTGCGTTCCTGGTAACACAGTCCGGCACAGACTCAGGCCTGATCCATCGTGTGGATCAATCCTGCGTCAATCCGAGCAGTTCTTGCACGGTTTGGCCGATCTTGAGTTGCTCCAGGCGCTCGTTCATTTCGGTGATGAACTGGCGGTGGGCTCGCTGACCTTCGGCTGCCCCTTTGGCGTTACCCAGGGCCAGCACCTCATCGACGACTTTTGCGTAGGCTTCGGAAATGCGCCGGGACTGCTCGATAAATGCCGCGTATTCACCTTTCTTGCTGGCGCCTTTGGCTACCATAGCTCGAAGGGCACTGATCTCCGCTTGAACGCCTTGCAGGAGGTCTTCGAGCACCGCCTTGAAGTCGACGGCGCCGTGGCGATCGAAGGTCATTGCGGGCGGCGTATCATTCCAGTGTCCCGTGTTGATCTGCACGCCACAAGGCGTGTAGAACCCCGCGTCACCGCGAACCATGAGGATGAACTGCTCGGCGGAAAGGTTCAACTCCAGCTTTCTGCCGACCCCCGAATGTAGCGTCGGACGGTCTTCGTGCCCCTGATCTACATCCACCCTCGCCAGATTGAAGACAATTGACTTCGAGTACTGACTGATAGTGCTCGCCCCCACCAAGAAATCGTTGGCGCCGCTCGGGTTGCTGACGGACACGGCGCCGTAGCTGCTGTGCGCCAAGCCAAGCCCATCGGCGTCCAGGCTGGTTTCCACGATCAGCTGACCGTTCTCGCTGCGCGTCGGGTCGTGATTGAGAATGTGGTGAAGGGTGCTGCCCTCAATGGCATCCGCCGCTGTGAAACGCGGCGCTCGCAGGCTCTCCAGGTGCGTGGAGAATGGGTTCTGTCGGTTGGACTTGTTGCTGCGGTCGTACGCGGTTTTCTGCGACCACGCTTCAAAGCTGTGATCGGCTTCAGGCAGTAAAAATGCTAGCTCTTCCGGAGTGAGACCGAGGTCGCGGGCGGTAACGACATCAACGTAACGCATTATTTGCCCCCTTGCGTTTTGCGCAGGCTAATCAGGGATTCAACCTCAGCCCGCTGCGAGGTCGTGACCTCCTGCGAGAATTCGGCGACCTTGGAGATCTGGAAGCTGAGGTTGCGCGTCAGCGAGGAAACCTCAGGAATGGTGTTGCGCTGAAGCGCATCGATGGTCTTTTGACTGAGCTTTCCACCTTTGGCCCCCAATTCTTCGAAGTCGGTGGTCAACTGCTCCAGGCGCCCGGTCATGCCCTCGACAATCCCCTGGATTTTTGTGGCCAGGTGCCGTGCTTGCGAGGTGAAGGCCGAAGGAATCGTCGGCTCGATTCGGTAGCCTACCAGTTTTTCAATAGTCACCGGAGAGTCGACGCCGCCAGAACTGGTTACCATGGTGTTGTAGCTGAGCTCACTCAACTGGAATTGTCCAACGATTTCGTAGGGCGCGTACGTGATCAACCCTTCAGGGGTAATGGTCGCCTCGGCGCGAGACACCGTGAGGGTGTAGGCCGTTAGCGACTTGCTTGGGGTGCCAAACAGCACCGTCGGCGCCGGTAGCACATGGTGATCGACGGAGACCACACCAATGGCGGGATGGCGCAATCGAACAGCACCATCGGGCAGCACTGACTCAGCATATTGGGCGCGATCGGCGCTGCGGTACTTCTCGATCTTGGCCAAAATGGAGTCACGCACGCCGGCATCGCCTTGAGCAGCGTGGGCGAGGTCGGCCAGGACGTTGAGCGACTCCTCGCGATCCCTTAAAAACTTCATGTTGCTTGGCTTGATGTACTTCATGCGTGACTCCCGCCAGTGTCGATTTCGCCCACACATACTGATTGGGCTACTGAGTCCAAACGCTCCCCAGGGACGCCTGGGGGATGGGTTCAATTTATTAATATATTGCCAAATTGTCAATGAAATTTCAGCAAATCAGCGGCCAATGCTGGGCATGAATTGTCAGAAGAGGCGGGGCCTGGAAACACTAAGGGCGACAGCAACTAAACAGCATGGACTCAGCATATTGCCTGCACAATTGCCCGCAGAAGCCTGCGCCAGCCAGATGCCGGCCAGGCCGAGTTTCTGCAGTAGTCTGAAGCACCTTAATCGACAACCTCTACTTCAACACCGAACCCGACGACCTGCGGGTCGGCTTCGTCCAGGGCGGCAACCACATGGGCATGCAGATCATCCTGGCTCATGTCCATTTCTTCGAGTTCTGCTTTACTGACGATGACTTTGAGTTCCATGGGGTTACTCCGTAAAAGGCGGTGTGGTGATTGATGTTCGTTGGGCAATGGATATACGCCAAAGTAGGCCAGGTATGCTAGTTGACTCCGGCACACCCAGCACTGGTGATTGATCCTAAAGCCCTGCCCCCAGTGGACTTTGGCCGCCGAGGTTGCGCAGATCATCAGCCAAGCCAATCGCCTCCAGTTTTCTAAGGCGCGACCGCCAAATTTCCTGCATGCCCGCCGCAGGCCACACAGGCTGCTGCTCAAACATGAGCAGGAACGGAAGTTGGTCAATTTGGCCTGCAAATTCACCCAGGCCAGCCTGCCCCATCAAGGTCTTGATCCTCACGATCGGATCGGCGGCGTGCAGACCAACAACTATCTTGAAGCCGATTTGTGCCAGCTGCAAGGCTTCATAAGCCACGCGACCACAGCGCAAGTCGTCGACAAACACAATGCCAGAGCGGGAGAGGGCGCTACCCATAATGCTTTGGCCCCCACTTGCGTTGACCCATTTGATGGCCGCGGGGTATTCCCGCTCCTGCTTACCGAACTGGTAGAAATCGACAGAGTCGTGACCCTGGATCAGGGCTTCATCCGCCATTTGCGAAAGCGTGGTGGTCATGCCGCAGCCAGTGCTACCAGCCAAGATGACCAGACCACCTTTCGGCGTGCGCAGGAAATCCTGAATCTCCTTGCCCAGCTGCGGGTTATTGCGAACACCTCGTCGTATTGCCCCACCCAGTCTGGACGTATCTGAGTGCGCAGCTCCCGCACCAGAGGGTTGCAGCGCTCCTGCGGCAGGGCTTTAAGGTGGGCAGCACATGCGGCGTCCCAATGAGGATAGTTTTCCTCTTTGGCCACCAGCTCCAGTGCTTGAGAATGTGAAACAGGAATGCCAAGCATTTTCTCAATGGCATGGCGCAGGCGCTTGGCCCGTGATTTCAGAATTTTTGCGGACATAACTGGCTTCCAGATGTGGCCAGGCTGGCGCACTGCGCGATCGGAGTCCTCGTTCTCGAAGCCTGGTAAATGGTCACCCGAGGCTTTGGTTGCACCCCGCATTCACCGTACCCATGCGGGCGAGGACGACTGGCTGCGGATAGCCACGAATGATAATATCCACCCCGGCATTTTGTGTCAATAAACACATAAATAGACAATGTGCGCGTATGCCAAATATTGACAATTTGGCAATGCGACTTATAATTCGAATACAGGGGTGCGAACCTGTACAGCCGTGGTCTTTGCTTGCAAAACACAGCGTTCCGCCCGGCCCACTTCGAATGAGGGTTACCCCATGCTGGACTACCACATCAAGCAAGTCGAAGAATTGATGACAGAACATGGTAATACCGTGGGCGAAGATTTTTCAGGCCACGAAGTGCTTGAGGCAGCGCGCAAATACGCCGCCTCGCTCAACAGCGACCAGAAGCCAGTTCCCATCAATGAGCATTTGCGCCGCTGGGAAGACATGGGGCAAGGCCGCCTGGAACTGTTCCGTGAGGAGGATGGTGACATGATTGTCACGGTCATCGACCCGGAGGGCCACTCCAGCAGCGTGCAATTCTGTACCTACGGCAGTGGTGGCGGCCAGTCGCCCAAAGTGCTGAAGGCCCTGTACACCCTGGCCAGCGCCATCTTGGAAGAAAACCAGTCCCACCCTCAGCGGGGACGCGGGCCCGCCCTGGCAGGCAGCTGATTATCGTGAGGGGCACAGATGTACTCCTGACCGACCCCATGGATTTCAGACTTACATTTCGGAGCGACCACGTATGACCACCCACAGGGTAAAGCTGCCTAAAATGGCATTTTTTGATCTACTGTCAGGCGCCAAGAACGCCGAACTACGCGATTGTTCCGACACTGCGCCGCATCGATACCGCGTGGGTGATACGATGCATTTCAACCTGGTGGACGAAACCGGCAACCCGACTCCTCACGAAATGACCCGGACGATCACCCACGTCGAATACGATGGCCAGCTCGATGACCTCTGCTTGGTTTGTTACGCGCCAGTTCCCAAGAAATATGACCTGGACGCGGTGAAAAACCCTGCAGAGCAGGCAGCCTTCAGTCAATGGGCGTCTCAGGAACAGCATCCGCTGGACGACGCGCAGCGTGAATCGGCGCGGGTGGGTTGGCTGGCGGCCCTGGAATGGATGAGCCAATCGCCAGATATCATGGAAACCCAGGCCCTGCATCGGGCTGCAACTATTGTCCGGCGTGGCAAGCAACACAACCGGGGAGCACGGGGGATTGACTCGCACCTGGAGAAGGCGGCTCAACGCATTGAAAAACGCGCTGACTTCGAATGGTATTTCTACGACTACGTGCACCCCACACCCACCAAGCCGCAAATGGTTTGCCTGATCAATACCGAGGACGCCAAATTCCTGCAAAGCAATCTGCATCGGAAGGGCACTTTCAAAATGGATCTGTTCCTTGATGGGGACAGCGCCGGGGCGGACACCAGCTTGCTGTACATTATCCCTGCACCTGTTCATCACGCGCCACTGCCCGTCGATTGCGAGGCAGACCGCCCTGTCTTCTCGCAAAAATTCCCCGACGCTGCGCGTTACAAGCTGCGCGAAGATGGGCTGTACTGGGATGAAGGTGGGCTGCGTGATGAGCCGTTTCCTGCCGGGCCGAACAGCGAATGGAAAGGCTGGAAGGCTTGCTACGAGCACCATGTGCTGCCCATGAGCACCGAAATCGCCCGGCTGAAAATCCATCACCGTAACGAGTACGTGGAAGCCTACCGCGAACAAGAAGCCTTGGGCAACGGAGTGTAATGACCATGACCACCACCCACGATACCGCTGTCATCGACCTGGTCGAAGGCCTTGATCTGAACACCACCGAGGGCGGACGCGAATTCGTTACCCGGCTTTTCCGGCAGCGCCTGGAACGCCAGGATTTCACAGGCTACATCAACACCGAGCTTGCTGGCGACTTTGCCTATCACCTGGCCCGGTTTCTGGCGTCCGAGCTCAAGACCCCGGTGCCCCAGGTCGAGCCAGCAGTGCAGGTTCCTTTTGTAGCTGGTAATTTCTACCGGACACTGGGTGGTGTCCTGGTTCGCTTTGTGCGCACCCACAACGAAGGGATGATGCATGAAACCATGGAAGACGAGGCGGGCATCCACCGTTACACCCGACGCGATTTTGGCCGTGTAACTGGTACCGATCACCATACCCCGGATCCGCGCAATGTCCTGCCGCTGTTCCAGCTGCCCCCGGAGGCGGCGCAGCAGGCTATCGAGCGGCAGCTGCAGCTTGACCAGGCTCTGATTGAAATCGAAACGCTGAAGCAACAGCTGGCGCAGGCGCAGGCTGACGGGCTTGCGCAAGCTGCCCAGGCACTGCGCGAGCATGAATCCTCTGCCTGGCTGGGTAGCAAAGGCCACCATACCGGTATCATCCACGCTGCCGTGCATTTGGAGACACTCGCCGAGAAAGGGAGGGCGGCGGCTTCGGGGGGAGTCGCCCCTTCAGCGCCAAGCGCTGCTGCTCCTGGGGCCGAAGGCCTAATTGCTGGCTGGGAGCTGACCATCGAGGGTCGACATACCCAGTTTGTGCCACCCGCCGAATATGAAACGGTGGCTCAGAAACTACAGCAGGTTGCGGGTGCCGAGCTTCATCCTATGGTATATCAGCGCGCTCTCACTCAGGCCCAACAACAGAGCGATTTGTACAAGGAGCGTGCCGAACGCTTCTTGCGCATGAAGCACGAAGAATGCAAACGTGCCGATGCTGCCGAACACCGAGCCAATGACCTTCAGGAGTCGCTGGAGGATCTTGAGGCACACTACGGCAAGGCATCGGGACAAACCAGGAAGGGCTGACGCGTCGGCTATGGGCGAGACCCCGGCCTGAAGCTGGGGTTGATTGTACAATGGTAAATTCTCAGAGATACGGGCGAGACTACCTCGGCCATTTCAACACGGGTGATCAGCATGCCTGAGCAGACAGGGCAAACACTGAGCGAACGGCTCCTCAAGCTTTCTGGGCAGCTTCCACCGCTTGATCCGGTTATTTGGCGTGAGCTGTGTGCTGCCATCCGCGACGTAGCGCAAAACGAAGCGCAGGACGTACAATTGCCATCGGAAACTCCGGCCTGGCCGGACATTGGCCCCGAGCTTGGCGAAGATCGTGATGCCTTCCTCAGCCAGTGCCATGCACGGCTGTTGGATGTGCGCGTGGATGCTGGGGGCCAGTTCGTCTGCGAACACACACGCACACTGTGGGATTTCTGGCGAGTACGCGGACAGCAGCTTCAGGCAGGTTTTTTTGCGGTGCAAGGGGCAGAATGCCGGCGCCTGCAAGCGCTGGTGGATGGTCATGAGCAACGCATCGCGCAAGTGGATGCACGTTTCCGCAAACTGGTCGACACTTTGAGCCAGGCACAAGGAGCATGAGCATGAAACCAGGCAACACGGAAGACGATCAAGCGGCGGATGTTCCGGCAGAGGTGGTATTCACTGCCAATGAAGCGCAAGTGATGCTGCATCGCCTGGAGCTCCTGGAGCATGAGGAACACTGCGAAGAAGTGTTCGATTCGGTGGATGCTGAATGGGCGGCTGAGTATGCCGGGCAATTGGTCAAGCTAATCGAGGCTGAAGTCTATGTGTTCCCGCTCCCGTGCACTGACGCTCTGGAAGTCCTTGCCGAGTCGCTGGAGGGGTCAACATTCTTCGGTGATGTCGATGATGCTAATAAACAGGGCCAGGTCACCAAACAGAAAATGGCCGCATACAAACGCGCCGCTGGTTCTGCTGCGGCGAAAATTGAAAAGCTCATTGGCCGCCGCGTTGTCGCGGCCCTCAGTTGAGGGCACTGCCATGGCGCAATTGGAACTCAAGGATCATCCCGTGGGCACCCGCATTCAAATTGGCGATCGTTTCTTTGTGCGCTTGCATCACGGGACTTTCTGGAAAGAAGATCACTCCATTCCCGGTAACTGTTGCAGGCGGCCATCGGCGAGCCTCAGGCAGATCGAGATCGCGCTGAAGACCGCCCATGTTGTGCTGCCCAGTGCCGAGGGCTGAGCATGGGGTTTCTAAACAGCCTGAGATTTGCAGGTTTTCTATTCTTCTCTCCAATGCAGGTGGGTAACATGAAGCGTGCCATGGCAATGGTTGGTCTGACGCTGGCGCTGCCAGGTTGCGGTGATTCGAGCCAGATCAGTGAAATTCTAATTGGCGGCAAGGTCATCGGAACCCCTCCATTCCAGCTGCCAGGCCCGGTGTACGCGCTCAAAACGTCGCCGGATCGAACTGCGCCAAACGGCACGGCCTGGGCGTTCGAAGCTGCCTCATGGAAGCCCAAGGGCTGGTCGCTTTGGGTCACAGCCAATGTCTACTCAGCGTACGTTGCGCCGAAAAACGACCAGACTTTCCTGCGCAATGGCTTTGGCCGTGCCGAGTCCGCGATTGAGCGCAGCGCCCAGGAGAGTCGTTTTCTGGGGGCAGTGAGCCAGTGGACGAAGGCCAACAAGGTGGCGCTGGAAATTAATTTCATGGGTTATGATGCGGCGCCGCTGCCAGGAAACTGGGCGCATCCCTCCAAGGGTTATTTCCTGACACATAAGCACTCACCCTGTGACAAAGCCTTTCGCCTGTGCGTGAACAACTATTTCGCCTCCCCCGTGCAGAGACTGCCCGAGAGCGGGCGCCTGGCATTCAAGGACTGGATAGCACCCTTTTTGGCCATGCCTGATGACGAGTCGTCGATGGGCAAGCGCTATGTCATCGCGGCCCAAGGTGGCCTGGAAAGCGCCGACAGCCCATTTTTTGACTGGTGGCCAACCATGGTCTTCCTCGTCAACCCCGAAGGCAACGTGGTGCGCGCCTGGCTCCCGCAAAAGAATGACCGCGCTACCGCCGATCGGGTCAAATATGCGATCATCAACGAGATGGGCGGCAATTACGCTGACCTCAAGGTGGCGGACGACGACTCCAATCCCGGCGTTCCCGCCCACGCCTATTACGGCAAGGATTTCATCAACGCTATTACGGATAAAATGGTCGGAAATCAATGATGAAAACCCTCCAGTTACCCGAGCCGATCCTCACTGGCACCCAGCGCTCCTACACCATCAGCAGCCTGTGGCAAGGGACTGCGGCTCGCCCCAATCAGACGTCTGAACGCCAGCTGCTGAACCTGGTGCTGCCGTCCTGGCAACGCCCGCCCTGCTGGAGCAATGAGCAGCAGATTCGCTTTATCGAAGGCATCTTCTTGGGCCTCGGCACCGGCTTCTATGTCATCAATGGCCGCGAGTACGGCGACGATGGCAAAGACTTGCCGATGTCTGGCTGGCTGCTGGATGGCCAACAACGCATCACGGCAATTGCCCGGTTCATCAACGATGAAATCGCCGTGTTTGGAGGCATTCGCTATAGCAGCCTTAGCGTGGCTGAGAAGCGTCGCCGCTTCGAAAACATCGTGTTCCCCTGCATTGAGCTGGAGTACCAGGCTGACGAGACCCTGCTGAAGACGCTGTATCGCCGACTGAACTTCAGCGGCACCGCTCATACCCTTGTGGATCTTGCTTTGCTCGATGAGACCCGTGAAGCCCCGCAGGACTGAAGTTTGTACAACCCAGGAGCTACCATGCCAAGTGAAGAAACCGTTAACCTTGCGAGCAACATTTACGTTGCCCCTTGTTTGCAATGCGGCGGAACAGACATTGCTTTGTTGCACAACCACGATGCATCGTTCAACATGGGCGGCGGAAAGTGCAAAAAATGCGGTGCCGAGGCCCTTGCCGAGCTGAGCATCAACCCCAGGGCGGGGCAGATGGCGGCTGCCTGGAATGCCCAGAATGATACCCAGACATTGATCCGCCAGGAATTGGGGATTATTGCTCAGGCCCAGCGCAGGGTTCTGGAACTGAAAGCCAAGCCCTGGCACGTCGAAAGCTGAATGGGGCTCAAGGTTATTGATTGATGCGGGTCAAGCAGCGACTTTCCGCACTCACCGGCTGCAGCAATGGATTGACCGCAACCTGTATTTGCAGCTTTTATGGAGTTGCCATCCTGGACAACCTGCAAAAGCCTTGCACACCGAACTGAGATACCGCCATGAGCCACGCCACCCCTACAGCAGCAGAGGTGCTAGAAGCGCTGCTGCAGTACATCGACACGGGCACCTGCGCGTATGGGTATGCCGGCAGTCATGAGCGGCTGGGAGTTGAACAGAAGGTGCAGCTGTACCGTAGCTCGCCCTCCAAGCTGGTGCATGGCATTTGGCTGATTGATGCCATTCATCGCATGCAGAATCCCGCCGCATTCTCAGCCAAGTTCGAAGCCATCTTGAAATTGGTGCCCCGTGGCCTAAACCCATCAACCATCCGCCAGCATCTGACCGACACCCTGTTGTGCACGGCGGTTGTCGATAATCGCGAGCAGGCCCGGCATCTGGAGGCGGTGTGGGAACTGATCAATGCAAATCCCAAGTCAGTGTTTACCTTCAACCTGAACAGGCTGGCGCTTATGGATATCCATCGCCTGGCCCTTGAGTATGACGGCTTGCGGCTCAGCGGCGCACCGAATACCTGTTACCTTGCCTACGCGGTCATGCAGTTTTCACCTGACGCATCCGAGCAATGGAGCTTCACCCCTGAGATCAAGCAGGAGGAGGCCGCGTTCCTCAAAGGTTTGTTCGAGGATGGCCACGAGCATATGGCCAGGCGTAGTTTGTGTTCAAAAATCACCTTTTTGCGTAAACACTACTCCCCGGTGACGGCCCGCCTCGCCCAGGCCTACGCAGAGTACCTGACCCTAAAGGTCATAGAAGGGGAGGCTAAATTCAGCCTTGATCCTCAGCTGATCAGGCTTTTGTTCGAGGGTAGACAAGTCGAACACCTTTACCAGGCGTTTGTGCAAAAACTCGCGCCAGGGCCCCTGACCATTCATGGCGCCGAGAAGTATCAGGCGATCTTGGAGCAAGCCCGGCAAGTGCTGCAGGTGGTAATGAAGGCGATCAAGCCTGGCCAGCACGATGAGATGCTGGCGCTGCAGATCAGCCGCCAGTTCGACGTAAAAAAGATGCAAGGCTCCGCCCCGCTCCTGCTCGCCAACTACTTCCGCTGGGTGGCAAGCATTGCCCACAACTGGCCCGTTGTTGTTACGGCGCTATTGACCAATAGAGGCACTGGACTGGAGCTGCAGCGGGCCCAGAAGGCTACCGCTGGCACGGCCTGTCGTCTGGCCATAAGTTACCTGATCAATCCGCGTGATGTGACACCACGGCCCACAGAGGTTTACAAAACCCTCGCCGAAGTGGTGGTGCAGGACACCTATACGCTCAAGCTGGCAGGGCTGGTGCTGCACAATCGCAAGGATCGCAACAGGGCGATCGAGACGCTGTACGCCATCACCCAGGACGCCAAGCTGCTGGACATGATGCATGATTCGTCGCTTGAAAATACGCTCGCGACCGAATTGGGCTTATAAGCGGCACTGAGCACGCCATTGCGGGTTGACCCGGCTGGATATTAGCTATGGTTTACCTGTATATTGCATTGCCAGTTTAGCAAGTCAGTGCCACACGCTGCTCGCTTATCCGCCTTGAGGACAGAACATGGACTACACGACCGAAATCCGCCACAACTGCCTGATTGCCTATGGCAGCATCCCCATTATGGAGTTGGTTCGGATTATCCAGAAGGCTCCAGAAGAGGCCGACATGGATCTTCGACTTCAGCGCATGCTGGGTGCTTCACTGGTGAGGGGGTTGCCCGAAGACTTGAAGCGGCTGGCCGCTGACCCCTATGTCCTGGAGCGAGCCACTGAAATTGCCCGCCAGGAGTTGGGCTACAAGACGGTCAGCGCCGAGGCGTTTAACTGGCTGGTGTCTGGCGAGCGCGGCTCTAGCTCAGAGCATCTGTTTTCGGTCGTGCTGGGGGTTGAATTGCCGGGCAAGGGGTTTCCTGCTGACCCCGCTGATTTCTCGCGGTGCCGCAAGCTGTGTGAACAGGTTCCTGAGGTCGCCAGCAATCTGCAGCTGATGAAAGCAACTTCGACGCAATGGGCGCGCCTGATCGATCAATGGGACAGCCTCTGCATCCTCATGGACAGCGAGAGCCCGCAATGGCGAGAAGGGGTTGGCAGCGCGCCGAAAACCTACAAGTCCATCCAGGCGCTTTAGCGTGCCAGCCCGCTTTTGATGGAAAGCTTACGGCTCTGGAAGGTCAAATTCCAGCTCAGGCTCAGCACTCGCCGCACCGCTCGGCAACACGGTGTTGTAGCCATTGGCAATGCAGTCGAAGTGCAGGATCCAGTGGCGCTCGCGGTCATTGATGTAGGCGGCCTTGTTTGGATGATCATCCGGCAGGGCGATGGTTTCGAGTGCCTGGAACTGCCAATCTGTCAGTGGCGTGGATTTGATAACCTGGTGGAATTTGGACTCGCTTGGATACGTCAGGTGTTGCCACCAGCGCAGGGTGATCGGCCTGATGGTCTGACCCACATAGCACTTGCCTGTGGAGAGCTGGCGGATCAGGTAAATCACTGCCGGTAGTTTGCCGCTGCAGACCAGGTCGTAATCCTTGATCCGGCGCAAGCGACCCTCTTCCGCACAGCTTTGTGAGCAAAAATCCGGGCCTGTATCGCGTTCGGCAGGGTTGTTGAATTTGTCGATGATGCGGAAACGGGCCGTGCATTCCTTGCAATCCAGAAACGCAAACCGCCGTCGCATGACGTCATCCTCCGGGAGGATTTCACTGATCGACAGCAGAAAGGCATGGTTTTTCAGGTCTTTCGTCAGCACACGCAGTGGAAACTGCCGCCCGTACTCCTCTTCGATCAGCAGCTTGGCCGCCTTTTTATTCGGGGCCTCGACCTTGTCGGAGAACAGGGGTGGCCATTCCCAATTCGAGTTGAATGCCCCCATCCCCAGCTGATCATCTGGCAAACGTCCTTTGATCTGGTAGTAAAACTCTGGCACGCCTAATCTCCTTTTTCTCTTGCTGGTCAGTGGCCAGCAAGCAACCATTTGTGCAATAACCAATATACCGCGAAGCCGTTATTCGGCCTCGGTCTCCGCCACGGGCAATGTCTTGATCTGCTCGATCTTGCGGATATAGACCTCCAGGCCTTCGAGCACCGACCCGTTCTTCGCCTCATGGCTGACAAACCGATGGATCTGCGCACTCGGCAGCCGCTCGGCAAACAGTGCCACCAGCAGGTCACGGTTGGTCTGGCAGTCACGCAGGCACTGGCCATCCCCGTCACGCCGATCAAACAGGACAAAACCTCGATCGACCAGGGACTGCTCCCACAAAGCCTTTTGTTCCTTGTCCGAAATCGGGGTCGCCGAATTGGTCAGCGGGTAATGCCCAAAGAGCCGGCAGGAAAAATCAGCTTTACAATTATATTGACCAAATTGGACTTCCCGGACATGGCCAAACCCGTCCAGTTTCCACCATCCATCAAGCTGCTCAACCATCGAAGCGAGGGCTAGCTGCACATTGGCAGGATCTTGGGTGCTACCGATCAGTGCTTCCAGCCTGTGTACCTCCATGTTTGCTCTGCGCAGATCTGCATGGCGCTCTTCACTGTCCGCAGCCGCCTGAGTCGCAACTTCGAGCAGCTCGCCCAAGGCCTTGATATGGCTTTCAGTGATGTTCAGTACGCTGGATGCCAGGCCTCGCGTCAGGCTGGCGTCTTGGCTCTTAAACCAGAGCAGGGAGCCCAGGTTCTGCTGGATCTCTTGACCGTGCGCTGCAGCACCGCATCCTGATCTGGGTTCAGGCTGATGTGCGTTTCATCGAATTGCGACTCATGTAATTCCATTGCTCAGCTCGCTCAGGGTGCCAGGTTTTGGGCTGGCACCGCAATTATTGGACAAGTTCGTGACCCTCCAGTTAACCACCGCGTGTTGCGCCTGGCTGGATCTTCTCAAGCTTCATTTCACGAATGAATTTGTTCAGGTGGCCCAAATGCGGATTTCGACCACCTGAAACAGCGCGGGAATACACCTCACAGCAAGCTTTTATATAAGCCAAGCTGTCCGACCCACCTAGTTTTTGGGTCTCGCAATCTCCCGCCATACGTACATCTCCTCGGTGTGATTGATTACCTGCAGCATAGCATTTCAGGCAAGCATTACAGACGTCTATTTAGCCTGCCACATTGCCATATTTCAACCATTTAGGCCATAATTGTAATGGCAGCGTGGAGCGATCGGCTTCTTTAAGCAGGTGACTCTTCAGGGGGCCAGTAACGCTGGATGACCAATCGACACCCCTGTTGACTTGGTAGCGCCGGGTGGAAATGGCCAGCCACGCGGGCACACGGCCACTCCCAGGGAGCGATCTCTGGGATTTTCTTTGCCTGAGGTGGGAAATGACTTGCTGGGCCGCGCCTGATCCTGAATCAGCGTCCAGTCGAGCGGCAATCTAGCGCAAGATCAGAAGGGCAGATCCCTGCCGGATATCTCATAGCCAGGGTCTTCAGGCTTGCGGTCGACCGGTGCCGAATAGGGGAAGCCCATGTCATCGGCAAACGAGATGGTGCGGGTGAAGATTTTGCGCTTCTCCTGCTCGCTCAGGTCGCTGATGAAGCGGTTCTGATTGTTAGCCAAGGACTGCCTGACATCGTCTCGCAGGCGATCGACCAGCGCCTCGACCTGCGGGGTGGGGCAGCCCTTGCCAGTGCGGGCCATGGCCAGCCAACGCTGCGCAGTGATCTCATCGCGCACGGCCTGCATCGCCGGTGTCACCTGAGCGCCTGGCTCATCCGGGTTGACCAGGAAGCCATTCCGTTCGAAATGGTTGGCCATGGTCTCGCGCATGATCTTAGCAATCTCGGCCACTGACTTTTGCGTCATCGCCTTAGGATCAATGCCCTTGAGCAAGACATCCATGGCCCACACGGTGGTGTGATCCTGATTCTTCACCGAGATATCGGCCCGTCGCTCCAGCCGGAGCATATTGCTGAAAGCATCGAAGGTGCCGGTTTTCTGCGCGTAGAGAAGCACCATGCCGAGGTCGCCGGCTGTCTCCATCACGCTGCTGAAATACTGCGGGTCGAACTCATGCTCATTGCGGATGTTTACGCCATCCTCAATGTTGTACAGGCAGTGGGTAAGCTCATGCGCGGGAATGACAAAATCCAGAAGGTTCCGGTTCATGATCGTCGGGCTATTGGGGTTGTCCGTCCCAAAGTAAACCTTCGAGATGTTCCATGGTTTGGCGTAGCTTCTTATGACGCAGCCATTGGCCTCCTGCCCCGTTTCAGTGCGAGAGGCAAAGTAGGCCCTAGCATTCATCTGCACCTGGTCAAGCTCTGCAGGTGTGGCCCGCCAGGCATCCAGAACCACGCGAACACTGCGCATGAACGGTACGTAGGAAGAAAACTGCCCCTGCTCAATGACATTGACCGGGCCCAGGTTGCCCTCAAAGCGCGTGCCCTCCACTGGAATGGGGTTGATTAGGTCGTTGGCGCGGACAAGGTGCGCAAGGCCTGGCACTACACCGGCTATGGCGAGACTGATCACAGCGCCGCCGATGAATTGTTGAGGGCGCTTGATCAGGGGGCGGGTTTTGAGCTTGGCCGGCAGGTTGAACAGAATACTTGCCTGCTCGCCTTGAGAGACAGCAATCACCTCATCCACTTGCCGCTTATTGTCCACAATCACCACCAGAAGTTTTTTGGAGAAGATAGCGTCCGTCTAGCGCTCTGACGGTTCGCTTATTTCCCGACTGGTGATTATTGTAGAGAAGGCGAAAGAGGGCATGCAAGGCCCATAATTATCGGGATTTCCGCCTGAATGTGCTCTGCTGCGCGAGTTGAGCGCGGCTACAGACCCAGGTCACGGCCCAGGGCTTGCTCCCAAAGGTCTTCCGGTAAATGCTGGCCGGTGGTCTGAAGTTCCTCTCCAGTGACATTGAGCAATAACATGGTGTCAGCGCAAAGCCGCTCCGATTTTGCAAGACAATCAATGGTCAACTGACGGATCGGGGGCGTGAGCTGCAACAAGGTCTTTTCTGGAAGCTTGGGCCGCATCGACGGAATCCAGCTTTGGTGAATTGCCCAGTATTTGTAACGTGCGGCAACTGAGGCACACACCCCACTGATAAAGACAGCAGCCTCGGGCGCATTCAAGGCGTCAAAGTCCACAACCCTTTCGAGCTCTTCGTAGGGTATGCTGGGCAACGTGGCTGCTGGATTTAGCACAGCTTTCAGGCCATCGGTATAACCCCCCTCACGGGCTAGGAGATTGGCCTGCACTTCGTGCGTTGCCCCACCTCCAAGTGCGTCATCGAATCCGATGTTGAAACCAGCGCGGCCCAAACAGTCCAGCTGGAACGCCAGCAGTGACTGTGGATTCCAGCTTCCTGGGTGGTAGATCAATGCCAATGGCCCGCCCAGCAGCTTGCGGTGCTGATCCCCAATCAACAGATGCTGCCTGATAGCTTGACCGGAAACTTCATCACGGGCTGGCGCCAGTCTCCGCAAGGCTTCAGGGTCAAAATAGAAGAGATTGATCAACACGCCGCGAAACACAGCATCACCCAATACGGCATCTATTTTCAGGGCCTGGCAAATTGCTGTCATGACAATGCGCAACTGCTTGATGAGGCGTTTTGTCCCAACCCCCTCCAGGTGGCAAAGGAGTCCGATCGGATACACCGCCACGTTCACACAGGTTGCCAGCTCATTGCCTGTGGCGACCCTGCCATTTAAAATGTCTTGGATTAGGTAGCGTGAAACTTGGTCAAGGGTCACACCGTGCGCCACTTCGCCTTTGAATACCGCGACAAACAAGTCATACAGCCCCACGTCACCGCTACGATTGTCGCCTTCACGTACCTGTGGGCGATGGTTCGCCCGGATATTATCAATGTGTTCTTGCGTATATCGGCTGACTGGATCAGTGCCTAGGGTGGAACGCCGGCCTTTCCCAAAGATCTCAAATCCACAGCGTGCATAGATGGATGAATCAAATCTTTTGCCGGCCTCTGAGGTTATATACAGCACATGCACCAGCCGTCGAATGACCGACAGCTTGGCATCGAACAGTGGCATCAGGGGTGGCAGGCCTACACCGAGCATGATATGCCTTGGGTTGATCAATAGATGCTGATCGACCAATCGCTCATAAAAATCAGTCAGGGTGTCCTGACCGTAGCTGTGCAGGAACGCCAGGCAAAATGTCAGGACGGCGCGTAGGTCGGCGCCGTTACACAGCCGGTTTTCCAGAAATTCATGGTGAAACGCCCTGAAATCACTGGCACTTTGATGGTGCCATAGCGCAATGCGCCTTGGCAGGTCGGTGTCGTCACCGGGCAGTTGTTTTCGGCATGCGCGGGAGTACTCGCCGATCAGGGCAGTCGTTTTTTCGCCGAAGGCGTCTGCTGTGAAATTTTTGAAAATGATGGTCATCAAGACCTCGAACCTTGCGCAATGGCAGCTACGTTAGCAGCTTCTGGATTCAATGTACTCGCTAGGCTGTGCAGCGCTCAGGTGGCGTTTTGTCCTGGCGGGCACAGCAACATGTCTTGCTTGATCGCCAGGAACCTGAGCGCAGCATCTCGTGTAGCCGCTTCCAGCGAGTCTGCGGTGCCCCAACTGTAGCCGTTGTAGGCGCTGCCGATCTCCCATGCCCAGGTTTCCGGGTACGAGGCAATGATGCCCTTACCAATGGAAAGCTCGATCGCACTGTCCGGCATTTCGGTTGGTGACTCGTTGCCCAGTCCTGCACTGAATTGGGCCAGCTGGGCTGCAGCCTCGGCATAGGCATCCATTTGGGATGCCGCAACACCTCGGCGCAGCGCCAGGTTGTCGCCGTAGATTTCCCAGCCCCAGGATTGCGGGGAATCTGGACTCAAGCCCAGCGCCACTCTGAGGGTAAGGGTTTCTTCCTTTTCGCCGTTGGACATAGTGCAGAATCTCGCAGATTAAAGTGGGGGTGTTGATGTGCTTGCCAATATACATGATAAGTAAAAAAGGCGCTCGATGAGCGCCTTGTTTACAATCGTCTGCACCCTCACGGCTGAGGGTCTACCTTCACCTGTTTCGATTTGCGAGAGGACAGCAGCATGAAGAACAGCGGCACGAAGATCGTCGCCACGAAGGTTGCGGCCAGCATGCCGCCAAACACGCCCGTGCCCATGGATTTGCGTGCGGCGGCCCCGGCGCCACTGGACACCACCAGTGGGAGCACGCCGAGGGTGAACGCCAGAGAGGTCATCACGATGGGGCGGAAACGTAGCTTAGCCGCTTGCAGCGAAGCCTCGATTAGGCCGACCCCCTTATCGAGCTGTTGCTGTGCGAACTCAACGATCAGAATGGCGTTTTTTGCAGACAAACCGATCAGCACCACCAGGCCGATCTGGAAGTACACGTCATTGGGCATGCCACGTAGCAGAATGGCCCCGAATGCTCCGAGCAGGGCGAAGGGAATACTCAGGATCACGGCCAGCGGCAGGCCCCATTTTTCATACTGCGCCGCCAGGATCAGGAACACCATCACGATGGCAAATCCGAAAGCCAGGTAGGTGGTGGAGCCGCTGTTTTGCTCCTGGTAGGCCTGACCTGTCCACTCGACATGATAGCTGTCAGGAAGCACGTTGCTGGCAACCACTGCGACTGCCTTGATTGCGTCACCGGAGCTGACGCCCTTGGCGGCACTGCCAGTGATCTTGGCGGCGACAAAACCGTTGAAGCGCTCCAGGCTTTCCGGGCCGTTTTTCATTTCTACCTTGACCAGCACCGAGAGCGGCACCAGCTCATTCGCCGTGTTGCGCACATATAGCGCAGTGATGTCTGTTGGCGCACTGCGGTACTGCTGATCGGCTTGCACCTGGACGCGGTAGGTGCGGCCCGAGAGGTTGAAGTCGTTGACGTAAATCGACCCAATCGTGCTTTGCAGAGTGCTGTAGAGGTCTTGCAGGGACACACCCATGGAAACGGCCTTCTCCTCATCGACATCCACATACAGCTGTGGCACTTGCGCCCGGTAGAAGGTGTTGATGCTGGCGAAATGCGGATCTGCCTTGAGCGCCGCCACCAGCTTGTCCAGTTGCTTGGCCAGCGACTGGGGATCCCCGTCATCACGGTTTTGCAGGTAGAACTCAAACCCACCGGTCGAACCCAGACCCATGATCGCGGGCGGGTTGAACATCATGGCCAGGCCATCGTTCATGCTCATACCAATGCCCATGAACTTGCCCGCGATGTCCATCGCGGTCACTGTGCGCTCGTCCCAGGGTTTCAAGGCCACGAACAGGGCGCCGGAGTTGCTTTTGTTGCCGCCACCGATGAAATCCATGCCACTGATGCTGAAGACGCTTTTCACGGATTCATCAGCCATCATTTTCTGGCGAAAGTTCTCGATGAAGGCCGTGGTGCGCGAGAGCGAAGCGTTGTCTGGTAGCTGAATCGAGCCCATCAGCATACCCTGGTCTTCCGCTGGCACAAAGCTGGTCGAGGTGGTCTTGGCCAAGGTCACGGTGCCGGCGCAAACCAGCAGGAATACAAGGGCGGTGGTCACCTTGTTTCTAAGGGTCTTGCCCACCAACCAGGTGTAGCCAGAGGTGAGACGCTCAAACCGGGCGTTGAATCCGGCGAAGAACTTGCCCTCGACTTTGTGAGGCTTGAGCAGCAGGGCGCACAGCGCAGGCGTCAGGGTCAGCGCAACGACACCCGAGAGTGCGACCGCCAGCGCCACCGTCACGGCAAACTGTTGGTACAGGGTGCCAGCAATGCCCCCCAGGAACGACACAGGGATGAATACCGAGCACAGCACAAGGACGATCGCCACCAATGCCCCTGAGACCTCCTGCATGGCCTCTATCGACGCCTGGCGGGCAGACAAGCCCTTCTCATGCATGAGCCGCTCAACGTTCTCCAGCACGACGATGGCGTCATCCACGACGATACCGATCGCCAGCACCATGGCAAACAGCGTGAGGGTATTGATCGAGAAGCCCAACACCCAGAGGCCGGCAAGGGTGCCCACCAGCGACACCGGCACCGCCAGGATCGGAATCAGGGTTGCGCGCCAGTTCTGCAGGAACAGGAACACCACCAGGATGACCAGAATCATGGCCTCAACCAGGGTCTTGATCACCTCGTCAATCGAAACACTGATGAAGGTCGTGGTGTCGTAGGCGGTCTTCACCGACACGCCGTGTGGGAACTGTTTGCTCAAACTGGCCATCTTGGCCTTGACTGCATCGGCGACATCCAGGGCGTTAGCACCGGTCTGCAGGTTGATGCCGAGGCCAATGGCTGGAGCGCCATCCATGAACGTGGTAGACGAATAACTCTGCGCCCCGAGCTCTACGCGGGCAATATCCTTGAGGTGTACCACGCCTTTCTGCGCGTCCTGACGCACGATGATGTGCTCGAACTGTGCCGGGCTGATCAAGCGTCCTTTGGCGGTGACGGTGAAGGTCAGTTGCTGGGATCCGGCGACAGGCTCATCGCCAATCTTGCCGATCGCATTTTGATTGTTTTGGCTGGCAATCGCCGACGTCACATCGGTCATGGTGATGCCCAATGCGGCCATTTTTTCCGGGTTGATCCAGGCACGCAAGGAATAGCTCTTTTCACCAAAGATTTGCACATCGCCCACGCCTGGTACCCTTTTGAGGTCATCGACCAAGTTCAAGGAGGCGTAGTTGGAAAGTTCAAGGGCCGAGCGGCTGTTATCTGGGGAAACCAGCGCCAGCACCATCAGCATGTCACTGCTGCGCTTGCGCACGGTGACGCCATTGCGGTTCACGTCCTCGGGCAAACGTGCCGTGACGGCCTGCAGGCGGTTCTGAATATCCACCACGGCCATGTCGATGTCTGTGCCAACCTCGAAGGTCGCGGTCAGTCGCATGCCGCCATCGGAGCTTGAGGTCGAGTTGTAATACAGCAGGCCAGGCACGCCGTTGAGGACATCTTCGATCGGCGCGGCGACCACCTTGGCCAGGGTCTCAGCACTGGCCCCGGTGTACGTGGCGCTGATATTCACCGTGGGCGGGGAAATGGCGGGGTATTGCATCACCGGTAAGCCCAGCGAAGCCAGGGTGCCGGCGATGATGATGATCAGGCTGATGACCGTCGAGAAAATCGGTCGCTTGATGAAGAAACTGGTCATTTTGCATCCTTGTTTGCGGCGTCATCCTGAACCACCTCAACAGGGGCACCCGGATAGATTTTCAAAAGGTTGTCCAGGACGACTTGGGCGTTTGCTTCAAGTCCGCTCGCCACCTGGTATTCGGTGGTGCTCCAGCCGTTGTTGCCCACCGCCTGGCGCTGCGCCTTACCGTCCTTGACCACATAGACGTAGGGCCCGGCTTCTGACTGCTGAACGGCCTTCAAAGGGATCAGGCTGACATCGGCTAGGCTGGCCCCACTGACGGTCACCCGCACGTATTGGCCCGCCTTGAGTCGGTCATCGTCGTTACCCAGGGAGGCCCTGAGCGTCACGGTACCGTAGCTGCTGCTGATCTCGGGCGAGGTGTAGTCCAGCTTGGCATCGCCCACGACCGACCCATCCTCAAGCAACACATTGACCTTGGCATCGTCCAGTCCGGCAGGGAACATGGCCTGGTACTGGAGCTGAGACAGGGCAAAGGTCACCCACATGGGGGAAACCGCCGTGAGCGTCACCAGGTTGTTGGAGGGCGAGAGGTAATCACCCACCGACACCGTTGCTATTCCCAGCTTGCCGGAGAAGGGGGCCTTGATCACGGAATCCGCCATCCCTTTGCGGGCGATATCGCGGGCGGCCAGGGCGGAGTTGACCCTGGCCTGCTCGACCTGAAGGGTGCTCAGCGCGTTGTCGTAGTCCTGCCGGGCGACGGCTTTGTTTGCCAGCAAATTGGCTTGCCGGCGCTCTTCGCGCAGGGCCTGGTCGAGGCTGGCGCGGGCGCTCTGCAGCTGGGCATCGGCCTGTTTCAAGGCAAGGTTCAGGTCAGTCTGTTCCAGAGTGAACAGGACTTGCCCCTGCTCCACGGCATTGCCATCGGCGAAGTGCTTGGCTTCAAGCAGGCCGGTGGTCTTGGCCTTGATATCAACCTGGGCCGAGGCGACGGCCTGACCCAGTACCGTCAGCGTGGGGGTATAGCGTTGCAGGTCGACGTGTTGGGTGTGGACAGGGGTTGCGGTCGGGGCGCGGTGGTTCTGGGATGGCGCACCGCTGTTGCCGCAACCTGCCAGTAAAATAGCGGCGGACAGGGCGCAGAAGGCCTTATATGCTCTCATTGGGCTCTCTTTTTATTCTGGAATTGTCTCAGCTGGGTATATTTTGGCGTTCTGCGGCTGATAGGGCAACGGTTTTGTTGGATATTGAAAATGGCTGGGCGGGGATGAAGGGCATTGATCTGCACAAACACCCCTGAGTTAGGACTCGCGCCAGTCAGGGGCAGACACACCTCGCAATATATCGGCCCGGCTGAATCTGCGCGGCGCTCGACTTCTGTAGATCCTGGCCGGCATAAGCGGGACTGGATTACTCGGATTAGTGCTAAATTGACTGCCTTAAGGGTCTCCGGTAGAGTCTATGGACACCCAGTGCGAGTAGATCCCATGTCGATGCCTCACCTGAATGCTAACGAACAAATAGTCTGGGAGGGTAGACCATCCCAATGGAACAACGCAGGGACGTTCTTTGCCGCCACGCTGTTCTGCTGGATGGCATTCCCGCTGCTGATTGCCCTGTGGCAGTGGCTGGTGGTGAAAAACACCCGCTATGTGCTGACCAATCAACGCCTGTTCACCTACCGGGGCGTGTTGAACAAGCATGCTGACGAACTGGAGCTGTACCGTGTCAAGGACTACGCCTTGTTCAAGCCCTTTCTAATGCGCTTGGTGGGCCTGGGCAACGTCTCCCTGGTGACCTCCGACCGCACCACACCGAATGTTACGCTTGCGGGTATTCTCGAATCCGAGAAGGTGCAGGGCATGATTCGTAACGAGTCCGAAGCCTGCCGCATTCGTCGCGGCGTTCGCGAATTTGACGCGTAAGGAATTCACCATGATTCATACTCAGGCCTTTCACAAGGGTCAGTCGCAAGTCTTGCGGGGCGAATGCAAGGGACTGCTCGATGAGCTTCGCGAAGAGTGCGGCAAAGGTGAGCCACGAAAACACAGGCTGCTGACAGCACTGCCGGCAGTGCTGGTCAACAGCTTGACAGTCATGGCGATCATGGCGCTGTGCGTGTTCGGCCTTTTTGCTTTCCTCATCAGCGGCCCGCTACCGCCTGAAGCCCAGGATGCGTTGTCAAATCTCTTTGCCATCCTGCTCGCGGGGTGTGTGATCGCAGGTTATGCCGTTTGCGCGTCGTATGAAACAGACTTGATCCAACTAAAAGAAGTGACGGCCTATTTCTACGAACGCTTTGCTTCCAAAGCGAAGGAATTCCCGGATCTGGCGATGGCAGTGGATGGACAGGAATTTCTCACGAATCAGGAGGCGGCATCCGCGCTACGCCGCCTCATTCGTCGCCTGGATCAGGAGATTGTCTCAACAGGAGCGGGAAAGTCGCAGGACGCCATGCGGCGTAAATTTCAAGAAGTCTCCCTGCGCGACAAATCCGAACTCGCGCCTTGAGACAGCCCAACGGCTCTGAAAGGCCCGATGCCAAGCTGCATTGTTCGAGTCTGCGCCTGGGGCTTGGTTTCACAAGTGAGCCAGCTATAGCCAGAAGGCGCAGGTGGCACTGTCAAAACCCTTCGCATCCTGAACCCACCGCGAGGCACCAACCCTGAAAACGATTGCAACAAAGTGCTTGCTGGTGCTGGCGTGCTTGCTGATGTTTGCAGGGATCAGCGCTTGCACCCTCGGCTTCGTGAGTGATGATCAACCGACCCGAATATTTCTGGGAATCTTGGGGGCGGGCTGGATGTTCGTAGTTGTCCAAATCGTCATGCATCGTCTTGATGACCCCAACAGCCCAGATTACCGTCACGTAGAGCCTCAGGAACGCGTTGCTGTGGTGAAATGGTTTTGCCGGTATCTGCCGAAATGGCTGCGCTACTGCCTTGGATTTGCTTTGGCCACTGCCCTGGCCGTGCTTGTGGCGTATGCAGCAGGCCCTATTGGCATCTTCGTCTGGATCGGCGCCACACTCGGGGCTGGAATCACCTTTGAGCACAAAGAAATAGCCGCTGACACTGCAGTCTGTAAGGAATGACCTGGGAAGCAGCAAAAAAGCCATTTCGGTTATTTGACAAATTGGCAATTGGGGCGTAGAATTTGTTGCTTGATTGGCTGGCAGCCCGTTGACCAGCCAATGTTCATGAATAACACAAGGAGAACCTTTTCATGGATCAGCATTTTCGCACCAATGACACCGTTTATTTCACCCTGCCACAGTCCTGCGACAAGACGCCTTCCCAGGTTGTACCTGGCGTCGTCAAGGAAGTGTTCGGCTCGTTGATCCATGTTGAGCTCGCTCGTAAAAAGCGCGGCAACTGGACGTACGAGTTCCGCTCTGTGCCCCACCTGTCCCTGAGCCATCGCCCCAAGGGCTCGGCGCCGATGGACAACCAGCGCCTGCCAATGTCCTTCGGCCAGGTCTGATATCGCCCAGCCATTCCACCTTGAGCATCGATCTGCGAGGTTTTTCATGGTCTCTGGGCAGTTGGGTGCTGCGGCGCCGCAAACGCTTCCACCCTGCATGATCGGCGACGTCCGCGAGTTCGTGCAGGGTATGAAGGTTTATTGGAATTTCAAAAGCCTTGGCGGCAGGGCAGTGCAAAACATCCCGGCCATTGTGAAAAAGGTCATGCCCACGCGCATTCGGATCGAGTTCATGGCCTGGGAAGCGGGCGGATGGGTGGCGCGCACACGCACCATTGCCATTACAAATGTGTCCCCGCGTGATGCCCTGGTACCCAGGATTGATCAAGCGGGCAGCGGTGTAAAATCAATCCCCGCCTACTGACTATCTGCCCAACGAAAGCCCGCTCTCAGGTGTGTGCACCCGATGCTTGGCTCGCTCCTGCTGAGGCACATCCACCGCAATGCCCCGCCCCCCCTCGTAACTGACATCGTACGGCTGGCCGACTTTCGGCTCACCCTTGAACAGGCTCCGAGCGTGCTTCACGATGCCATCGTCGGAAAATTGCCACACGTGTCGATCGTTGACATGCACGATCGCACTGGAATATGCAGCCGATTCCCGCGTTTGGGTTGGGTCTTTGGCATCGGCAAGCTGGTAGATACCCCTTGGCAAACCTGCCTCCGGCTTAACCTCCAGGCACACCCACTGGCCGTCGATGACCATCTCAATCTGGCGACTGCCATTCAATACACAGATCTTGAGCGAGCGCTCAGGCTTCATCAGCACCGAAGGGAGATACCCTTTCATAACCACCTCATTTTTTGTTTTTCTTTGATTGTACCGGTTGATGTGGTAATAAATCTATTAATCGACGAGATCGTCGCTATACCCAATGGCATCAGATCCAGAATCCGGGTCGTTCTCAGTGCAGACACCCTTGCGAACCAGCCTGGCCAGCGCCTGGCGCTCGTGAAAACGCGCCCGTGAGTTGACAAACTTCTTGGCGCCGCACTTGTCCCTGGCGATCCCGCGCTTGCCGTTGGTGTGGCTGGTGCACGTTGCATACGCAGTGACTTCCCTGTCGGAAAGCTCCAGGCGGCGCGAGTTGCCACCAACAATGTAGCGAGCAAAGACAGCCCTGGGGTCGCGGGTTTCTTTAAAATTGCGTCGATGATTGGTTTTCATGTACCACCTTCAAACGTATGTGTTGAACCAGGTTACGAAACGCCGCCAGCGGCTGTGATCCTGGGGTGCTGGCGCGGGCGGCGACTGGGTAGGCTCGGCTGGTCGCGGCAATGCCTGTTTGGGGCCGTAGCGCTCCTCCCGCCAGGGGTTGCCAATGTCATGGTCGCCACGCTGCTCCCAATAGCCAGGGATCTTCTCCTGCAAAAATTCAATGCGCCTCAGCCATTTCGGCGACTTCCAGAAGTACAGGGAGGGGATGACCAGGCGATAGGGCCCGCCATGCTCCGTGCTGATCGGGGCGCCATCGTAGGTGTGTGCGAGCATGGACTGTGATGCCAGCAGATCAGACAGGCGAACGTTGACCGTGTAGTCATCTTCGCAGTGCAGGAGGACGTAGGGGGCGCGCTCATCGATCCCAAGGCCTGCGACCAGGTCGGTCAGGAGGACACCCTCCCATTGGCTGTCCAGCCGTGTCCAGCTGGTGACACAATGGATATCGGCGCTGATCCTCGACTGAGGGAGGCTGGCGATCGCCTGGTGATCGAGCACCCTGGGCTGCCTGACGCACCCCCAGTGCCAACGTCCACGCCTCGATCGCGATCTCGGGCTGTACTCCCAAATCCAGCACAGGCAAGCCTTTCACCAGGCCTTGCCCCGGTGGAATGCGCGAATTTCCCGGCTGGGCCTTATCGCCCGTGAGGAAGCGGCCTTCCTCGGCAAATTTCAGTTTGGCGGCAATCAGCTTCCCAGGATCTTTCACGGCGATGTTCTCCCAAACCCGCAGGGCCGAGGCCCTCATTCAAAATGACGAGGCGACGCACAGTCCTAGCCAACCTTCTGACAGAGGTTTGTTCCCGCAGGCCTTCAAGTGAAACGCTATTGTCGCCTCAATCCCGCCACGGGTAAATGCCTTATCGGCTATTCGGGTTAAACATATATTGACCGATTAAGAAATTGTCCCCATCATGTGCGCCACTGACGCCGAAGCCTATGCCGACAAGATGCACTACACCCCGGAGCAGCTTGTCCAGCTTCGTGCGATCGACAAGTACAGCGAGGCCTGTGCCAAGTCGACCTGCCAATGGCGCCATGCCGGTGACCCTGCCTGCTGCGAATTGAGCGCGCAAGGCCTGGCACCTGCTGCCAGGCAGTAGGTTGTCATAGGGCCAGGTGCATAGGTGTGCACAGGGTCTTACCGGAATAAAGGCAATATCCACTTAACCGATAGTCGTGACACCAAGGAGCATCCATGAACTTGATCAAAACCCTGCCGCTGGTCTTCGCCCTCATAGTCGGCGCGGCCCATGCGGAACCGAACAACGTAGTTATCTCGATCGACGCCCCAGGTCTTTCTTCGGCACTGACGACCCAAGTTGGTCGTTCGGCCACGGTCAGCTCGGGCGAATTGCAATCTCCTCCCAGCCAGGCGCTCTGCATTACCATGGACGTGAACCCTGCCGAGGGCCCGGACAAACTATCTGTCGTGTTGAATACGGTCAGTGCAACCACGGTCACCGTTCTACCCACCAACAGTGACGCCACCGGGGTCAGGGCTTACGTCGGGTTCACGGAACAGGCGCTCAAAGACCAAAAGTTGGTCGCAGCCAGCAAAGACTGTACCTTGCCCACAGGCATGACCAGCTCGACCACCAAGAGCATGTTTGTTGAATTTGTCTGGGGGGAGCCGAAAAAGATCGACCTGCCAGATGGCCAAGCCCTAAGCATCACGATCAACAACCCAGAAGCTGCAGGTCAGTAGCAGAGCCTCACGGTGCCAGCCCCTTGTCTCGCGCCTGACCTGGCAATCAAGCTTCGTCAGGCGCCGAGGTATCAGCGGCGGCGGTGGCCCTCAGGTGAGCCTGAGCCAATTTCACTAGGCTAAGCTGATAGGCGACTGCAATAGTGGCAAAGCCGAGGGTAATGATCAGCGAACTGATCACGTCGAACGAGAAAAATCCAAGCCCCTCGCTGAGTTTTGTGGTGATCCGCACCAGATGCATACCAGCAAAGAATGCCAGCAGCAAGGGGATTGCCACTTGGGCGCTGGGTCTTCGGTATTTGTCTGATGGTGCCATAATCTTCTCCTGTGCTGCTCGATCGCCAGTCTTCTGTCGAACTGGCGTCTTGCCGTTGGAATAGTCAGAAGGTTCAGGAGCCAGACTTCTCAGAAGCGGCCTGTTCCTGGATGTGTTCATTGCCTTCGGCTGGAATTGCCCTGCGCATTTTTAATAGGTAGGCCACACCCATGCCTGCGAACCCCAGTGAAATTAGAAAGTTGCCAGCCACTTCGGTCGAGAGGAGATTGTGGCCCTCGTGGATGAAAGTGGCGGTTTTGACCAGGTTGATCCCCGCACAGGCAATCCACACCAGGCCAAATACAAGGTCGGCGTTCCAGCGTTTTGTTATTGTTTTCATGTTATTTTCCAGTTGTTGTTATTGTAGATTCAGGAGCACACGACCCGAGGGCCGGGGTACTCGGCCAGGGCATTGTCCAGTCGGTCTTGGGCGTTACAGTGAGTGCAGGCTTTGTCGGCTCGGGGCTGGCATTTGCCGTGCGGGCGCTTGATGTCGTACAGATCCTGCATCACCCCGTGATACAGTGCCGATTCCTCGCGCAGCCGCACTATATTCACGGCGCGCTGCACGCGCAGTTCACGCTGTGGCTGTTCAAGCGAAATGATCATGGTTCGATGAATCGAACCCAGTTTCCAGGTGTGCAGATGCGCCTCTTGCGCATTCAGGAAGGGGCCATAGGCCGTTACGCCGGTCTCCCACAGACTGCCCTCGATGATGAGTGCCCTCGGGCTGTGCGCAAGCGCCTGTCGACGCTCAGGCGCCTCCAGTGCATACTGTGCCGCGACCTCGCTGGCCAGGGTCGTATCGAGGGCAAGCGCCAGGTGACCGCTTTCGGCAAGCGCCTCGTCACTCGGCGTATCGCGGGTGAACCCAAGCAGCCTGATCCCCTGGCCGAACGCTTCGGGCCGCTGGAATATGGCGTAGTGGTGCAGGGAGTGCATGTGGCCTCCAGGGCAGTCGGCATGTTCCAGCACGGCTTTGCCGGCTGGGCTGCTTGTCGCGGTCGTCGCGCCTTGGGATTGTGGCGCTGCCAATGCTTCGGACTGGACATTGATCGCAAAAACGGTGACCGGCTCTGCTCCAAAATGCGGATGCGTCAGCGTGATTACGCGAAAGCCTTTCCAGGGCAGTCGCAGCCGCCTGGAGGCGTCATCGCGGCGTGGGTAGCCTCGCGTCAGCTCGATGCACGAATAGTCGCGGCCCTCCAGGCGCTTGCGCCAATAGGGCGTGACCAGGCGATATTCCTCCTGTTTGGTACCAGCCAGGATCGCGTCGAAGTATTCCCCCTTGAGGGCCAGGGTCAGCGTTGTCATGGTTGGTAATCAACCTCGGGGCAGTCTGCAAAGGGATGGGTTTTCATCATTCAACCGAACAGATCCGCCGTCACACCTGGTGCGGATTGTGCGTCTTGTGCGGACGGAACGGTGGGGGCGTTGGCCTCAGACGTGTTCCGATTAGTCCGCCAGGCTGTGGCCTCCTCAGGAGTTCCCAGGCGACCCGTGGCCCTGCGCATTGCACACATGGCGCCCGCTTCGGCCCAGGTGATCGCCACTGCACCGTTTTTGATGGCAATGGCCTTTTTGCTTTGGGCGATGTCGTAGTGACTGTGATGGCGGGGTGGTGCCTGATGCCAACGCCGGGCGACGCCAATCGCGTCCGCCATCGCATGCAGCTCTTCGTCGCTGTCTGCAATCATGTGGCACATCACCATGTTGCCGAATTTGGCCTTCATGTCGTCAACGTAGACGGTCATAGAACAATCCCTTCGGGTGCTGTCTGTTTGGCTGGGCATCGAGGACGGTGAGCCACAGGGCAAACCTGTCCAACAGAGAATTCAATATAGCATATAAGGCGTCAACGGTCGCGGCCAGTTTCCTGCCCAGGCATCACGAGCTCTCGATGAGCAATTGATTGAGCGCGAGCAGCGGCTGATCCACCTTGTCGTGCTGGTTGATTGAGCGTTTGAACACCGCATTGAGGTCGCGATGAAAGGTGTCCAGGCGCGCCGAGAGCTCGCGTAGCAGGTTGTGTTGGCCAAGGTCGTAGTAGAGGATGACCAGGGTGCGAGCGTGCGGATCATCAGGATCTTGCGCCCTGTTTCCAGGCGATTTCGGCAGTCAACGTACAAGTCGGCATTGAAGAGCAGCGGGTTGTTTCCTGTGCCGTGACCTACAGTCGAGCCGGCCTCCCTAATGTTCTCCAGCGAATCGAAATGCAACCCGAGGAACGTGCGATGGGTGGTACCGGTCTCGGGCTGAACGACCTCGTAGAAATGAACTACTCCAACCAATTGCATAAGCAAATGGGTGGAGTTTCACGGGCTAACAGCTCCCGTCTCGGCCTGTTCCACACCGGATAGGCGCTACAGGTTTCCCATGCAGAGCCCAATTCAAAGCCACTCGTGCCGAGGCCGCGTCTCGCGGCTCGCGATGCCCACAGGGGCACTGATGAATACGCTCAGCCAGGGTCTTTTTTACTACCTGCCCGCAGGCAGGGCAGGTCTGACTTGGCTTCGCTTTTCGGGTCGGCACGTCAACGAATTCGCCACCAGTTTCCTTCACTTTGTAGCGAATCAATTGATTGAATAATGCAGGAGCCGTATCGAGAATTTCTCGATTCAGCCCGGATTTCTGTGCAACATTTTTTCCAGGCGCTTCCAGGTTGCCCTTGGCACTGCGGGTCATGTTCCGTACCTGCAGCTCTTCCATGGCGATCAGCGCATTGTGCTCTGCCTGGCTGGCGCTGACCTTGTGAAGAAAGTCCAGGCGCTGCCGAGACTGTTGGGCACGGGCGGCGCCAAGGGCTTTGACGGCCCGTTTCCGACGCTGCGACCCCCGCTTTTTACGCGACACGGCTTGTTGCAGCGCGGCGATGTATTCTGCTGAACAGCGGTGGTAGCGAGGATTCTCTATCACCCGATGCCCGCCGAATTCATCGGCGATGGTCAGGAACTGGGCAACGCCCCAGTCGATACCCACCGCCGCGTCAGACGTACGTGTGCGCTCGATAAGTTTGGGTTCGACCGTCAACGAGAGCCACCAGGTGCCATTGCGAAACAACAGATCCGAAGCACAGACACGCCCGCCCTGACGGGCGCGGCCCCGACAACGGATATGGCCAACACCACCGATACGCAGAGAACCGTGCTTCCAATCTGCGCCAGGGGTAAACCGCCAGCCATCACCATGGCCCTTGAAGCTGAAACCGGGGTAACGCTGCAGGGATTTGAAGCGCGGGTAACCCGGTGTTTCACCGGCTTTAATGCGCCTGAAAAATGCCTGGAACGCCTTGTCCAGTTTGCGCAAGGTCATTTGCTGGCTGGAACAGTTGGCAAACGTCCATTCGGGCAAGCTCTGCCGAATGAGGGTCAGTGACTTGCATTGATCAGCGTAGGAGATGGATTTGCCGCATTTCTGCCAGGCCTCAGTGCGTTCCTGCAGCGCGGCGTTGTAAAGTTGCTGATGACTGCGCAGCAGTTCGAGCAGCAGGATTTCCTGCTGTTTCGAGGGGTAGAGCTTATAGCTCACCTTGCGCTTTTCAGTGTCATCGGCCAAGATGGTACCATGACTCAAATCCATGTAAACACCCTAAACCATTGCGCGCATTCACTCAACTATCATTTGGTTATGGTGACTAAATACCGCAAAAAATGCCTGACCGGAGCGATGCTCGATGAGTTTTCGCAACAGGCCCGTGAACGCTGCTTGGCGTGGGGCGGAGAGGCGAAGGAAATCAATGGTGAGGTCGACCATGTTCACCTGCTGATCGAGCTGCCTCCGTCAGTGGCCATCGCTGATTTTGTCAACGCCTTGAAGACGGGCACCAGTCGACGCCTGCGAAATCTCTTTGCCGACCACCTGGCTCAGTTTTACCAGAAGCCAACGCTATGGAGTCGAAGCTATTTCATCGCGAGCTGCGGAGGCGCCCCGCTGGAGGTGATCAAACAGTACGTGCAACAACAGGAAAGACCTGGGCACTGACGTGCCCGCGATTCCCCTCCACCCAATTCCATTGGAAATGGATGGAGCCCCCTCGCTTCAGGTGGGCATTGAGTCCTCCTTGTTATCCATCTCGATTATAGTGATAATTGGTTGATCGGAAAAGCCGACCATTTCCCCGACCGCCCGGTGCCTCATGAAAATTTCGACCTTGATCTTGGGCCTGACCTTGGCCTACTCCGCACTGTACGCTCATGCCGGTGACAAGCCGGCGCCGATCGAACTGCCTGCCATCCACATCACGGCGCCAGCGCCTGATGCGACAGAGACGCTCCAGACCACGGATGCTGAGCTTGCAGCTGATCAAGCAGACGAGCAACCAGCAAATGATGAGAAAGCCGGCAAGCCCATCATCTACTGAGCGCCTATGAAGTCGCCCCATGCGTTATCAACGGGCTTCTTAGGTCAAGCTCCGGGTTTACCCTGCGCCTGGCGCGGTACGCTGCCATCGGCATGAGCCCATCGGATGGCTGAAAACACTGGGGCAGTAACTCCTTAAGTGATATATTGGGTTGAAGCCCAAAGAGGAGACCGCCATGCTCGGCCCCATTACAGCTCAGCGACGCAAAAGAAAGCATGAACGCACTCTGTCCCTGCTCTCGACCATTCAACAGCATTACCCGCTTGCCTTCCCGCCCAAGAACACCACCCCGGTGTACCCCCTGAATCCTGGCATTGAAAACGAACTCAAGCACGGCCTGGCCGTGCGGCAGATTGAAGCCTCCGAGGATGAAATCCAGCTGGTGCTGGCCCACTGGTGTGGCCAGAAGTTCTACTTGAAGGCCTTTGAAAACCAGACCTTCCGCGTCGACCTGACAGGGTTCGAGACGTTCCCGCTCACACAGGAGGAAAAGGAGCGGGCGTTTGAACGCAAAAAAAATCTGCTGAAGAAGAGGGCCCAGGCATGAGCTGCAGCCTGGATGACGTCAACCTCATCATTGTCCACCAGGGGCAGAAGCGTTATTGGGCAGGGGTCAAGACCTGTGGCCATATCCTGATGGACGAACGCCTGGGGTTGTGGGCAGATAACCCGGAACCGGATCTGTCGTGGATCTCGAAGTCGACCTGGGGAGAAATGCTGGAGGCCATTGAGACACCGTTGGTAGAGCCGGTGTATGGGAGCATCACGGTCGATTTCGATGCGAAGCACATCATCGATCGCTCAGGCTTCGGCCTTTTTTTCGACTTGAACCTGTCCTGGCTGGCCTTGACCTGGCGCCTCCCCCGAGAAGCCCCAGTCACCAAGAAATCCTTGCGGGGGCATTTGCGAGCAGGGCGCGTGCAGTTGATCGAAGCGTGCGACTTGCGTGATGCTTGCCGGACAGGCGAAGTATTTCCCGCCCTCCTGCCGAAAGCCGAGGCGTTTGCCGAGGACAAGCTGGCTATTGGCTCCTGGTATGCACGGTTCAAGCTACCAGAGGGATGGGTGTACTGCGCAGCAGTAGAGGATGACGGCGTCGCGGGCTAAAGCCCAAGATCCAGGGCCAGCGCTTCGACCACCAGGTCGCTCTGCATGTGCTGCACGAATCGGGGCTCTCGGGTCAGCTTGTAGAGCTTGAGCAGGGTGGCGTCATTGAAGGGGCTTGGGTCAAGACTGGAAAGGTCGTGGCGCATCAGCAGTGTCCCGCACCAGGCCTGGTGCAATTCACGCCACGACCTTTGCTTGAGTGAGGCGGGGATGCGATCGAGGTAAAGCCCTACGGCTTGCTCTGCCGGCACCGCCTGGCCATCCATGGGTTTGCCTGACAAGACGCTTACGACTGCACGTTCGAGCCGTACGCCCAAGTCCAGCAGCATGTCCTGGTACTCCCTGAACAAGGGGAAGCCGTCCTTCATGCGAAAAAGGGTGTGGTAGTTGTATTTGAAGGCGAGAATATTTTTGAAGGCGAGGGTCGCTACAGCCTCATCGATCCAGTCATTGGTCAGCACTGAGTCTCTAACTGCGCGATACCGTCGCGCCGAACTTCAACCGCTGAGAGCGGGCTACGCAGAATCAGGTTGTCCAGGTGGCGCAGGGCACAGGCTACATCGTCAATGCTGTTCACTTAAAGCTCCTTTGGCGCAGTGCTCATATTGTACTGATGCCCTGGTATCCCGAGTGAAGGGCACCTTAAACAAAAACGAAACAAGAGTTTCGTTTTCATGGGTTTTTCGCCTTGTTTGCGAAGATTCGAAGCAGGAGCTTAGTTTTTGATTTCCTGCAGCTGTATTGGAACAGCCCTGAACCCTGGCTCTGCATGCACCAATTCAATGGTCAGCACGCCATCAGACAAAACTGCTGTGATGTCACGAATCACCTTGGCAGAGGCGTACTCGATATCCGCATTCCCCATTCGGTAGGAGCGGGCCTTGCCCATATTGGCACTTTCCGTGAGCAGGCAGGTTAACTGCATGGACAAATAGCCATAGTGCTCATGCGCATATCGAGACATGCTGCCATTGAGCGCATCATCTTCGTTAAAGCCCGGCAGGGACATAAGCCAGGTGCGCAACATTTCACGGGCATGCTCACTCAGGATTTGGTTATGCGATAATGCGACATAGCCATCGAGTGTAAGGAATTTGCGATAGGAAGTAATGTTGAGCTCCAGTTCCCCTTTATCGCGAAGCTCAACGAGGGCGGCATGAAGCGGTTTGGCCATGGTCATGGCGCGTGAAGACCACAGATCTCCCTCCTCAGCGCCCTCATTCGAGCTCCCTAGCCAGGCTTTTACCCAGACATTTAGGTCATTTGCCGAGCAGCTGCTCCAGCGCAAGTGCGCCAGTTCTTGTGCCTGCTCCTCGCGGAGTTCTGGCCTGATACCTTGCAAGTACAGCCTCAGATTTTCGATCAAGAACCCCTTTGAAAACGCCTCTACCGAAAAAAGCACCCTGGTACCATCGTGCCTGACGGAAAGTTCACTGGGATCCACGTCACCCAGAGGGATTTTCAGGCGGGTTGTGTTGCCCAGGGCGTGCACAGCAAATCGATCCGCCAGAGGATCTATTTCGTAATCCCGGAGGGAGAAGGGCTTCTTGGTGCCAGCGACCTCATCAAACAGGTCAACTACTGCCGTGGTGAGCAGCTCAAAACCTTTGCCTGCCTTGTAAAATGCATCGCGAATTGGGGACTTATTCATGGAAAGATCTCTCTTGTTTTTATGAGGGGATGTTTGAACGTGTGCCCAGCATCATCAGATCGCGACCCGTGGGTTGCTGGTGAACGGCTAGGCCGAATTCTGGCATGATTGCCAATATATGGTCAAAGATATCAGCCTGGATCTTCTCATACTCCGTCCAGACGGAAGTGTTGGTGAAGGCATAGATCTCAATGGGAAGTCCATGTGGTGTTGGATTCATGTGCCGGCACATGAGGGTGCGATCTTGGTGGATCCCAGGGTGGTTGCGCAGGTACAGCTCCAGGTACGCCCGGAAGCTGCCCAGATTGGTGATCCTGCGGGTATTGACCAGCTCGCGGCTATCGGCGGGCAGGTTTTGATTCCAAAGCTCCAGCTCGGTCTCCTTGGCCTTCAGGTAATCCTTGAGCAGGCCGAAGCGGCTGAGGTTGGCTTTTTCCGCCTCATCCATGAAATGCACGGTGGATTGATCGATGTAAAAGGCTTTTTTGATCCTGCGGCTATTGGACTGGGTCATCTGGCGATACGACACGAAGCTTTCTGTGATCAATTTATTTATGGGTATGCTAGAAATTGAGAGATCGTAATTCTCCACTCGCACTGTATGTAAAGCAATATCGATAACCACGCCATCGGCATTGAATTGATCCATTTTAATCCAGTCGCCGAGCTTCACCATTCCCCCGGCATTGATCTGCACCGCCGCTACGGTTGAAAGAATGGTGCCCTGGAAAATCAACAGCAGCACGGCAGCGAGGGCACCCAGGCCTGACAAGAGAATCAGTGGCGATCGGTCTACCAGGGTCGCGATGCAGAGGATCAGGGTGACGATGGCCAATAGCAGGCGGATGACCTGGATGTAGCCCTTCATCGACCGAAACTTGGCCGAGGGGCGCCTTTGATACAGGGCATGGGCCATGTCCAGCAAGCCCGACAGGAACAGGGCGAAGCACAGGATGATAAAGGCGCTGCAGACATTGTTGGTGACCGTCATGGCGGCCTTGGGCAGCCCAGGGATAAAACCCACGCCGGTTGCCAGAATCCAGGCGGGAACCACGTTGGAGAGGTGTGAGATAACCTTGTGGGGCAGGCCACGACTGTTGGACTCAAACACGGTCAGGTGCAATACATGACTGATCCCCCGCACGATGACACCTTTGAGCGCGAGGTTTGCCAGCCAGGCGCCCAGTAGGAGTAGGGCGCAGAGGGCTGCTGTATAAGCCAGTGGATAGTCTTGCAGCCAGGTGATACAGGCGGAAAATTGATCGTACAGCGGCAGTGCTGAGAGGGTTGTCATGGCTTTACTGGATTTTCGTTATCAATATACGCTATAGACAACAATTCTATCCAAATGGTCACGGGGTAGATAGGACTATCTGTTGATACGCTCGATGAGGTTTCGTGGCATGAATGTGAGCGCTTGCCAGCAGTCTGGAAGCGCGAACCGTTGAAAGATGCGATTGCGCAGGCCAGTCATGCCCCTTGCATCAGAGCGACACAGGCTGATGAAGGTGAGCGGGCAGTTGATGACTTTGGCAAAGTCAGCCCTAAGAGAGGCTTCCACGCGCTGATCAGCAAACACGCACGCGATCACGATCTCGCTCACGGTGCTGTTCTCAAGGATCTCCAGGATCTGGGCACGGACTGCAGCGCAATCACCGATCACCACTTGCCACACTACAACACAACCCAAGGCGGAGCCTCCGGGATCGACATAGCGATGCACCACGTTGGCAAATGACTGACCCAAGGTGACGTACTGCTTCATCCAGTACACCAGCACGCCTTCTGTGCTGGCAGGCGCCAAGCGATCCAGCAGCAGATCGGCTTCTTCAGCCATCAATGACCATGTTGTAGGCGTGCAGTGATCTCGGATCCTCTGGTTCAGCGCTGAGATGGCCAGGTAGAGTGCATCCGCCGCATCCTCGCACTCGGGGTCGGCCAGCGCCTGGATAACCTCATGCAGAGACAGCGTCGACATGGAATTAGTGCAGCTGGCTTCTGGAAGGTGAGCCTTCCTGGGCCGGAACATGCAGTCGGGCCATGATCTGGTCGATATGCGCCATATGCAATTCGGTCACGAAGACGTCCAGGTCGATGTTGTGCAGGCGGAACACGGCTGCCGACTCGTCGCCCAGGTTCAGGTGGTGGCAATACAGGTGATGCTTGAACTCGGCGGGAGAGGCGGCCTTGAGGTGCTCAACCGTTTCGGCAAACTGCTCGATCCAGGCCTCGGTTTCAGCGTACTTCTCCGGCGAATAACCTTCAGCCTCCTGGCCAAAGCGGAAGCGACTTTCCTTGAGCGAGTCCTGTAGCAGGCACAGCGTGCTGTACACCGACTCGTCGGGCGCGGCATCGAGCGACTGCTGGATCTGTTCGCAGATCAGCTCTGGCGCGGTGCTTAGGCGTTTAAAGCGCGCATAGCATGCCGCAAAGTCTGCCGGCGCATCGTCCGTAGGGATAAAGACCTGGATGTTTCGGTGCTGCCCAGCATGAAGAATGATGCCAGAGAACGCCTTTTGTTCATCATCGTAGAGCATATGCATGAGTCAGTCCCCGAATGAGAGTTCGGCCAATATAGAGATAAAGCTTTCGGATCGCAAGGGGCCGGCGCGGTCTGTTTGCCAAGCGATCACCTTCCGCCATAAACTGAAATCAAAAAGAGCTTCAATATCCATGAAAATCAAGAACCCATCCCGGTTTCTCGCCACTGCGGCATTCGTCGCGTGTGCCAGTCTGGGCCTTGCTGCCCCCAGTTTTGCCCAGCAGGCTTCGGTCAACCCAGATGCGCCAACCAGCCTTCAAGCGAGCATCGGTGAGCTTCCGCTTCTCAACGGGGTCAACCTGGAAGGACGTTCAGTGCGAATGGTCAACGAGCAGGACTTGCCCGCCACGCTGCGCCAGGCGATTCGCCAACAATCCGGGGGCGGCGCCATGCGCTTGAACACTAAGGACAACAACATTCTGTGTAGCGTGACTGTGCAGGCGCACGCGGATGCACCGGGTATGCCCGGCACGGTGTACTACAAGCTGTCCTACCAGAATGAAGAGAATGTGCTGGTCGATCGCAACGTCTATGACTTCTACATGGCAGCGCACGAGCTGAGCCACTGCTTCAACCATGCAAGCCAGGCGTCCAACAGGCAGTTGATCGCCTTACAGAACAGCCCCAATTTTGCGGCCTATGCCCCCATCCTGCACCTGCTGGACTCCTCAATCCGCGAGACCTATGCAGACTTTTCTGCGGCGCTGCTGGGCGCCAGCAAGACCGGGGACTGGAGTGTGTTCAGCAAGGCCGTCATGCCGTTTCGCGCCAGCCTGCCCGACCTGAAGCACCTGACCCTCAATGCCACGGCCAATCTCGTTAACGGCATAGACCCCAAGACCCTCAAAGGCATGAGCTTCGAACAGGTTAACGCCCTGGCGAACAAGCATTTCAAACTGCGCTTCATGAATGCCGCAGGCGAGATTGACATGCGCAGCGCTGGCGTTTTGGATGTGGTCTCAGAACTGGCCTATACAGGCGAGCGGTTGAGAATCCTCTCTTCGATCGATATCTACAAGAACGATGCGACTTTGTTCCTCAACACCTCGAACCTGGTTCGTGGCTTTGGCGAGGCGGTGTACACCAAGCCGATTGCACGGGCCGACGACTTTGCGTTTATCTCGGCGCTGCATGTCGTGGATGCCAGGCTGATGGGCCGCTTTTCAAAAGAGGAGCGCAACAATACCCGCGATGGTCGCCAGCTGGCGCTGGAGTTTGGCGCAGCCATGGCCACCAAGGAGCGATTGGAGAGGGCCGTTGATGGGTACTTCAGCAAGGTGCTGTTCAAGCAGCCCAGCCAGATCGATCGGTATGTTGAGAGCGTTCAGAGCTGGAGCAAACGTACCACAGCACCGGGTGCCGAACTACTTTTGGGCGCAAAGCTCAAAGATTTCATCGCCGAGAACGTGCGTTTTGACAACAGGGCCCCAACACAGGCCAGCAGAGCAGGGCTTGATGCGCGCACTCAGGAGCGTTTTGGGGTTGTCAGAGGTGGGGCAGACGCAGGCCTGCGCACTGACGATCAACAGATGTCGACGCAGGCTGCACAACAGCGCAACACACAGACCGACAATGCTGACTATGATCGTTGACTGAGTGAGACGCTCACGGCCAGAGGGGGTGGTATTCCAGTCACCTGAGCTGTACAGGGGCTGCTATAGTAGCTGAACGCCCCGTCTGGCCCGAGCAATGCCGGAAAAGACGGGCCAATTTCAGCCAAAGAGCAGACAGGAAGTCGAATGATGAGCGTTGAAGCCGCCCTCGTAGCCCTTGAAACGGTCACCGCGCCCAAGAGGGTGGTCTCGACAATGCACTGCGCTCCGGATGTGTTCACCGGCAGCCACTACCCGACCTACCTCGATCGTTTCATTGAAGATCATCCCAACCCTTTGAGCAGCGCCTGCAGCCGAGGCGACAATGTCCTGCTCAAGCTGCTGCTCAATCACGGGGTGCGGCCAACCCAGGATACTCAAGATCCACTGATCATTGCCGCAGCCATGCGCAATCAGGCGGGCGTGGCGCTCTTGCTTCAACATGGCGCCAACCCCAATCTTCGGAGCCAATCGGGGTTGCGTGGGCCTGTCCACGCGGCGATTGGCAAAGATCCGCAATGGGCGGTTCAGATTCGCCTTAACCCTATCTGGAGGGCGGAGGCCAGGCGACTGCCCGCAGACCGACTGAGCGCGGATTTTGAGCGTGCCGAGCGCGATATCATTCGTTTGCTCGCCCATGCCGGGGCAGACCTGAACAACGACCTTGGGGGCTTCGAAACCCCGCTGCACGTGGCGATCCTGGATTCGAATATCGAGATGCAGGCACTGCTGCTTCGACTGGGTGCCGACCTGGATATTCCCAACTACTGGGGTGCCACGGCTAGGCACCTTCTGGGCCCGGAGCTGACCCGGATGCTGATTGACCTGGCCATTGGCTGAAGCAACCACGCAATGCATTTAAGGGCCCCAGAGAAGGCCGCAGTCAGGTGCTCCAGCGTTTGCTTGCAGCCTGGACAAATCGAATTCCGGACAGGCAGGTCGTTATGCTGCCCCATGGGGGCTGGCCCCTGGCTACAATGCCAGCTCACCCTCCAGCAGCTCTGCCAGAAGGGGCTCTGACAGCCTTCCCAGATCCATCTCCAGGCAACCACTCAGGTGAAGCATGAAGGATTGGCCGAGGCTCAGTTGAACGTTTTCGAACGCCTGGGGATTGTTCCGATACTCGCGCTCCAGCAGCATGTGGTACACCGCCTGTCTCTCATGCCGCTGGCTGGTTTTGGGGGAATGCCATGCAGCAAGGACAAAGACTGGGGGTATCCTGGCGCCCAATTTCAGTAGGGTGCCAATCTCAAAAGGAGTGTCGACTGGCGTCTTGTGTCCCGTGGCAACTTCCAGCCAGACATCGCGGAAATCCCGGCGCAGCCAGGGAATTGTGTCGCGTTTCGTGGTGGCCCGACTGAGCACTTCCTTGTGTTGCGCCCACAAGGATTCTTGCAAGGGCGTGCACATACCCTGAGCCATCCACGGGATCATGAGAGCCACCCGTCGATTCCGGTACAACTCGAACAGAAGGCGTGGCGTCTCAATGGGGATCAAGCCGTCAGCCACATTGATCCACCTGGGTCGACCGGTTTCTATCACATGGATTTTTTCTGTTCGAAAATGCTCAAGGGCAGTCATTTTCAACGCTCTGGCTTTGATTGGGATGAACACGATGGTGGCAACAGGGATTCAGGTAGACGGTATCGACATACATCAATATATGCAATAATCGCACATATGAATATATCTCCCAGGGAATCACCATGAAGCTCGTTATCCCCCGCCTGAAGGCCGATCATCTCGCTCTGACCAAAAAGTGGACATTTCACCTGCACCATGAGGAGCGTAACGCCTCCCTCGGCGCGCACCTGAATATTGCCGCAAAGAAATTCCACTGGAGCAACAAGGACAACCTCGCCACCGAGGTCACCTTACCCAAAGGGACGGTCATGACGGTCGATCGCTACTACATCCGACAGGGGAACGAGCAGTTTGACTCGATCACCTTCCTGGTGCATGAGATCGACGGCAAGGTGCTGAAGAAGAAGCTGCGCTTCTGGGTGAAACTCGATGAAGCGCTGACGCTGGATTTCAAATACCTCTGAGCGGTACCGGGCTGTCGGATAATCCTTGTTCTCTGAGTAGCTCACACCTCCTCAGAGCGCCAGATCGATCTCCAGGGCCTGGGCGATCTCTTGTTCGCGCATGTGTTGCTTGCACTGATCCCAGCCAAAGATCTTGAAGAACTTGAGTGCTCGCTGACTGTCCAGGTGATGCAGCAGGGTGGGGTGCTCGCCGATCGGCATGAAGTAGCTTTTCACGTAGCTTCCCATGCCCTTCAGATTCAGTCCGCCTAGGTAGCGCAGAGCCATGGCCGGGTCTTTGTCAATCAGCAGGTCGAGCCAGTCGATTTTGGAGGGCAATCGATCCACAGTCCGATAGCTGTCGCCGATATTCACCTGCCGTGTTTTGGCCATGATGCCATCGGGGTGATTGGCGGCGATGCTCTCCAGTGAAACGCGCTGGATCTCCCCGAGGAAATAGCCGTCCCTCAGGCATTCGAGCAAAAGCGCAAACATTCGCTGGCCATCCTCATCCTGCAGTTGCTTGGCATCCATGGAGGTAATGGGCACCAGGTTGAAAAGGTGCTCAATGAGTGCGCGATCCAGGCGTTTATCGCCCTGGTTGCGCTCCTGCACATCCTGGTATCCAATCCTTCCCAGCAGCCAGTCCAGGGCCGTCTCGTACCGATCAGCGATGCTTGGATGAACTGTGCCGTCGTCTTGCAAGGGCGGGGTAATATTAGACAATTTCATGCTGGTGCCTCAGAGTCCCAAATCGCTTTCAAGTTGGCGCACGTACAAGGCATCGCATGCCTTGGCAATCTGCGCGTCGAGCTTGGCCGAAATCAGGCCGTCCGCCATGCGTTCACTGGTGCAGGCAAACGCGTTGACCGTGGCCGCAATGTGCTGGCGCAGCGCAGGCTCGGCCTTCCACAGCCTGTTCGCGATCTTGACCATCATGGCGGGCTGATCCTGTTCTGGGATGTCAAAGCCCGCCCACTGGCTACCCGGCCTGGACAGGTGAAGGTACAGCGAGGCCTGGGCGAATCGCTTGCTGCCGGCAGAGGCTTGCCTCAGGGCCGCCATTACCGTGTCCTCCATGGGATGACCGAGATCCTCCATCACCACGAAATGCTCCATGACCATCGGCCAGCTTCGCTGTGCCACGGCATATCGCGTGCACAAGCCGTCCAGTCCAAGTCGCTTGAAGAACTGCGCCATACCCAGAGCCAGTGGATCATCGATCAGGAATTTGAAGTTGAGTCCGGCAAGCAGTTTTTCATGGTGGTCGCATACGAAGGCTTCCAACGCCATCCGCACCGGCTCGTCGCACGCAAGGCTAAGCTCGTATGTCCAGCGACAAAGCTGCTGGGTGAAGTCTTTCGGGTAGGTACCGACGTCGAACCCCATGTACTTTTTGGCCAACTGGAGAAACAACTGGTGTTCATTGTGCTGCACCAGCAGGGGAATGAAGCGATACAGTGAGAAGTCACGCAGGTGCAGGTTCTGCTTGACGAGCAGCGGGAAAAACACGCCAGGGTTGGCAACGTTGTGCAGCGTCGATTGGTATTTCAGATGTTGATCGCCCAGGTCACACCCCACGGTCTCCATCAGCAGGCGGGTTGTCCTGACTGGAATGCCCTGGGTGAAGTACAGCTTCTGTAATTGCTCCAGGTGCCCGGCGCCCAGCAGTTCCGACTCGTTGCGAAACAAGCGGGCATGGGTATAGGCCGCCTTGAGGCTGACGAGCAGGGGCTCGATGACTTCTGGCTGCATGTCCTGGGGCTTCATGGCCAGGATATGCTCCAGCTGCTGGGTGGCTTTATCGATCAGCCGGTTCACAGCCCAAGCTCCTCCTGCAGGCGCGATTCGGGGAAGCCGGGTATGTCCATCAGGTATTCCAGCGGGTAGAGGTTTCGAATCTCCTTGATTACCTCCTCTTCAACCTTGATATGGCTTGCCACGTATTGACGCATGAACTCGGCACGCTTGCTCTCGATGTCAGGCTGAGCCTTGTGCCGCTCAAAGGCTTTTTGAACGATCACTGCCTGGGCTTTCAGGTTTTCCACCCGGCCCTGACCGCCCCCAAAGGCACAGACTTTTGGCGGAGGGGCAAACCAGCAGTCCCTTCCATGAATTTTATTCATCTCAGCAACCGCATCGTCACTGTCGAATACCCACCGGTTTTCCTGATCCTGAATGAAATATTCGACAAACGCGGCGAAGGTGCCCAAGCTTTTGGTGCTCTGGCTGAGCGAGGCGAGCATCCAGAGCGACAGTTTGGTATCAAACGCCTGCTCTGCCAGCATGAGCTCATCCCTGTTTTCGAGACCTTCGCGGCTGTGCAAATACAAGTCCAGTGCCAGCTTGGGCAGCCCCAGTTGCGCCAGTTCACGCAGGGCGGGTCTGTCGGAGGCCCGCAGGCACGGCTCTCGGCGATTGCTGGTACTTAGCGACCATTCACAAATTTCTTCGATGCGCGGGGCCATGCGCTCCAGGAACTGCCTGAAGAAGAGGTCTCGACCACCCTTGATGAACAGCGCCACCACCTGATTGTCGAACGAAAAGGGGCTGTCGTGCAGGTCTTCGTCGTGCAGCAGGCCCTCGATCAGCTTCGCGGCGAGCTGGTGATTGTTGTGCGTCAGCAGCGTGTCAATGAGTTCTAGTGAGCGCACGAGCCGGGGGCGGCCTCACTGCGCACTTCAACTTCATCGACCAGGTGGTTGGCCCGAAAGAAACCATTTTTGAGGATGTTGTCGACCAGCTTGTTGTCTGAGCCCGAGTGATCCTGCAGCAAGAATGGCGCAGCCAGCCAGGGTTCCAGTGGGCAATGCTCCGCCACAAAGGTGCGGTACAGACGCTCTTTGCTCAGCCCACTGTACTTCTTGGCGAAGGTGTAAACGGGCTCACGCAGGGTCTGCAGGTGCTCCTGGGCGAAGAGGGCCGCCTGGTGGTGGCCGGTTGAGAAGGCCTGGTTCATGTGCTGGGTGTATTGCTGCGCGTTCTGTCGTGCAGATTTCCAATCCCGATCAATGAGATTGGTGAGGATCACGCTCATCTGATTGCGAAAGTGTTGTTTGGTGAATGCCGGCTGAGTCATCGGAGATCTCCTTCAATAAATCATTAAAGCATGGCCTCACGAAGTGTTGCCACCCGCGTCGCACAACGTGGACGTTGAAACGGTGCATCTGCCAGAATGAAGCAATGCAACCGGCACAGACCTACTCGAACGCCCATGAAAAACCCTATTTTCGGTACCTCGCTTCCCATTGAACTCAAGCCCGAGCGTGTTCAGGTGGTCAGTCAATTTGCTGATGAGGCCCTTGAATTGGCCATGGCCCACGATCAGCAATTCACAACTCTTGCTGAAATGGCGGAAGAGAATGGATATTGGGACGAGGCTCACCTTGATGAGTTCATTAAAAGCCAGCACGGCCTCAAGTTGCTAAGTCATTTTTTTGAACGCGGTGTGCTTGATATTGCCACCTTGATTGTTGCAGACAAGGTCGAGGATATTGATGATTTTTGGGGCAATTTTGCCACCTTTGAGCTTGAGGAACTGCGCAAGGATCTGATGCAGTACGGGCTTCATGGCTTGCATTTTCGCAGCAATATGCCCACTCAAGACCACCGGCTGGCGGCGGTGAAGTTGCTTTCACAGCGGCTGTTTGACCTGCAGTCTGAAGCTTATACAACGGATCCATGCTTCCCGTTGGGAGCGCTGTCGTGTTTGATCAAGCTTGATTATGAGAAGGAATTCCAGCATGCCCGGCAGGTAGAAGAGGGTGCTGAGCTGGCGGATGACATCCCAAGGGCGAACAGACATCATTTGAACGCCCTGCTTGGTTTGGGTCTTGAGACTACAGAAGGCAAGCCGTGGAGCCTGAAACGGGCTGTGGACTACTTCCTTAGCTATGAAGGACAGTATGATTACCCGACGCTAAAGGATACCCTCAAGCCGCAGAAACTGGCCAACATGATTCAGCTTGGGTTTAGGTGCCTTGTCTACAATCGCGGCTATCAGCTAAAAGCGGCTCAAGGTTGTGCGCGGATGACTGATTTCGAGCTGATGAGAGCGGTCGAACCGACAATCGATCGCTTGCTTACCCCGTTCAAGGCTTCCCCGGAATTCAATCAGGCGCTCAAGCGCCAGGTGTTAATCAACCTCTTCAGTGCATTTCCATCAGGATTGGCCTTATTGGACGCTCAGCCCGAAGAGCTTCAAGGGGTCATTCTTGATCCAGTGCTTCGCAGTCACCCAGATGCCAGGTATTTCGCCACCACCCTGGCTGGGCCAACGCACCTGTTCGCCGCCAACCGCTCTGCGCCCAAACAACACAAGGCCACGCAAGTGGCTGAATTCCTGCAGGCCGCTGGTTACCCGATTCACATCGACATCGCCTGCAAGGGGTGGCTGTCCACCCTGGGCCAGACCGGAAATCTGATTGATCACGCCGAAGGCAAGTCTGATGTTCTGGACGCGTTTTTCAGTGAGTCGCGTACGCTCGACGATACCCCGTTCGGGACAGCCCTCAGCCTGCTGACGCCCGAATACCTGGCACATTACAGCGATAGTGCCGTGATCAACCTGATCAAGGCGGGTGCGCAGATCAGCTGTCCCGAGGCTGGGTATCTGACCTACCGGCGTGCGTGCGCAGCCATCGACTTGCGCGACTTCTTCGCCGCCAGGGCCGACATGATTCCAGTCGTGCTTAGCGCACTGGAGAAGGACGACCTGATCAGCATTCACGCCTTCAAGCTCTGCGGGTTTGGCAGGCGCGAGCTGACCCTTCTGGATAATCCGCCCGGCTCACTGAATGAGCATATTCTTGGCGGTGACCTCGGCCTGTAGCCGCTGCCCAGGCGCTGGACGTGGGATTTACGGCTCTGCCACACTTGGGTTAATAGCCTTTACAGACCTGGTCAGCCAGGGGCAGGGATTTTGTGAGCCAATTATTCAAGAACGGCCAGACCTTCGAACTCGCGGCTGAGCGGGAAGCGCTCTTCGAGCGTTTTGCGTCCGGGGTGCTAGCGTTTGCCGCAATTTCCGGCTACGAGTACGAGTCTGCAGAGGAAGTGTGCGCCGAACACACCCACATCTTTCGCGCATTCGTTGAATCAGACGAGGGACGCGAGCTGCTTTCGCAAATTCATGCGGGGGGAGCGCTGGACTTTTTCACCCTGTATGTGAATGACGCCAGCCCCTTTGACATCAAAGACGAATGGCTGGAGTATGAATCGCCGTTCAGCTTCGCTGATCTGAGGGAAGACATCGATAACCATGGGCTTCATAGCCTGCATTTCCGCATGAACCTCGCCGACGAAGAAGGTCGCAAGTGGGGGGTCACCACCATTTCACGACAGCTCCACGACTACTTCGGCGATACCTGTCCAAATGACCTGGCGTTCCCCTTGCACAGCCTGTCTTCCTTGATCAAGGAGGACTATGACCATGAATTGAAGCTTGCCATCGATGCGGTGCGAGACATCGAAGGGGATGACACAGGCCACAAGTTCACCAAGAGCGAACTCAATGCGCTCCTCAACCTGTTTGCTCGGGTCGATTTTGAGCCGGAGCAGGCCAATGCACTGGACACAGGCATGGCCAAGTTCATGAGTGGCAGGGGGCAGTACGAAATGGAAATTGCCGCCAATACACTGCCGCGTCACCTGCTGGCGGATCAGGTTGAGCAAGGGTTGCTGGCCATGGTCTACAACTATGGCTACCGCTTGAAAGCCACAGTGCCTATCAGCAATTTCGAGCTCAAGGAGGAGGTAGAGCCCGTCATCGACCATCTGCTGGAGCAGTTCAAGAGCACACCGGAGTTCACGGTAGCTCTTAAGCGCCAGGTGATGATCAATTTGTTTAGTGCATTTCCGCGAGGCCTGGAGATGTTCGGCGCCAAGCCCGAGGAACTCCAGGGCGTCATCCTTGACCCGGTACTCAAGACCCATCCCGATGCGCAGTATTTCCTGAAAACCTTGATGGGGCCTTTAGCCTTGTTCCGCGCCGACAAGTCCGCCGTCGAGGAGAGCAAAGCATCCTCAGTAATCGACTACCTGACCGCAGCCGGCTACCCGATCACGGTTGAAATGGCGAGCCGAGGTTTGCTGTTTGATCGGCCTGAATTTAGCGCCCTCATTCACCATGAAGGTGGCGAGTCCGCCGTGCTGGATGCCTACCTGGCCGAGGATCGCTCTGCTGACAAGATGCCACGCCATGTCATCAAGGCATTGATGCGCCCGGAGTACCTGCGCAGCTACAGCGATCGGGCCGCACTCAACATCCTGCGCACGGGCCTGAATTTGCGGGCGGCTGAGATCAATCAAGACCGTCTGCCCAAGCTTCACCTGAAAGGGCTCTTTGCTCAACGCCCTGGCCTGATCGAGCCTGTGCTCGACCACCTGTGGAAAAATGACCTGCTCACCCCTAAGGTCTTCCAGGAGCTTGGGTTTGATCACAAAGAACTACGGCTCTTGGGCAACCGTGCCCCAGACAGCCTGGCAGAGCATGTTTTAGGTGGAGAGCTTGGTCTGTGAAACTAACTCAGTTGTTCAGCACAGTACCTCATGAGCAATTCAAGCCTTCCAGTCAAAAAGGCCAGCAGGCGTTCCTGGAGGCAGTCAATCTTGCCCTGGGTGAAGTGGCGCCCATAAAGACGTCGTTTGACAGCCTGGTCGCTCTGCATCAGCAAGAGTCTGCGGCGCTGGCGACCGTGATCCAGGCGTTGAACAGCCAAGGGCATGCCTGGATGGAGGCTACGCACAGGCTCGACTTCCAGGCCGCTTGGGTGCTCGATGGCGGCCAACTCTCGGACATTGTCAACCTCATGCAGGTTATGGACAAGGAGTATGTGCGCAACCTGGCCGAGGACTGCATCAATCTTGGAGCTCATCACCCACTGCTCCTGATTGGATACAAGGACAGCCAGTTGTCACTGACCGGTGCCAGCAAGATTCTGACTAGCCTTTTTCACCCCTCAGGGGACTGCTTCAAGGCAGTGGAGGCACTTGGGACGGACATCGATCGACTCGGGTTGGGGGCGTTTGAACATGCGCCGAAATTGGAGGATAAACCCGACATGGCCTCGGCGCTGTACCTGAATCAGTTCCACCCAGGCACGCAGCGCCCGGTTGGTGCGGTTGACCTGAGCTTACTTGCCTGCTCGGTTTATCACGGTTTCCTGGAGGATCCCTCCAGTGTTGATTTTGCAGTGCGCCGGACGTTGAATGTGTTGGTGTACACCCCCCACCTGCAACTCAAGGCCCGTGGGGCGGGCACGATGGAGATTGCACAGTCTGCCCAGTGTGTGATGGACGCCATTGAAGCCTACATCGGTGTGCGCCTCAGGATTGCGGAAGTTGAGGCCAATGCATTCAACACTGCCGCCCTGGCCAACCTGTTCAGCCCTTTCCCCACGGATGTCGCGCTACTGGGTATCGGCGATGATGCGCTGCACGGCCAGCCAGGATTTGAGGGACTGCCACGAGGCCAACTGGCGATCACGCTGGAAGGGCCTTTGGGCAGTTTTTCGGGCACCGACGACCATAACTCAATGGGGGTGATCGCCGAAAGCTGGGAAAACGCAGGGTATCAGATTGATCTGAACAAGGCCCTGTTTTCCCTACTGCAAGAGCACGAGAGTTTTCCCACCCTGGTCAAGTACAAAGAGACCTGTGAATTTCTAGAAGGCTGCCTGCGTCGGATTGTTGCCGATGGCCCTGTTGATACCGAGCTCACCCAATTCCTGAGCAATCACATTTCACTGCTCAATTTCGAGAAGCTGCCCCCCGAGTCCCAAATTGGCTACCTGGGGATTCGTGTGCACGACTTTCTCGCGGGCAGGTGGTGGGAGGATGATTCGGAGCCCGAGCAGAATCCGTCTTCCCAGCTGGAGAGACACCCAGCATTGATTCCTGAATTTTTAAGCTACCTGGATCGAAATGGTCAGTTGGAGGCGCAGGTTCTGGCGCTTGCCAAGCTGGGAGCAGGGGTGCTGGACGACCTGGGTGCCAGGGCCAGTGACCGCCTCAAGGAAGACTACCTGGCGCAGGATCTTGGACTCTAATCACCGGAATCGAACCATGTTGCTTACCTTTATTTTCAAGAATTTCACCCGTGAGCAATTCAGTGAGCAATTCAGCATTGAAATGCAATTGATGACCCAGGAAGTCAATAGTGAGCTGATGTGGGCCGCAGGCGGCTCATTCGGTGATAGTCCGCGCATAAGCTCGCTCTTGGATCTGAGGGAAAAATTTCCCAAAGTGTTCGAACAGGTCTGTGGCGAGCGCAAGGCGGGGCATAGCCAATTGCGCGACCGCAGTCAAAAGTTCTTTGAAAGCCCTGCCTTTCAGGCAGTGTGGCTGCTGGACGGTGCGAAGTTCACCCCCCAGACCTTGCCACTGGCCCTGTGGAGCAGCCTTGTCGAGAACTTGTGCAGACAGGGTGCGCATGGTTGGTTCTACAAGATGCCCTTTCAAGACCCCGTACTGGCCTTGAAAGCCGTGAACAACCTGATTTCGATGGTGCTCGATTCACCTTTTGCGCTGTCGAGCCTGACATGGCTGGAGAGTTCGCCATGGCGCCGAGAAGCGTTCACTTCGCTGCAAGGGTTCAACGTCAAACCAGAGCTCGCTGTTGACACCGACAAAAGACTCAAGTGGCGGGTGGCGAGTTATTTCACTGAGGGCAATGGTGAAGCCCCAGACCTCCGCTTGGCCTTGCGCGATTGGGTGTACAACGAAGCACTGCGTTTAAAATCCCAGGGCTATCCGACCCACCAGGTAGTGCATCGACTGAGCGAGCGGATCAATCTTGTGTTTGACCAAGCGTTTGGAGACAGTCAGTCCCTTCCTGTGGGGCAGTTGTATCCACTATTCCATCGCCAGGTGTTGATCAATGCCCTGGCCGCGTTTCCCGATGATCTGGCGCATCTGGATGCCTCGGCCGCCGAGTGTTACGGCCACCTCAGCGCCTCGGCTTCTGATAGCGATCGCCAATTGATTCGATCATTGACCACACAACAGCCGACCTCGCACTTGACTACAGTGTTCAACGGCCCCGTCTTCATGATCTCGGATGTAGAATCGGCGTTCACTCCGTATCACGTAGCCCTGTCTCTCGAAGATAAGGGGGTGCCAATTGACCTAGACCTCATCCTGACTGGGCATCTAAACAACCATAAGTTCACCCACAAGGCGATTGTGTGCGATTCGCAGCCAAAGTACTCCAAGGCGCTGGAGAACTTGTTCGCAAGCCTCCCCCATTTTCAGGACAAATCAACACCTCAAGCACGCAAGATCGTTGACTACGCCACCCTGATATCTCCTCCTGAGCACTATTCGACCGCAGCTAAATTTGGCTTCGTAGTCGGTTTGATCGAGAACGCCAGATTGAAACTGGCAAATGGTGAATACCTTTCCAGTCGGCATCATCCCGCCTACGAGTTCCAGGATGATGCGCCACTATGGGACGAGGTGCTGGGGTATTTGCAGCGCACGGGGCCCATGGATCAGCGCCTGCTGAAATGGTGTGGGTTCGGCAGTGACGTGCTGTCCAAGCTATCCGCTGAAGATCAGGAGCGCTTGGCCGAGCATTATCTAGGGGACGACCTCGGCCTTTGAATTCGATTGCCCGAAGGGGGTCGTGATAACACACGTATTCGCAAAATTCTCATTTGGTGCGAAAGCTATTCCAAGTGGTTATTGCGGGTCGTTACCCTCCGTCATGCTATAGTTAGCTTGACCTGTTGCATCCAGCAAGCCTCCTGAGCACAATACGCAAAAACAGGTGTGAAAATGATCAGTGGAAAAAGTGACCACAGAATCCACGAGATTCGAAGCCTTCTGATTCACAGGCTTGTCGCAAAAAAGCTTCGTGAGAATCCGAAGCTAATTGAAAAGGCCTGGTCGAACATTGCGAAAGCCAGAGAAGTGGCCGACCTGGATGTTCTCAAAGAGTGGGAGGCAGTGCTGCGAGCACCCATCTCCAGAATATGCGATTTTATTGTGCGAGACACCCAGGTCGCGATACGGATGCGCCAGTCAAGTCCATTTCACGGCATCATAACGCCCGAGGAAAGGCAAGAGATCAATGAACAGATCAAGCTTAGAACATTTGATACGTGCTGCTTCGGACATAACGGGTGATCGTGAGATAATCATTGTCGGCAGTCAAGCCATACACGGCTCCCTGCATAACATACCAGATTCCGCCCAAGTGTCATTTGAAGCCGACATGTATCCGAGGAACATGCCGGAAAAATATGAGCTTATTGAGGCCTTGCTCGGCGAAGAATCAAATTTCCATAATACCTATAGCTATTACGCGCAAGGGGTTGGCCCGGAGACGGCGGTGCTTCCTTCTGACTGGGAGACTAGATCCGTCAGCATCCAGAATGCATCAACCAATCACGCATCTGGCATTTGTATCGGCTTGCATGACTTGGTGCTTTCCAAATACGCAGCTGGCAGAGAGAAGGATCATATTTACGTCGGCGAGGTGATTGCTTTAGGCGTGGTCGACAGGGATGAGCTTATTCGACTGGTTGATAAAATGCCCTCTGATCGATGTAACCATGACCACATCAAAGCTTGCATCCACAGGGATTTTTCTAAGGTAGAGTTTTCAAAAGTCATTTCCAAAATAGCTCGATGCGAGGCGGTCGTAGTTGAGATGATGTCCAGGATCGATCCAGAGATTGCTTTAGATCTCATTGAGCTCAAGGACAATGGGGATTTTAAATTTGAAAAGGTCTTGTTCGAGAAGTGTTTCGAGCCACATGAAGCGAACATCCAATCCGTCGCCAATAAGATGGATAGGGGTGGTTTGCTTCATATAAATGAGCTTAGAAAGCTGTGGGAAAAAGCCAAGTCTCTTGACCCCAATATAATGGGTGTCGGAATGGTGGGTAATTTAGTTACGAAAGCCGCAGCACTAGACAAAAACAAAGATCTCCCCAAAAGCTCGTTCTCAGAGGCCGTCAGCAATCATGCCAAGGATAAACCAGGCAAATCGAATGAGCCAAAGCCTTGATGAGGCGCATACATTGCGCTGGCGAAGAATGGTTCACACCGATGGGGTTCGATAAGTTCTATCGAAACCGAGCTTGTCGAACAAAAAATCGAAAGCATTTTCCGCGTGGCGGCCTGTCTTGAGGCGAGAGCTTTTTCAGCCATTCGGCGTAGGGCAGCCGGTTGTGCAGCAGGAACTGCAGGTGGTCTGGAAAGTCCGGTGATCCCTTGGCATCCCAAAACGGCATACCCGTCCAGCCGGGTTCACCCATCCCTCGTACCGCTAATTCCAACTGGAGGGGGCTTAACGCGTTCGAGCCTAGGGCCGGGATCATGGGGTAGTTCACCTTTCGATGCGATTGAATGGATATCAATATAGCGGTTAATACCGCCGTCGCCAACCCGAGTGGGCAGTTGGAACTTTACCCTGAGGGCGCTGATCTGCCAGACTTGAAGTAATAAGGGCGCTAGGCAGCGCCACCCAACCTCAAGGCACAGGCTGATCATGAGCAATTCCCTTTTCCGCAAAGCTTCGCTGGACATCCTGCCGCCCGAACGGGCCCAAGAATTGGAGCGTTTTGCGGTTAAAGCCATGGAAGCTATTGGCATGTCTGCCGGCGCATCATTATCGGACATGGAGGTCGAGGACTTTGACCAGCTGCACGAGGTCAAGGGGTTGCTTGACCCAATTTTCGAAACGCGTGGCAGCCTCGACTATGTGGCGCTGGCCGTTGAGGAAGGGATCGACATCGAGCAGCACTGGGAGATGCTGCACAGCGGCTACTTCTCCAGCCTGGTGGACGAGCTTTACAACTACGGCTTGCATGGCCTGCATTTTCGCATGGGCATTGTCGACCCCCAGGTGCGCCGTGACCAGACCCTGAAACTGGCTGACGCCATCGTGCTGGCAGCCCCACAGGAAGGTTACCTGGCCACATCGATCGACCATCAGCCGCATTTCCCGATCAACGCCCTCTCGTGTACGTCGAGCGCCATGGCTTTACGGATCGAACGCGAATACGTGTGCTGGCACCAAGGTATTGCCGCGCACATTGAGAAGAACCCCTATAGCCCCGAGCAAACTGCCGCGCTGCGACACATTGGCAGCCCCGGAACCGCCGCTGACCAGGTTGTCCAGGAGGGGGCCATTGACCACTTGCTCAGCGAGAAGGGCAGCATGCCGTTTTATGCCCTGGGTGACAGCCAGCGGGCGATCCAGATCGAGAAGGCCCTCCACACCCTGGTCTACAATCGTGGCTACTGCATGCGCACCGAAGGCGCCTCGTGCGAGTCAATCGCCGAAACAGTGAAGCCGGTGATCCAGCACCTGCTCAGCAAGATCGATCTGTCGGAACAGCTGTGCAAGGCCGTTGAGCGCCAGGTACTGGTCAACCTGTTCAGTGCCTTCCCCGAGGGGCTGGCCATGCTTCAGGCGCAGCCAGAGGAGCTTCAGGGGGTACCGCTGAACCCCATGGTGCTGACGGATCCCAAAGTGGACTGCTTCAAGCATACCTTCTCAGGCCCACTGGAGCTGTTCAGGGCGGCCTCCACCACGCCCTATCGGCATCGGGGCACCCAGGTGATCGAGTTCTTGTCAGCGGCAGGCTATCCGATCCACCCGGACTTGGCCTTTGGTGGCTTCCTCTCGGCGACGAAGCTGCATGATACCTGATCTTGAATTGCCATGGTCACTCCAAGATCATTGAGGAGGTGCTGCTGCCTGAGCACATTCGGCAGCTCCAGGACGTGGGGTGCAGAATGGAGGTCAACCAGTTTACCCCCGTACTCATCCGCCATCTGGCCAACCCCGAAATCCTGCGCCACTACGGTGACGCCGCCACCCTGATGATCATACGCCTGGCGCTGCCCATGGCAGGCGAACGGGATTTGCCGCCGATTCACCAGGTGTTCAGGGCTCGCCCTGGCCTGATCGAGCCGGTGTTGAACATCATGGTAGAAACGTTCTACCTGTGTAACCAAGCCTTCGATTATTGTGGCTTCGGCGGCAAGGAGCTGAAATTGCTGGGCAGCCGAGCACCTGAGAGCATGCTCAGCGACTACCTTGAGAGGGATCTGGGACTATGAAACTGCAGTGCTTGTTCACCGAAGTTCCCGTTGACCAGTTCAGTCACACTCAGCAAGGCTGCCTGAGCAAGTTCTACGAGGCACTGGCCCATGAACTCCACGACCCTCGCCTGGGCGCGGAGGAGCCCGTGGCGCGCAACCTTGCCCATGCCTACCAACTCAATCCGGTGGTCGTACGGGAATGGGTCGAGGCGTTCAGCAAGGACAGCGTGCTGCTTCGCACGGTGATTGCCTCCCTGGGCTTTCAAGCGGCGCTATTGCTCGATGGCGGTGAGCTTGGCACCTTTGATTTCGACAGTAACAGGAAGCTTGACGCGAAAAATGCCTACCGCTGCGGGGCGCATTACCTGTTCTTTGCCATCGGCTACAAGAGCACGGAGCTGGCCCTCAAGGGCGTCAGCCACTACCTGCACCATCTGTACGACGATGTGGACTACACGCACGGCTTGTCCGCCGATCAATCCATCTCCGGCAGCCTGTCGTTGCATGGGTTCCTTGGCAAACCCTGGATCCCCTCGAATCTATCCACGGGTGGCATGCAAGTGTATGTCGACAATTTCCTGACCACCCAGCGCATCAGCGGAGCACTGCTACCGCTCAGCCCCACCCTGGTGAGTGACACCCTGAAGGATTGGGGGCGGATCACGGACATGGAACCCTTCGAGCTAAGGTTTCTACTCAAGCACTTCGTCTACAATCCGGGGATGCGCCTCAAGGCACAAGGGCGCCAGCAAAGCGAGATTGTCACCCACCTGGAGCCGGTAATCGACCAGATTGTGCAACAGCTCGACGGCCTCTTGCCAGCTCGACAGATGGCCAAATGGGGCACGCTCTTTCGGCGCCAAGTCCTGGTTAACCTGTTCAGCCCATTTGCCTCTGACCTGGCCATGCTTGACGTACGAACCCACGAGCTCATGGGTCATCCTGATCTTGTCGACCATGACATTCCTGTGCTGATTGAGGACACATTCAAGGGGCCGCTGTGTGTGTTCAATCAGGGCTATGCCGGCGATATCTATGCCAACTACCAGCGCCTGGAGCTGCCCCTGGACATTGACATGGTGCTGGCAGGCACCCTCGCCAATGGCGACGAGGCCTACGAGGTGCTGTCGGAAATAGGCCGCAGTGACACCACCGATCGGTTGCTTGCGCAGTTCCTGGAGCAGGGCCCCGCAAAAACCCCTGAGATCGGTGTACTGCTGAGCCTTCACGGAGCGCTCGACATCCACAAGCACGGTGAGGCTGGTCAGGTGGCGCTGCTCGTTCTCAATGTCATGCTGACCACCCAGGCCCGTGACAGCGCGCCATCTGGCGATACGAGCATGGACTGGAAAGACAAGTTTCTGGGCGTTGCAGCGGTGATCAGACAGGCGCCAGCGCTGGGTGACATGCTGCTGACCCACCTGGAGCGCCATGGGCTTCCGGATGCAGAGATCCTGCTGTGGTGTGGCTTTGACAGCCGGATTCTGCGCAAACTGAGCAAACCAGCACCTGAGGCCTTGAGCGAAGCCCTGTTGTGCGCAGACCTTGCGCTATGAAGCTCAAGGGGCTGTTTCAAGCCATACCATTTGGGCATTTCAGCAGTCCGCTGAAAGCCAAACTGCGTCAATTGCTGGATGCAATCAATGGGGTGCTCAATGATATCGGGAGTGATGAGCATCTCCTGCTGCCATCCCTTTTTGCAGCGCATGCGTACAAGCCCGACCTGGTAGTCCAAGCGTTGAATATCGTTGTCTCAGCCAGGCAGGGGCGCGCAGAACTGTTGTCCAGCCCGATGGTTCAAGCGGCATGGGCGGCTGATGGGGGCCATCCCCACGTACTCCAGAGCTACCGGGTCAGCAGCGATGCTCTGCATGCCGTTGCCGGAGGTGCGCACCACGCCTTGCTGGCGCTGGATGGCTCGCACCATGGCCTGAAGGATGGCGCCCGAGCGTTTGCCCTCAAACATTTTCTACGCAGCCTTGAGCTTGATCGGCAGCATGACCCCGCGCTGCTGAGTGTGCTGTCGCTTAGGGGTTTTCATGGTGAGTTCGTATCCCCGCAGTACGTCACGACACACGCCGCAAGGATTTACCTGGAGGCTTATTTCCCTGGCTTCCAGACACCCAATACACTGAGACCATTGAGCCCGACGCTGATCAATGACTTGCTCAAGGCAACGGGCCGATTGCCAAGCAACGATGTGCAGAGATGGCTGTTCAAGGTGCTGGTCTACAATCCGGGGCTGCGCTTGAGAATGGCGGGGTTCGATTGCGACCAGGTGGTGGAGCACTTGCTGCCCGTTTCGATGCAGATCGTTGATGCCTGGCAACAGTGCGGCGAACACCCTCTGTCCAGCACCGAGGTGCGCTTGATTGAACGCCAGTCAATGATCAACCTGGCCTATCCTTCGCCGGAGCATCTAGCGGCTTTGCATGTAACCCCGGAAGAGATTCTGGGCCACCCTAATCAAGACAAAGATCACCTGCCCGTCTGGGCGAAAGTGACCTTGCAGGGGCCCTGCAGAGTATTCAATTTCCTCCAGGGCACTGAGGTAGAGCCTGGGTTCGATCAAGGGCAACTGCGTGAACGACCCACAAGCATTCTTCGTCAGCAGGTGGCTCAGCTGAAGCTGGCGACCTCGCTGCTCAAGGAACATCAGCGCAGTGACATGACTGACAGGATGTTGGCCAGGGCATTGGAGCAGGGGGGCTTGCATTACCCCCATGCCGATGAGCTGCTATGCCTGGTGCCTCACCTGCGACCCGAGCTGCACGAGGCGCCAGCTATCACGGGCCTGGTGGTGATGATGATTGAGGCGCAATTGTCCCAGTCAACGCTGAAGGGGCGTAAGCGAATCGCGTTGAATTCGAACACCTTTGGGAGGCGAGATTTTCAAGCGATCAGGCAATTGATAGCAGCTAGGCCAGAAGTGCTAGGGGGGATGGTCGAATATCTGGAGCGCAATGATCTGTTGAGCTATCCGCTGCTCAAGGCTTGCGGCCTGGATAGCAAGGTCTTGCAGAGCTTGACTGTGCAATGCTCTGGCACGCTTGCAGAAGAATTCCTATTGGACGATCTGGGTATTTAATTGGATATCTGATCCAGCGCCGACCTGCGACGTTCGTGCAATATTGAATCCCTTTCAACCTTCGGCGTGGGGCAGGCATGGAACCGTTCCGGTGTAATAATGGCATCGGTTGATCCCAGTGTATTGCGGTTTCCAGTCCCCCGGATCCGCAGCTACCTTGGTTTCTGCTGATCGTCTTTTTGCACGGCCTGATCACTGGCATTGCCCTTGCGGTAAGTGCAATGATCCCCCAGGTCTTTACGGATCCTTCACGTCACACGCCTAGGAGCGCCGCTGCCTGTATTGCGCAAATGCCTTTGAAGATTGCGATGTCCGATGCATCCAGCCTTGATCGCATCAAACAAACTTACAGCAGAAGAAAACCCTGGGGGGAGTATTTGCTCTCGCCACTCAGAACGACAGAGAGCACTATTGCCGTCAGGCCCATTCTGGATCCAGAGAGGGCTCTGACAGAATGGCTGTTTTTTCCTTGGCAAGCTGCGCTGCGAAATGCTCCCTGTAACCTTCTATCACCAACAAGACGGTGTCTCCCGTCAGCAGGTCTGGGACACTCTGAATTGACTCAAGGCCATTCAGGTGTCCTTTGAGGGTATCGAAAGCTTCCTTGAGTTGGGGGTCGCGCACCTTTTCCCGAAGCACTGGGAACTCCCCTTCGTCTGTGTTTTCAGTGCCCACTTGCTCGATCTCAATCGCATGGTGTTCCAGCGCTGAAAGCGCTTCGCCGAAGTGATGCCGGATCTGCTCAAAAAGGTCTTCCGGATCCTCAATGGCGCGCTCATCAATGGGGAGCAGTAGATCGCTCAGCAAGGCGCAGCCTTCAACCAAGGATTTCTCAGCAGCTGTGTAAGGATAGATCTCGTAGCTCATGGTAACTCCTTGTTGGATCGATTAGGCCTTGCGGATGGGCAGCGGGGAGGGCACCTTGCCGTCCAGGTAGTCACACAGGTAGCTGCGCACGCCCTCGGGATTCAACAATCGGCCCCAGGAGCGAATGGCGTAGGTGAAGTAGTTCTCGCCGATCTTGTCGATTTGCATCTCATAATCATTGATCAGCTGATCAATGTAAAACGCAATTTTCGAGCGCTGCAGGCCCGTCAGTTCAGCGATGTTGGCGATGGTTGCGTCTTGCAATCGATCGATTGCACCGGCAGTCAAGAAGAAGCGGGCAGGGTGGGCCTTGGGTAGATGTGGTTTTTTTTGTGCTGCTTCAACGGTCATGGAGATGACCCCTTTTGCGACTAGATCATTGGTACTGTGGTCTCTTGGCGTTTCGTCCTTTGTCCGAGGGTTACCCCTCCTTACAGATTTCTTCCGTTGATATGGCGGCCCTGCTTCAACCAGCGAGCCGAGCCCCGCCTTCGGCAGTTCTCGAAAAACTCGATTCCATACATTCATTCGTCCCTAAGAGGCTGTATTTGCAGTAATTGCCATGGGCGCTTCGATCTCTACCAGACTATTTCCCATGATAACAAATGTCAACTGAGGGCAAAAAGCCAGCAAGTTGCATGGATAGTAGCCATCATAAGGACTTCTACCTCAAATGCGACTGGTAAACACTCGCAGTGATCTTGGTTCAAGACGGCTGCCAGAGCACTTGAATTGCCTTTTTTAACCTCAACCGCCAGTAGTCAACCAGACTTGGCTTGAGCAATACTATCAATAATCGTGAATCCTCTACCGCCCAGATTGACTCGTCGGGCGTCAGATCCTATGAGTAGCCTTGCTAATGCATTCTCTATTCAAATCTGTACCCCAGACTGCGTTTTCACCGCACCTACAGCCCATTTTGGCCAAGCTCAAAGATGCCTGCGAGGCCGAGATTGCGCGCAGAGGATTGGATCCAAGTGTTTGCGATTGTTTTGCCGCCGCCGTAGGTCACAGCTATTTTCTGCCGGCCATCCTCAATACCGCGTTGGGCGATGATGTTGAGCTCCTGATCAGTGCAGAAAACCTGGAGTTTGTGGCTGCGTATGCCATGGATACCACTGATTTCGATGTGTTCTGGATGGTGATGGCGGAGGACTTCGGTGATTCGAGCTTGTTTGACTTGAACGAGCAGGTGATGGAACGCGGCCTGACTAGCCTGGTGCGTCGGATCAATTTCCAGGACGAGACCCTGCGCAGTAAGGCAGTGGCATGTCTGGCTGACAGGATATCCAGTTATTGCGGCTATCCCAGCAGCCAAGTATACACACTGGCCGACAACCAACCATGGTTGGCAGGACAACTCATCTTGGCGAGCCAAGCCCTCGGAGCGCTGGCTGAGGCGAGTGACTGCCAAATTCCCAAGCAATGGAATAAAGTGGAGATCAAGCCCAATTCCTTGAACCGAATCCTATGTGCCGATCGAGACCCTGCTATCAGGGATATCGAAACTGGTGTGCGTGGACTGGTAGAGCCACCCTCCTTGCTTTCCCCGAACGGCCTTGAGCGCATTATCGACCTGATTGTCTACAACCCAATGGTCACCCTGCAGATGAAAGGGTGGACGGTGGCACAAATTGCCCAAAGGTTGAGGCCTGGTGCAATGACCTTGCTTTCGCACTACGGCTACAAGGAGTTTGATCGCCGGCAACTGTTTCGGCAAATGCTAGTGAATGGTTTGGATGCCTACCCACGCCTGGCAACCGAGCTTGCCGCCACGGGCGATGAGCTCTGGGGCCGAAGCCCGCTTCTGGTAAATAATCCTCGGGTGAGCAGTCTGGTGAGAACCCTGGCGGGCCCGCAGGGCACTTTTGCCGATATCAACTGCGTTATGGAGCGCAGTCGTCTCAGTGAAGACTATGTTGGCGCGGCCTTCTTCGACTTATACGACAGCCACCTGAGCAGGACAGCTGCGGTTCGCAGCATGGAGTTCCTGACTAAGCCCGGTGATGAGATGGCTTTGCAGCTTCTAATTGAGCAGCGCAAGCTCTTTACCGAATCGGTTGCCTACCGTTGGGTGGATATCGAGCGGCAAAGCCCTGCTTTTACCGACGATGCCTACCTAGCCCTGATCGAATACCACATAAAAGCAGTGCTGGAACACTCAAGCCTGCTGGGCTACTCGATGCATTCAGGCAAGAAACTCCTGCAGCAGCGACCCCACTTGATGCCTGAAGTGGTCGAGATCTTGTCTTCTCTCCCTGCAGCAGGGGTGAGCAGTAATCGCGTCTCACAATTGGCGGCAAGCATGGATGTGGATGCCGGGTTACTGCTAAGGCAGGAGGCGTTTCTGGCCGATCAGGTCATGCAGGCAGACCTGCTGAGTCACGAGCTGGGGTTGTGACGCATTAGGCCTAAATTGTTCTGGCGCATGACTTGTCAGGTAGAGTGGGGCGCTGTTAGATTGGTGACCCAGATATCCAAGTAGGCTATGGCCGAATTTACTTCAATCACCAGGTAAGGAAGATCAATGAAAAAGCTATTTGCAGCGCTGCTGGCGCTGCTGCCCCTGACGTCCCACGCGGACACCACTATTGTCACCGGCAATTCCTCGGTGACGATCAATGGCAAGACCTATCATGGTCGCAACGTTTCCGTCAGCGGCAACGGCAATGTGGTGGTTGACGGAGTGCGGCAAGAAGGTTCGTTGGTAGGCCCTATCACCGTGGTGGTAAATGGGGATGCCAATTCCATCTCTACACAATCCGGTGATGTTCGGGTGCAGGGCGGGGCGAAGAAGGTCAAAACCATGAGCGGTGATGTTCATGTGGCTGGCAATATTCTTGGCGATGTCAGCACGATGTCCGGCGACATTACCGCCCAGGTAATCAAAGGGGGCGCGCATTCGGAAACCGGAGACATTGGGAAAGGTTTCTGAATTGGCGGGTCAGGGTCAGAGCTTTGTGATGGCAGAAGCGTAAATCCCCAGGCGTCGTTTCACCTGGGGATGAGTAGCCAAGCTTTACTTTTTGAACTCGACAGTAACGATGTAGCGCTTGGCTAGTTTGGCACTGGCGTAGTCGGTGGCGCTATGATTCCAGCCCACATAGAAGGGCGAGTATGGGTAGTCGTTGACAATATTGCTGCTTGAGATGGAATAGAAAATGTTGCCAGCAGCATCGACCATATCGATCTTGATTGATGAGAATAGCGCAGCCGAATTCTGGTTGCGATCCTCGAAGCCTATGAGTACCCGCCCACCATAGCCGAGAGAGGCATAGTTAAGTACATGCGCAGGATCAGTGCTGCTGATGAGCTTCCCGGCGTTCCCGTTGGGCATGTAACCCCACTGGGTGTCGACCTGTGCGATTGTGACCACATATTGAGCATTGGTGTAAGCCTTCGTACCTACGCTGTCTCGCGTTGACGTGGCTGCAATATTGCGGGTTTCAATTGCGGGCTCACCAACATTGCGAACAACAAGGGTTTTCTCATTTTTTTCTGTAGCCTGAACAGTGCGCTCTTGGGGCTGCTGGCAATCTGTGGCGGTTTGTTTGAAGGGAGTACCCTGATCAATTGTGTCCGCCAGGGGGCTCCAGTTCGAACAGGCGACCAGAGCTCCGGCATTGACCCAATCACTCACAATACTTTCCCAGGGCACCCAGTTACCACTCGGTTGCGCAGCTTTTCCAGCCTGAACTGGGGCGTTCATTCGGATGATGTTGTTTGCATGCGTCAAAGGGCTGGCAAGGAGCATAGTGGCAAACAAGAAGCAAAATTTGACTGTTTTCATGCAAATGTCCGGAGGAATGTGTGATAGAAATTGGGCCCAAATACACGCTTGATTTTCAGAGTTTGGACGCAATAAAGTCAATAAGCGTTTGTGAATTATTCCTAATACGCGACCGGTGAGCAGTATCTCAGTCAACTACCAACCTGGCCTCGCGCAGTAACTCATCCGCATTGAGCGCCCACATTCTCACCCACGGCCAACAAATAAGGACGCGCTATGCATAGGTTGACTGGAGGAAAGTCCGCATGATTAATCGACCTGACTACCCATCTTGCATCGGGCGTGCAACGGCGTAATAGCTTTGGACGCGTTTGCCGATGCAAGTGAAATCATGTTTGCCCGGTGGATTCCATTCGTCGGTGTCACTGTGGGCCAGATCACCCTTGCGCACATTGCCATCAAAGACGAGCTCGTAGCCTGCAGGCGGTGTCGGGAGGGAGCGTTTCGCCAAGGTCATGTCATCGTCCTATGCAGTAAATTGAAGCAGGAGCAGAAACCACCCTGCCACAGCCAGCGCAGGCCCAAAGGGTAGCGGATTTCCCAGCGAAGATCGACGGGTTTTTGTGAGCAAAAGCGCCAGCAACAGCGCCAGAACACAGGCTATCAGGAACAGCAGCGGCAGTGCTTGCCAGCCAAGCCAGGCCCCGAGCGCTGCGGCAAGCTTGAAGTCACCATTGCCCATCATCTTCATGCCGCGCATCGCCCCATAGCCCTCTGCCACGCCCCATAATGCCGCGTAAGCGAAGAAGGCGCCGTAGATACCCTCAATGGCGTCACCATGCCCTGAAGCGCGCCAGAGAAGCCCTGCCCATAGCAATGGGTACACCATGCAGTCGAGCAGCAGAAAATCACTCAGGTCAGTGTGGATCAGGGCCAGCAGGGCCCAGGTCACTCCCACGGCCACCCAGCCTTCCAGGGTCATCCCGCCGTGCGCCAGGGCTACCAGAGAAGCTGCCAGTGCCGTGATTTCCCAAGCCAGGTGATGGCGGCGTTGATCCAGCAAGGGGATGAGCAAGCGTGCTTGCCGGCGTTGCGCCCACAGCGCAGGCAGAGCGCCGGGCAACCTGCGGCTCATGACTTTGCAGCCCGCTTCATCGGCCATTTCGAGCTGCCAACGCGCTTCCAGGAAGCGCACCAGGGCCGGAGCCAGCACACTGATCCCTCGGCCCGCCGTTAACGCGGCCAGCGCGGCGAGCCCCCAGAGCAGGGGAATTGGAATGTTGATCATCGCGCTCCTTGTCGTCACCACACGCTGCAACGGGCTGGCAGCGGCCTGCACACCCCATGAATGTGGCAGAAATGCTAGAGCATTTAGCCTCGCTTGAGAAGGGACAAGCACGCTTTATGCTTAAATTGACCGAATGGCGTTCTGTGCTCTATCATCAAGGCATCCACACGAAGAATTCAGACCATGAATCAGAAGACCACCGCGTCGGGCTTTACTGTGTTTTGGCGGGAGCGGCGCACCCGAATCTTGCTGGTCATCCTCATCCTGGGCTTTCTGGTGGGGCAGTGGGCGCAAGACGCCGTCCAGCGCCACCAGCAGCATGAGCGCTATGCCAAAATTGAAGAGCTGCGCTCGAAGTCCGAATACCACGATCGGATTTTGAAAGCCTACCTGTTTTGCGTGCGGGATGACGGAGAGCCGGAGTCCACGTGCATCGCGAATACCGTTCAGCTGGCAGACCTCAACGGCTACCGCAGCAGAATCAAAGAGGTGTTCGACGATGCGCACATCCCAAGTCGCTAGGGGCTGCCTGCTGGCACCTGCCACGACCCAGCTGGAGCGGTTTCTGGATGTGGATGCCAGTGCACTCAAACTGGTTGAGGCCAACAAGTTGCTGAAAACTGTGTGACCTGGGGAATTCTTGGCTTCGGCATCTTGAGCTTGATGGCCTGGGTGAGCCAAAGCTGGCTCACTCTGGCCTCACTGTTCTTCTGGATCATCGTCCTGGGTTTGCACGTCATCCCGCAGGCGAAAAGGGATGTGATCCGAGCCATGAATTGCTTAATGGTGCGCATCTCGTTCCTGGATGGCGGTGAAAAACACCTGTACGTGAAGCGCATGGACAGCGTGCCATTGGGTCGGCAGGAAGTGGCTTATCAGCTCGGTCGCGATGTATTCTGAAGAGTGAAAGCGGATCAGGGTGTCCGCTTTTCGACTATATGCCGGCCAATCAGCGCGAGTGCTTCGTGCTTGTTTAAAACCCCGGCTCTTTTCAGCGAAATGACCAGGCGCTCAGTTTCATCCAGCTCAACCTCGTCTCCCGACAGCCGGGTGATCACAGTCGCCAACCGATCGAGATTCGTCTCGACATATTGAATCCCGCAAAAGATGGCGAGCGCGCCGATTTTTTCCCGCATGCTAATGGGGAGAGAAAACACCCTGGATTTTTCAACCTCGATGATGGCTTGCTGGCGCTCGCTGGAAATCGACACAAGGGCTCCGTATTTCAGAATGGGGCGGCGTCGTACGCTCTGTGCAGCGACCTGTCCGCCGCCAGCCCTCAGGCTTTGCTCAGCGTCTTCACAACCCCTGTCAGCGGCGCAAAGAACAGCCTTGGTGCTTCAGTCGCCCCGCGTTTGAACGATTGCAACAACGCCTTGATGGGCGCGTCCGACAACGGCGGCAGGGTTTTACGCTGGCGATCGACATGGTCATATTCGGCGCGGATATTCTGGGCCAGGGCGTTCAGAAATGGGGTTTTGGTGGTTTTCACAATCTTCGTGCTCCTAGAGACCAATATCGCTCTGGAGGATATTGGCGAGTAAATGCTCATTTTCCATGTTGTTGAGTATAGCGTAGTTGCCAGTGACCTGGTAAGCGAATACCCGCGCCGCATCGTGATGATTGCACACCTGTAGCAGTTGCTCAGTCGTGGCCGCCATCAGCAAGGCTTTGAGGTACACCATGGCCTTGTCCATGTCCTTGTAGTCGATTCGCTTATCGACCAGTCCCATCAGTTTGCGGTGTAGCCACATTTCATCGCTGCCGTGCGCTTGCTTGAGACGAAGCGCTTCGCCAACCGGGATGTCCAGAATCATGGCGCCCAAGAACAGATCCCCCTGCTGGGGAATGTGTTTGCCCAGAAAATCGGCCAGCGCCGCGAGTTTGTCGGACAGTCCCTTGAGGACTTTCGGGTCTTTTTGATCGCGGTGGGTGAATACTTCGAAAGGGGGCAAATCATCGCCAGCAAACCCATGGCTTTCTCGATAGCCTTGCAATATGTCGGGGCCAACGGCAACGGCTAGATAGTCTGGATTCAGGCTCAAGGTGAGTAAATCCTGGTTAAACGCGCCCACACTGACCGATCGATTTTCCAGGTTGCCGCCCAGATTCTGCGCGATCTCATTGCACTCCACGATGCTGGTCAAGACACTGCCCATCACCAACTGGCGCAGGGCGCGGCAGTGCGCATCGACGACCGGGAAATTGCCGTTTTTCAATAACGCCTCAAACGTTGCAACCGCTTTGCTGAATTCCTGGTGGTTGTCGGCGTCAGCGCTGATCAAGGAATAGAAGTCCAGCATGCCGACAAAGTTCTGCTGGTGATTGAGCTTGCTGTTGTACAGCAGGCATTCGGGGCCATTGAGCAGCAGATATCCGAGGGTCTGATCGCTCCACGTCGCCTCAGTTGGAAATTGCCGGCTGGCGCAGTACTTCGAATGGTAGCCTTCACGGGCCTGGCTCGCGATGAGCGAACTGCCCATGGATCGAGCTACTTCGGTCACCCTTTCCAGGATCCGGGGTTGCTGGACATGATCCAGGCCACAACTGAGACCCAATGCCGCTAGGTAGCCACTCCCGGCCCCAGGGAATGCCGTGTTGAGGTCGGCCATCACACTGCAGATGCTCTGTTCATCTCCAAACAGGTTGGCCGCCTCAAGCACTGCAGCGAGGCACCGATCGGCAAAGGCCTGGCCCTGCAAAAGGTGATTCTTGTCATGATTCTTGCGAAGCTGAAAGGCTTGGCGGTATTGGCTGACCACCTCGTTGATACTGGCGCATGCTTCGCCCAGCTCACGGGCTTGTGGAGAGCAATGAAATGTTCTGGCGGTCATGAGGGGCAGTGTTCGGTCGGGATATAGTTTCATCCTAGCCCTTGCTGGCGACCCAATGCCAACGGTAATTGCTTTTAGCATCGCTCTGGGCCACGGCCCTGGGTGCTAGCCGGAAAAAGTTGGGATGGGCCCCTGGTGCAAGGCATGCAGATAGGGTCGAGAGAACTCCCGCTCCTCATCCACATCGACCAGGCCTTTGACCGCCAGCACACCCTGGACAAAACCCATCCAGCGCGACAACTTGTCGAAAGGGTAGCGATGCGCATTTTGCATGGCTTCCGCACACAGTCGAGAGAGGTGCTCGCCGCGACATTTTTCCGGCAAGTCCTGGAGCTCGGCCATGTGACTGGCGATCAGTTTCTGGTACCGACCAAAGAGCACTTCGACGGCCTGGGCTTCAGCGATGGTAAGCATGGCCTACTCCTGTTCAACCTCAGCATCTTTCAGCACGGTCACGAGCTGATGCATGATCATGATTTTCGGCGCAGGTTCATCGCCGAGCGTGTGATGATCAATGAAGTCCTGCGCCTGGGTGATGACCCCGTCGCGGTCGGCGGGCAGCCTGAGCAAGGCGGGGTCGCGGGGTACCTTGCAGCGGTTGGCAAAGTGAATAGCCCTTCCTGCGCACTGTGGTGCCTGGGCCGCCTGCGCTTCCCAGTCGGTACGTTCGTAGTCCACGTGCATATGGCACGGCATGCGTTGCTCAGCTTCCGAGGTCTGCAGAAACTCAAGGGGTGTGGAGCCACCCAGCCAGCCGCGAGCGCTCTGCACTTTCCAGGGGCATTCTCGGCAAGGGCGTTTGTGCTGTCGCTTCATGGAGGGGTTCCGCTGAGTGAGCCTCAGATAATGATCCTCTCGGGAGGAAAATGGAAGGGGGCAGTCGATTGCTTTGTTTGCTTGCAAACAGCTGCTTGGATTGTGGGTTGCAGGTCAATATGCGCAATACTTGAGGTTGCTCGTTTTTTCGGGGACAATTCCTTCATAACAAGAGGCCCAGCGCGGCCATACACCAGGATTTTGTTGTGAAAGTTGACCTCAATCAGGCACTGGCGACCGTGGTTGCCATCCTCAAGAAATTTCCAGTAGGCGCCGCCCGCACTGATGACCTTGCCCGCATGGAGTCCCTGCTTCAGGATCGCGAAGCTCAGAAAACAGAGTTCTACGTGGGGCTGTCCAGGGCCATCGACATGACCAAGACCCTGTGGCACCTGCTGAATGATGACGACCGCAGGGTCGTGCGCCACGCCCAATCCGACCTGTACGCGGGCATTGAAGATCAGGGGGTTGATGTGGATGTTGATGTGGATCGGGAGTTGCTACGGCGGTTGGAAGCCCATGCATTGCGCCACAACAAAAGCCTCAACCAGGTTGTTCAAGACGCACTGGCCGGCTGCGTCAGTGGCTTGACCTTTGCCATGCGTGCGTGAGGGCTCAGGCTTGCTCCACGACTCGTTGCATGACGTTCTTTAATACCCCTTTGAGGCGCACTATCCACTGTAACCGCCTACAACGGACTGGTTATCCCTGCTTTAGGGGCGGGGAAGGTCAGGCTGTTCGAGGTCATTTATATCCATCACCGCCTTATCGGCGGCTTAGAAATGAACTTGGAGCAGGCCTCCACCCGCGACGCATCTCCCCGCCAGCAGGCGGCTTAGAAGTGCGAGGCGGATGTGCCAGCCCATGGCAATTGCCTTACCACCTTTCAGGTGGCTTAGAATCTGAACACCACGCCGACGATCTCCTCGGTGGCATCCACGCCCAGCAGACGGTTTAGACAAAGGGGCAAGCACAAGCTCCTGGAGCATTCCCGCCAGCTAGGCGGCCTAGCAGGATGGGTTATGCGCTTCGAAGGCTGAAGCCCATGCCACGGGCAGCGCAACGGAGTTTTCCAACAAACCGATCAATGTTGATCTGGTCGCGTAACTCTGGCCAGCGCGTACCTGCTATAAAATCAGCCAGCACCGTCATCAGCAAATCGGACACCTCGGTATCCCCCCAGCCATATTCAGCCAATTTGGCGCGTTCGACGGGGTACAGGGACAGTATCTGCACAAGTTGCTCAGCACTGAGGATGATCCCTGTTTCGGCAGCAATGTGCTCGGCGGCCAGCGCTACGGTCTCTTTAGCCGGAACGAGGTGCAGGTTGGCTAATGCGTGCTGCATGCGTGCTCGCTGAATGGTGATGTAGACACCATCCACCAACTCGTCATCGTCCATCAGGGAAAAACGACCCGGTTCGACAATCAACATGGTTAGCTCCGGTAGAACATTTGAGGTCTTTTCGGGATTATGCCAACGGCTCGGCCACAGGCGTCTGAGCGTTTTCCAAGGCCTCGGGGTGGCCTGGTCTTGCATTCTCATCAACGCTGCGGCAGGCTCTCGGCAGCTCGGTGTCGGGAGTTGTCTGATACTGGCCGAAGGTTTTATGAAAAGCTGGTTTTTTTTAAAGGCGCCTTGGTTTGCTCGTAGGGCACCTTGATGATCACTTTACTTAGATATTGGGTTGTTGTCTACTGCTGGTCGTTCATTGAGCGCTGGCGCCAGCGACTGAATCTGGGGGGGCGTGTTGATCACACGGCATGGATCGAGCCTTCAGGTGTCATCCTGCCCGTTATCGAGCCCATATTGAACAACCTGGGTGCCTGATGCCAGCGGGACAAAGTCGTAGGTGTGCGAACCGACGTCCAGACGAAGGTTGTCAGCGCCGATACCAGGGGATAGGTCAGGGCCAGTGGAATTAGACATTTCTTCAGCTGCTGCACCAGGTGTTTCGGGCCATGACTGGGCAGATACGCAAGTGCTGAGTTGGTACTTGCGGCCCACACGCAGCAGGCGGTCAAGAACGTCCAGGGGCGAGCCAATGGCAGTGACCCCTGAAATGGGTGGCTGGAGCAGTGCCAGCTCTTCCTGGCGAGTACGTCTGCTGTGCAGTACGCGCATTGCGCTGCTTACGCGACCACGCAGCGCCGACAGCGCTTCGTCATAAGCTTCACAGTCCATGGCAAATTCACATGCTCGCTCCCAACTGTCAGCTCGCTGGAGAGCGTGCCAGGCATAGGCGCCGCGAGCGACGGACAGATCCGTGTATTGCTCAGGATGCACTTGCGTACCCAGCAGGTACAACGCGAATTCTTCGTCACGCACCGCCTCGACATCCAGGTGGTGCAGGCGATCGCTCATGAAGCTGTAAAAGTGATCGTAGACCTGCTGTTTGGTCAGATGTGACAGTTCGGGGTACATGGCGACCAGCTTTAGCGCTTCGGCATTTTCTTCCGCGCTCTCTGGCGCTTGAAGGTCGGTCGTGAAGTCGGGTTTCGGCAGCTCGCGGGTTGCTAGCAAGGCCCAGATAGCAGGCAGGTCTGAGTCAGGGAGATTCAGGAGGGCATCACGCTCTGCCTCCCAATCACGGGTAAGGGTAGCTACCGCGCTGTACAACTCCTGATTGAAAGCGCTCAAGCCAGGTTCAAATCGAGCCGAGCTCAAATCACTGGGGCATTTCTGCCGGGATGCATTGACAGTAAACGCCGGCTTTGCAGGCAAATCCAAGGTCAGTGGCGTGTTGAATTGCAGCCATTGACCTTCGTACTGAAAGTCGCCCGTGCTGGCGATCGACCGACCGATCAGGATATCGGCCAAAGCACGTTGCGCCTCGCGATGGGTTAAAAACAGCGCTGGAACGCGGGCTTCCAGTGCATCGTGCTGCAAGCAGAATCCGCCCTCAATGCGCTCGATGGCGTACCCGACTGGCACAACCTGGTAATCGATGACAGCGATGGCGGGGTCGACCCAGGAGGTGGCCACCAGCGCTATGACCGCCTCCGGTGCAGTCGCCGGATCAATGGCCTGTTCTTGCACCTGCTGGAGCAGCCGCTTAAACACGAACACCTGCTCACCCCGCACCAGGTAGCGTGCATTGGGTACGCCCGACAGGCTCAGCACGGCTCGTTCAAGGCGTTGATTATCACCCCATAGCCGCCAATACTCATCGAGTATCACGATTCTTTGCTCAGGAGCGACCTGATCGCTGGCTTGGAACATGAAGGCGGACTCCGGGTGGCTTAATGACTGTTCCGCACTATATCGTGTTAAGCGTATATTGCAAGCGCCATTGCTTCCCTACACGCCGCCGTTTCAGTTCGAGGGGCAGGGCGGGCATTGAGGATCGATCATTCCATCTTGGCCAGGCGATCACGCATCATCTGCTGGCGGCGCAAGTCATCCCTGCGATTGAGTGCTTCTTCCACTTCAATTTTGCGTAAAATGAGGTCTGGAGCAAGTCCTCGCAGGTGCCAGCGCAGGCCCCTGGCTAAAGCAGCAGGCTCTTTGATCCCTCGTTCCAGAAAAGGCAGCACGGGATCGTCGGCCAATACCCTCTGCAGCTCAGCAAGGGGTTTTAGCGTATGAGTGTCCCGCCCGCTCGCAAGACCCACCAGGTCTTCGAAGGTTGCGCGGGCATCGAGCCTGTTCAGGCGGGCAACTTCCTTGCGCACCAAGCGCTCCTGCTCCAGCAGCGCCGCCCTTGGCAGCTTGGGCCATTCAGGGATGTAGGGGATTGGCACCCGGTCGAGCTGATAGCGTCGTGCAGTCAGGTCAAGGTCATTGGCAGCCCAGTCATCCAGGATCAGCAGGAACATGTGGTTGAATTCATGCGCCCAGCCTCTGGAGAGGGTTGGAATAACCGAGTTATCCAGGTTGTACCAGCCGAGGGCATTCCAAACCGTCTCAAGGTCGGCAGGTATGGTGTCCGCAAACTTGATGAAGGCTGGGGCGCCCAAGGGGTGGTCAGATCCCTGACGAGCTTCGAGAACAATGTAGCCTTGATCACACAGGGCTTGCACATAGCTGGCAATCCGGGCATCGATCATCAGGACAAGGCCAGTAGTCAACACCACCTCGCGTTGTGTTATCTTTTCGTGTGGCACTTTAAAATGGCTGCGCCAGTCTGGGCAAAACCGGAAATGGGTGACAAATTTGCCGAGAAACTTCTGCGAGTACTGGGCCTGTTCAACCATCGCCTGATATTCATCACCCGGCGCTTCAATCAGCAGCCGCACGAGGCCTGCGTCTGGCCCGTGAGGCACTGGTTCGTAAACGTTGAGGCTGCAGGCCAGTCCGTCCACAGTGGTAAATTCCAGGTCGTTGCGTTTGAGGGATAGCATGAGTGAGTCTGCCTTGCCAAAGCCTGCTGGCCAGATTCACCCTGCACGTCAAGATGATGGAATATGTGATAATCCAGGCATCGGTTGACTTTATGCAAAACCGTGAATACTGACGATCAGAGCTATTTAATAGTTTTTATTGTTGTTAGTGGAATATAGCCCTGCAACGCAGTTTGTTCAATAACACTGTCCAAACACTAATAAAACAAAAGCGTTTTGCAAAATGGCAATAAAGTTATATAGGTAATATAAAAGTATTGCCTGATTTGTGGTTTATCAAAATATTGATATATTTCGACGGAGCGGCTAGACTGCTTGCCTACCTATTGACCTCATGCAGGCCTGTCGTATGTCAGATTCTGTGCAACATCCTTCACCACTACCCATTTTCGAAGTGATTTCCCAGCAGGGTAACCGCCGCTTCTTCAGTCAGTCGGATGCGCAGTCCATGAAGGCCTTGCTTGATCAGTACCCAGGCATGATGGGCCCTGGCGTGGCCGGTGAGTCTTCAATTGAAATGCTCGAAGGTGATCGGGCCTGGCAATTCGATTACGTGATTAGCTTCATGAACGAGTTCTACCGTTCGCGGTGGTGTTCGGGGGGGCTCTGCGGCTGTATGGGATGCGCCAACGGATCCGGGGGATTGGCTGCACTGGGGTTTACTAAGGAGGACTGGTTGGCCTGGCGATCGCGGCAAATCCAGTTCATTGGCCTGCATAACGTCAGCTAATCGGCATTATAGTGCATGATTCTTTTGCGCTTCGCTGAAAACCAGCATTATAATGCCGTTTTTTAGACCGGACTGACATCCTCAGATGCCCGGCGATGGCTCATCAACCAGCTTTTTGGTGCGGGCCATCAATTGCGGGACGAAGAAGTTCACCATGCGAACCTGGTCAATCAACATGGATTTTGCCAGTTCGTAAAAGGACTTCTGCTCAGGGAACAGCTTGCGGGCAGTCTTGGCCATCGGCAGGAAATAATCATCCACTTCTTTAGCGTAGGCGAGCATTTTTTCATTGGAAAACACGCCTGTCATGGTGGACAGGTTGTGGAGCCTGTCGATCAATTTCGCTACCGAGGCGACAGGGCAGTGCGCCATTTCCTGGAAATACTGTTTTTTGGAAATTTCCACCCCATCACGGTATTTGGACAGCCTGACGCTGTAGGTGACCACCTCTGGGAATTGCGCCTGCAGAACCGCTTTGCTTTCGGGAAAATCCTCGACCAGGTCGTGCGCCAGGATCGCCAGGTAGACCGATGCCGGCGAGGTGAGGTTGAGGTGCTGGGTGATGGCGACACCGAGAATGCTGAGCTGATGGTAAAACTCAGGAGTTACCCCATCCTTACGCGTGCCGCTGTGGTAGTGGGCGGCCAGCTCCATGAGTTCCAAGACGCGATTGTACTGGGGATCTTCTTTCGCCATATCCGTCAGGCTAGCGCGAATGGTTGAGCGCAGCTTTACAAAATCAGTGGTATTCATCAGGCAGTTTCCGGCAGGTGGGTGTTTTTGCATTACACCATTGGAATTGGGTCTGTGAAAACCCCGCTAACCAATAAACCTGAAAATTGGGAGACCCAGGTTAACTGCCGTTGTTAGCAATCATCCGCCGCCGACGCACAAAAAAGCCCCTGAAGGGGCCTTTTGCATTGGATATCGCCTATCGGACAGGCGACTGAGGGTCTTGCGCCGCTTTTTGGGCCAAATAATCAATCATCGCTTGCGCCCCTGCCGAGGTTTTGGATTGACCCCCCTTGTGCGTTAGGCAAGCAGGATTCGCAGGGGTAGACGGCGCAGACTGTTTTTCAGAGTTCATGGGCAGTGCTCCTGAATTGGGGGGGGTGGTAAGAGTATACACCGATCGCTGTAAGGCACCGGAACCTTTACCTTATTGATCCGCTAGGGCCTCCAGAAATGGCGATCCCTGGGTGATCTCTATATAGCTGCCATGTGGCTGGTAGAGCATGTGTAGTGTGCTGGCTCGCCCATCGGCAGGGTGCTGCACACACTCGCCAGGCCAGTTGCCATCAATCACTGCGAGACCCAGCTGGGGGTGTCGGGCCGCGATCACCCAGTGCCAATCACGCGGGCTGACATGTTCACCACAACCTCCCACTTTCAAGATGGCCAGCGCCGGCAGGCAATCCCAGTCCCGCCATTTGCACAAACGAGTGCCCAGTCCTGCTATGGTCAGGGCCGCCCGCAGCTCCTTGAAGTTCGTGCCATACCCCGAGCGGTTAGGCCTGGGCCCACCATAGCCAAGTCGATCAAAAATCGCCTGAGCCTGCTCGTAGCCAGTGCCCGCGACACCCGCCAGGGCGGCGATGCCGCAATCACCATTGCCCCGCTGCGCCACCCGTAGCGGAAGGCGGGTAATGCACGGAGCGCTTTTGGAGTCAAAGACCAAGATCCGCCTCCAGCTTCCACGTCAGCAGAGTGTCTTTGCCCGCGTTTTTCACTAGGTCGTCATCAATCAGTGCGCCGACCAGCATGGCAGAATCTGGATCATTGACCCTGGCGGCAAGCTTTCGGGGCTGCAGTTGGTAATAGGCGACAATCGTGGCGGCATACGCCTTCAAAGCCTCCCGCAGATTGGTACCGTCCGATCGGTTGGTGTAGTCCAGGGTCATAGGGGGGACAGGGCCATCAGTCGTGGCAGGGGCTTTTCCTGCGGCTGCGCCATCGGTTTCAGATCAGGGGTTAGGGCGCGGGTCAGTTCAATCATCATATTGAATTGAAGCGGCGAAAAGTACATGCCCACCACGCGCTCAGCCGTGGCGGCGATTTTGTCCAAGCTGGCAGGGGTCTTTAAGGCAGGGTAAGACTCTGGATACTGATCCAGGTAGCGGCTGGCAAAATCTCGAATCCCCTTGAGCAGCGTATTATTTTCGCTTTCGTCGCTGTACACCGTGAACTGCTCGATCAGCTTTAGATAAGTGTTTGCAGGCACGTGTGGAATATGCCCATAGACAATCGACGGATCGGGGTTTTCGTTCAGTGCTTTCAACACCGCCAGGTTGTTCTTCAGGGCCCTACTTGGGTCGAGGACATAAATGACCAGCGCAGCATCCCTTAACGACGGGATGGCAAGGGGGGAGCGGGCAATGATTTCCATCAGCTCCACGCCTGACTGAAAGTTCGGGGAGGGCGCAAAGTAGCCAATGCGTTTAGCGATTTCGCCATACTGCTCCGCCTCCGACTTGGCGGGTCTAGGGGCCTGTTGCACCGCCTGCCTCATGGTTTTCAACGTCTCTTCCATCTGCAGCAACAGATCTGGATCTTTGGCCACCCGCGCCAGCATAGCGCCACTGGTGCGGTGGTTTTCCATCATGAAGTAGATTTCAATCAGTGGCCTGTCTTCCAGCGGGGCCGTGGTTGCAATGGAATCGACCAGGCTGTGCGCCGCCTCGGCCAGCCCACCGCAGAAAAACCGAAAGGCCAGGAGCGCCCGCAGGGTTTCGGGCAGAAAGTGGTACTCCAGGTCATTCTCGCGATAGTCCCGGCGAATGGCCTTCTGACGACCCTCATCGGCGAGCACTTCCTGGATGATTTCTGCAGCTTCCTGGTAGCCGAGTAGATCAACCAGGTGTTGGAGATCAGCTTTGCGTTTGGGCTGTGTCAGGGCACGAAACGCCCAAGCCACCGGATCTTCTCCGGCGATCAGGCTGCCGAGGTAGTCCACGGGCTTTGGCTTGATGAAGTTGAACATCGGTGTTATAGCCCCAACTCTGATTGAAGGATGGATTCTAAATCGCTGGCCCGCAGACGGTCAGTCAGACCTGGGATATCTGAAGTCACCAGCCCCAAAAACCTGAGGTCGACCAAGGAGATATCCACCTGATTGGCTAAGGCCTCTATCACGCTGGTCTTGAAGTGGTGATGGGCGGCCATCGCACCCTGGAATAGCGGGGCATACGGGGCGCCCATGAGGTTGCGCCCCTGCAGTTGCAGGATCGGCTCGAACAGGTTGATCACACTGGTTGGCTGATAGTGGCTCCAGGCGCCTGGGTGGGCACCGATTGCCTTGATTGCCTTGATAGAAGATTGCGTCGACAATGATTGAGTTTCCAGCACCTCATCCAGGGCCTGCAAATGCCCATGCCCGGCGTGGATCAATGCCTCGACCAACGGCGCATCGTGGTGCACACGCTGCGCTAGCTGGCGCTTCACGACAGAGCCATAGTGTGCGGTGAAATACTCAAGGGACGCCTGTATCTCCACAGCGTTATGGCCGGCAAATGCCAGAACGGGCCCCTTGGCAAAGATCGGATGAGCATCAGCCTCAGGCACCCAGCTGCTGCCTTCACCAAAAACTTCTCGCAGGTGGTCAGGGCTGATCGACAACGCGTTATACAACACTTGGTTGACCGTGGCCTCCATCTGTTCTGTACGCACATGGCGCCTGAGCACCAGGGGCGCCCGTGCACGCACGAGGCTGGCAATGGCGTTGGCCGGCAACCCTTGATTGATCATCAGGAAAACCGGGTCGTAGATACTCAACGCAATCACATGCTGCGTATGATCACGGCGCACTTCGGCATCATCCCACTTGAACGCAATCACCTGGTGCAGTTTGACCAGCGCCTGTTCGAACAGGACGTCATCATGGCTGCCCAGCACCACCAGCTGGTGTCGTTCAGCCGCCGTCAGCTGACTGGGATTGATGTCAGGTGGAAGCAGCTCGCCGTAAAGAGCGTGATGAAGTGAATCATGGGCAATCCAGAGCAGATCCGGTCGAGGCGAGCAGACCCCACCGTACTGATACATGTCCTGCTCCAAGGTTTGGATTGATCGAGGCAGGGCATAGACCAGCAAGCTGATGGCCTTGAAGCGCGCTTCCAGCGGCGTATCATGGACAAACCATGCGGTGACTGCGTGGATGCCATGGTAAATGGCCCTGCCAATGACATCCACCACGTCCACGGTATCCAGCTCGGAGTTGGCAAACGCTGAAAGATTTCCGCCTGAAGCACAGTAAGCATGAATAAAATTGATGTCTTTGATGAACGCCCCTTCAATGGCCATCTGGAAGAAAGGGATACGCCGGGGGTTTGCCAGGTGTGCTTGCACATAGGGCTCGAACAAGTTTCCACGCACGAAGCTGGCCAAGTCTGGATACGCGCTAAGGCTGGCACCCTGGTCATCAATGAATTGGTTGATCGCGCTGCAGATGTCTTGTGCCCGCACCTGCTCCTGGGTGGACAGCCCATTCAGCAGGTCTTGCGAAAACAGGCTCCTCATTTTGACCATTCTCCAAGTATGCAGGACGACCTTCACGTTACATTGTTATTCGCCCGCGCTTTCTTACGCAGGGAGCGGTTCTTGGCCGCAATTGGGTTGGTGCCACGCATGGAGGTGTTGAGCGCCAGCTGGTCACTTTTGCTTAGTATGACCTCATCACGCACGATGGCGCCAAGCGTCATTCGCATCCCAAACTTGTTCAGGATGCTATTGAGGGTATTGATGGTGGGATTGGCCTTGTCGTTTTCCAGCTGGTACAGCGCCTTCGTCGACATCTGGCACATTTTGGCGAAAGTGGTCTGATCGAACCCCGTGACCTCGATCCGCAACCGGCGAATGGAGGTGCCCAGCGTCTGCCTACCCAGGACATTTTCCTTGAGGATATCTTCGATCAGCATTTGGCGCTGTTCGGGACGGAGGTGGTTCATCGCAGCCCCCATTCTGTCAGTCGTTTGTCCAAGTCATTGAGGGGGATGTTCCGCGATGCCTTGACCTCCTCGGGCAGCTCGCTCAAGAGCCCAGGCAGAGCGCGGAATGTTTCGGCGCTTGTTTTCAGGTGTGTCATGAGCCGATCGGGCGCCACAAGCTCCCGAAGATCTACGCAAATTTGCCCCCAGTCGGGATTGCCTTTGCGTTCGGCATCCCACTTGGTGGCGCGAGTGACCCCCTCTGCGTCCAGCACCATCGGCGCCAGGTCGTAGATCGGAGCAAGCTGAAAACGCCCCTCCGTTCGGAAAATAGCGCTGTTGCGACCGTGGTTATCCGAATTGCCCAGTATTTTGTTCAGCAGGTCGCGCCGAACGTATTCGAACACGAGCCCCTCGATTTCGTCACCCTGCCCATTCTGGCGCCAGAGCTTGGCCAATGCATATAACACCGCCTCGTGATCCATGCGCTGACCTTGCTCCTTGACGTTGCAGACCGAATAGATGGACTCCATGGCAATACGCTCAACGCGGCCATTCACCACGCGGCGGTCAAACCGAGGCATCCACAGGCTGGGCTTTTCAGCCTCGCACAATTGCATCCTGGCCACCGGCACCGTGTCCAACCCCAGCTGGGCGATGGCCTTGTAATATTGGTACTCAGCCCTGAGAATCGCCTTGTCGGTCTCGGTCACCTTGTTGCGGGCAAACTTGATCAGCCAGTGGTGCTGCGCCTGGTCGTCAGGAAGCATCGCATCTGCGTAGAGCTTGCCTTGCGCATCTTCAACCATTAACAGCTTGGGCGCCTCGCCTTGAGCACCAGTAGCCCCACCCAGGGCGGCCCCGGCTTCGTAGGCGTACTCCAGGAATTCATTGGTTCTCTCAACGACCTCGTGCTGATCAAATGCTTCAAGGGCCCCGGCCTTGAGGTGTTCGACAGACTCCTTTACGCGCAGGTGGCCAATTGGAGAGGGGGTGCAGCGCTTGAAGAGGTAGAACAGCATATCCAACCCTTCAGTATTCTCCCCGCCGAAGCGCTTGACCAACGAGCGATACGCCGCCCCGGCAGGAATGATGTCATACACAAATGCCGGGTAGCCGGTATCCCGATGGGCATCCCAGGCCAGCGGCAGGTTGACACTCACTGCAGGCTCCAGCCGTGTTTCCAGCTGGTCGATGAAGTCCACCAGGTAGCCACCGTCATAGGCGGTGGAGCATGCCCCCACTATCACCTTTTGCGGGTTCTCGATGGTCAGTAACAGCGCATCACGCCACTGGCCTTGGACAAAGGTTTGAATCGTGAGCTGATCAGTCATGGCGATGTCGATACCGGAACTTTAATACTGCTTATGGTATGCTAAACCGAAACAAGCGGCAATATAGTTCTGCTTTTTGCGCGGTCTAAAAAATAATCAGTATTTTAGTGCCGAATATGAGTGACCATTTCATCGAAAGGAACGTTTCCATGACCTCATCCGTTCAAGATACCAACCTGTTGACTGCACCTTTTCCAAGCCAGGCCGTGCAGGCCCTGAACACCTTTCAGACTCACACATCAGGCGGCTTCTTAGGCCATCCCTATACCTGCGCGAACCGAGGTGATGGCTACCATGGTGAGGAGGGCGGGGATCTCGGGGTATTGATTGCTACGGAAGAGGGCGGGGTTTGTCCGCATTGCAGCTACACGCAACAGACAGCCCACAAGATGATGGTGGACACGGGCAGTGCCGCGCAACGGGATGTATTTAGGGGGCTTGTCAAATCCACCCAGTTGCGCGATCTGTTGAAGCAACGGATTGATGCGTACCAGGCACTGCAGACCCGCCACCCGGCTGCACCAGGGGTTGCGGTGATGTTGATGAGCCTCAGGGGCAAATGGGCGCAGCTGGGCGCTGAGTCAGCGGAGTAACCCGCATTCAGCCCAAGGTTGGGGCAACAAGCCTTGGCTGCAGTGCGTGCCGAAGCCTTGTTCCTAAACTGCCTGAAAGCTGTTAGTGGGGCTGCATGGAGACTGAGGCCTCACCCTCACGTATGTCTTGCGCAATGGCCGCAAAAGGCACGCTCAGGGGCAATTGCTTCGCCCACTGCTCAGTCGCGCCCATGCAGTCGCGCTGAGGTTCGCGTACAGTCTGTCCAGACTGGCAATGCCGATAGTAGGCGAGCACGTCACGGTAATTGGGGCCCTTCAGCGCCAGCTCCTGGTACATCTTGGTGTAGGCCGCATGGGTCTGAGCGCGCTCTACGAGAAGTATGGCCATGGCACCGACACAGCAGAACATGCCTGCATAAACGCACTTCAAGGCCCACCGGGCCATCATGCCCGAGGTGCTGACGGCTACGCGGGTAGCAACGGATGGTTTCTGGTTAGACATGAAGCTACCCCTGCTTACTGCTGGCGTGTACGCAGGTAGACCTGAGCTTCGCCGGAGCCGATGTCGTTGCGAATGGTTGAGAAGGGTACCTCCAACTCAAGCTTTTGCGCCCAGGCCTCGGTTTTGTCCATGCAGTTACGTGCGACCACGTCCCTGGCAATCGGGATACCTCTGCCAATGACCCCCACAGTTCCCCTGGCAACGCATGACGCATAAAAGCTGACCAGGTTGCGGTGATCCTGGCTCTTGGTGCCGAGCACAGCGTACATATCGTGGTAAGCCGCTTCCGGGGAATTGGCCTGGCGATTTGCCCAGGCGGAGATCCCATATGAAAAGACCGCCGTCGCCGCGATCGCGGCGCCTGCCAGCCACAATGCAGCCACAACGACTTTGCGCGCATTCATGCTCATTTACCATTTAAAAACGTGGAAGGAATCTGCGCGTAGATGGTTTGCTCGCCATGGCGCACATCCTGCTCAACCTGGAACAATTGAGCGTGGGTTGGCTTCAATAACAGCATCTCCTGCACCGTTTCGCCGAGACAGTTGGTGGCGGGGCCTGCGCCTTTACGATCAGGCGTGCAAAGACGGTACTTGTCGATGAACGCTTTGTGCAGCGGTGACTTTTCCTGCAGCTGATCGTACAAGGCTTCAAGGCGATACGTGCGCTCGACAGCCTTTTGGACTTCAAAACCAAAGATGACCAGCACCACCAGCGTACCGATACCAATGACGATGCCGTCCAGTGCGGTTTCTGCAATGCCGAGCCGGCGTTTCAAGCCAAACGGATGAGATGAAGTGGACATGACGGTCTCAATGCCGGGGATCGGCAGCTTCAGGACTGAAAGGTTGAGTCCAATATATCATTAAACAGTGCTGGTGTGTCATGGATTGATGCGCCAGCTGTGCAAGATCGGGGTGCCCTTGTGCATCCTTTGAAATATGCCTATATTGTACACACCGTTTGTAATCACACCGTTCTCATGAGTCCTTATTTACTTTACGTCACATTCTTTGCTGCATTCTGGCTTGGCGCAGGGTTCGCGATGATGCGGATCTTCTGGGTCAGGAGTAAAAGCACCCGACCATTGGCCAGGTGCTGGAGCAGCCTAATGGTGGTTATCGTATGGCCGTACCTGCTGAAAAAGTTATCCAGCTAATCCACTGGCTCAAGCTGAGGCGTCTTGCCTTCAGGTTTGATCACAAAACCAAGGTCATCTGCTTTGCTGGGTTCATCGTGCCAGGACTGCCGGCGATTGACAGTCCGGGGTGGCTGTATTTGGCTGCACTGATCGGCGTGGTGGTGTTGGCCGTGGCGCCTGTACTGATTGGTAAAAGCGTTGCCAAAGAGATCGAGCACCGATTTGGCAAGGCAGTGCTTGAGCGTGCGCTGCATCACTGCACGCTGGGCCGCTATTTGCGAAACAAGACGTTTACGATTGGTGATATTCAAGCGCAGCTTGAAGCCGAGCGACAAGACCAATACGCAGGGGCATCCAACGACGCTTAAATAGGATATTGACAGAATGGCAAGCAGCCACGATACTCCATCGCACTTGCCCCACACCTTCTGCCGTGGGCCTCTTTGTCGGAGCCTGTCATGACCAAGTCGATTCTCCTGGATGGTACCTCTCGCCGGTTGTTTGAACAGCAGGCGCCCGCAGCGCTGAACCTGGATATGACCAGAAACACCGAAGGCGATTACGCTGACCCCATGACCCATGGCATGTACCTGGGCTTCCTGGTTGGGCATGTCACCGGCCTTTCCCACGGTCTGCGTGTGGCCAAAAGCGAGTTCGAACAGGCGTACACCACGGCTGCCGACCGGGCGATGATTGCACAATCGGAAATCGGCACCTCTGCAGGGCTGGCAGCAATTGACCTTGCGGTCGAAGCGTCCGATCACGACCGTGCCGCTGTTGCCCACTCCCTGGCGGGCTTCTCGCAAACCTTGATGAGCCAGCATGGCGAAATTGTTCGTACCATGACCCTCGAAAATCACCTGGCCAACTACAAGCAAGCCTCGTGATCGGGCACTGCCTGGCCGGCTTCTTGGAGACGTGGTGATGTTCGATAACCAGCCGACCGAACAGATCCTGCGCTGGATCAGTCAAGGCCAGGTGTTGCAGCAGCAATCCGAGTTGTTTCGCCATCAGACCCTCAGCCCGGATACCCTGCTGGTAGCAGGCTTCTGTGCACTGGAACTCCAGCGGGCGCTGGACTTCTTCCATGGATTTGCTCCCGCGCTGCAGAGCAGCATTACCCATTGGGTCGATGGCTTGCTCGCGGCTGATTATCGAAATAATGAGTTCGTGGAAACCCTGAGCGACCGCTTTCATGCCGTACTGATCAGGGGGCTTGCGACCGAAGCAGGAACATCCCACTGTTACCAGATCCGCTGCAATCAAGCGCGCAAGTGGATCGCCACAATTCATGAGCCTCGGGGCTGTGTGTCACTCCGTTTCGACCTGGAACTGTGGGACGGCGCCCATCTGCTCGGGCAGACCATGATTGAAAAAGCGTCTATCAAAGGGGCAGAGCACTCGCTCCTGATGCGCTATGCGCCTCGCGACTGCATCATCGGCATCCTGAGCCTGTGCTTGGCCAATGAACGCGGTTCCTGCGAGGTGCCATTGCGCAGCAAACTGTGGGCGCCAGGGGGAGCGAGCGCACTGGTCGAGGTCGGCCTCCAGCGTTCATCGCGTGTGCTCTGGGCTGACGATGCCACCCACGCGGCATTGAAACATACGCCTGCAGTGGCGCTTTTTCCCAAGCTTGAAGGGGTCGCCCCCGGTCGATACGCCTATTACAGCGGTCAGTTGCCGAAAGAGAGTCCCCATCCAATGGATGGGCGGCATGATCATTATGCGCTTCAATTTCCCGATGATCTTGGGGGAGCATACGCGACCCAAATCCACAGCGACGGATGGATTGCCTGGCAAGCTCGATCGGATCAGCAGGATCCATCTCAGGCCGATGGCCCCTTGAGCCTGGCACTATGCGTCGATCTACGGCTAACTTCAGGCGATGTGCTGCTTGGGTGTGATCCAGGTGACTTTAACTGGGCGCCCTACGGTCGTGGAACTATCGAAGCCTACCGGATTGTCAGGCAGCGCCAGCACCTGCTCGATGTCCATGTGCTGGGGGCCTATGAGCGTTACTTGGCAGAACTGATGGGGATGTACCCTTTTGTGAAAGTCGCGGAGACCTACAGTCGCTACGAGGACTGGGCGCTGGAGATCGTTGAGACCCGGTCGCGGTACGAGTTGGTCAGCGTCTATTCTAGCAGTCGCCATGGCCTGCTCTGCAAAGCGATTCCAAGAATTTTATGGCGTCTGGCGCAGTGAGTAATGGCTTTTACGGGCCTGGCTCTTGATCTTGCACCTTAGACTCGAACTTGCAATTTGGCAGCAACCCAATTTCCTGCATGGCGACTACATAGCGAGCGAGCGCCTCGCGTTCTCCCGGCAGGTAGTCTTCCAAAAGACCACTTGCCAACCATTGCGTCAGCAAAGCGGCTGCCTCATCGCCAATCAACTCGCCCGGCTCGTTAGCCAAGGCCAGATATTCATCCCTAAGCTCTTCTGACAAGCTCAGGCCTTTTGCATCGGCGAGATAACCCTGTGTCCCCGGCAAGTGGCAAAACGCATGCACAAGCGCCCACAGCGGCTCCCCCAGGCCATTCTCGAACGCATGCTCATCGACCAGCACGCCGATAGGCAAATGGAGCGTTTCTGCCATGGTCAGGGCGAATAGATGGCAACGGCCATGGCGATAATGATCAACGGTGTGCGTTCCAAACACGGGGAAGTCGTCGACCACCTGGCAGACATTGTCGTCACGCGGGAGCAGATCGGTTTTGGACAGCTGCGGCTTGGTTGGATTTTGCTGCACTCTTGGCATTTCCTGACTCCGGGTAGGGCGCAGAGGTGTGCGAGATGCAAAGCGATCGGAGCTGAGCCCGTTTAGCTGCGCATGAAATATTGGGCGAACATGCCAAAGAACCTGTTCAACTGAGCGGGTGTCATGGGTTTGTTCATCATGATGCGAAATTCAGCCTCATCAAGCAGGGCTTCGCTGGCCAGCTTGAGCCCGCGCTCCTCCAGGCAATCCATCGGGCAGCGCCGTCTGGGCCTGAAGGCCTTGATCAGGAGGTAGAGGCACAAGGCGTAGAGGAGCAGGTGGATCAGTAGCTGGAAAGTGGACTGCAGGCTCATTGATCAATCCTGAATGGACTTGAATTTGGGAGATGCGGGGCAGCCGGCAACCGCGCCGACCTTGTCGAGAATCTCCACGAGATCCTGACCCGCCACCTTGCGATCGTGTTCAAGCTGGTCACTGAGCAGCTGAAGGATGTTCTCATTGGCTATCAGCAGTTCACGCACCAAGGCTTGCTGCGAGCGTTTGAGCTCGATCAGGGTCTTGTGGTTGTGGTCTTCCTGCCAGGTGTTCTGTGGTGCGTGGAAATAGATGAGATCATCATGGCCACTCAGGTATTTTTGGGCGAGGGTGTTCCAGTTGCGGTAATCACTGGCACCGCCGAGGCTGATTTCGCCCAGCAACAGTCGTTCAGCCTCAATGCCCGCAAGGGCAACAGCATCTCCCATTCAACGTGGATTTTGCTGTCCAGGGCGTGGTTCCAGGCGGGCCCGGTGCAATAGCCCAGACTGCCACTGTCGTCGGTTTTTTTGCGCATCACGATTTCCATGCCCAGCGGGAGGTGGCGATGCAGGCCCAGCACCACGGCATGCCCGGCTTCATGCACGGCAATGATGCGTCGATCCAGGGCTGTCAGGGGCTGCGCGTGGCCTGCCACAGGAAGGCCAAACAGGCTTTGGGTGTGCGTGGCCAGTTTCTCGCCCAGTTTGCGCACATAGGCTGTACCGATGAAGCAGATCAGGCAGAGGGTAATTTCAGCGAGGTGTTGGTTGATGAATTTGGACACCTCTGTCACATCACCCGCAATCAGTGGGCCAACCTGCAAGGCACCCGCGAACAGACCGACCAGTAGCGTTTGTTCAACGATCGCGCCGATTGAAGTATTTTGACCCCGGCCATTGCGAATCAGCGTGTTCCACATTTGCAGCCAGATCATACCCGGTAGCACCATGGGGGCGAAACTCTCGATCTTGAGTAAATGGATCAGGCTGGTCAGGGGGGCGAGCACCAGAAATGCCATGGTACCAATGGACAGCAGGGAGTCGAGTAGTGACTGCTTTATGGACTCAGGCTCAACCGGCTCAAGAACGATATGATCCTTCGAGTCATGGGGCGAGAGGGTGCTCATTGGGTGTCCTTATGACAATTGGCAGCTATTTTCCATATGCCAATATACATAAAAAGCGCAGCAATAGCATCCCTGAGGGGGCAGTCGCTATTTACCCCGGCGTTGCCGGGGCTGCTTCACATGCCCAGGTCTTCCCCGAGGATGTCCTCGCGCAGACAGTCGAGCTGAAGGAGAACGCTTTTTGGGAAAGCGTCGGACAGCATAGCCAGCAAAGCCTGCTTTGCGTCCTTTTGCTTGATGCCATTGGAATCTTTGGCGCCGTCGATCAGGGTGGTCATAATACGATTGACTGCCGCCGGATTTTGCAGGCTACCCGTCTCCGCGCCTGAGTCAGACGGCTTGTTTAAAAACCTGATGACAGCCGGCGCTATCAAGTAGATGTTGCTGCTCTTTGCAATCATGTTCCACTGTTCTTTTGGAAACTCAAGATTGGGGTAGCGATCAACTAGGGTGAGAAGTGCGACGATTTCCTCGTTGCTCAGACCGACCTTGCCGCGCTGGATGGGGAAGAGCTGGTCGAGCTTGGAGCTCAGGCCTTTGTCACCAAAGTACTGATGGGCGATATCAAGGTAGGCGGAATCCATCTGCCGGATATCAAATTTGGTGTTGTCGAATACTGTTTGCGCCAGGTCATCATGGCCTGCCGCGCATAGCGGCGGGATGATCGTCAATGTTTCGACCCAATGCCCTTGCACCGCCGCAGCGGCTTGGATGACCGGCATATGGTTTTGCAAAATGCGGTTCATCTGCTCAGGCCACGGCGCCGAGATGGTGCTCATATGGTAGATGATCTCCTTCCCACCCATATCGTCCTGGCTGATATCAGGCATGGACAGGGCCGTCTCAAACAACTTCAGCGCAATATCTTGGCTCTTGGAAGACAGCGCCGTGCAATATTCGCCAACACAACCGGGTCGCGAATCTTCGAATAAGCACCACTGCAAGTTTTCAAGAATCTGGTTATCCAGGGCCTCCGTAATGCCCAAATGCGCCGCAAGATTCCGACCTGCAGCCACGAAGGGGATAGTGGCCAGCAGTACGTGCATGTGATCAGGGGCAATGGTCGGAGCCCCGGTGTCGGGGTCGCGGCGATCAGAACGAAGGAAGCCGCTGAGAAGTTGCTGTCGTAAGTCAGTGATGGCTCTATTTAGCCCGTTGGCAGCCAGGTCTTTGAAAACGGCATTCAGTGCTTCCAGCGGTGCAAGACAGGCTTGAAAGCCACTGTCTTCACAGGTTTCGATCAATGCACTGCCTTGATTTCGCATTTGCACAGCGAGCAACATATCCATTGTTACAGGCCCAGGTCTTCGCCGAGGATGTCCTCAGCATGGTGTTCAATACCCTTCATGAACTGGCGAAGCGCCGGCACTTGCTTAATATTGGCAAGCCATTGTGGCCGATGCTCCAACACGAAGCTGAGTGTGGTTTTCAGGTGGTCTTCATTCACGGTGTCCTTGTAGTTGACCACGGCAGTTTCCATCCAGCCAATCATCGAGCTGCTTGCTTTTGACGTGGTCAGGTGCAGATCATCAAATTTCACCAGCGGCGCCTTCGACGCAAGGAAATGCATCACCAGCAAGCCGGTGTGCTGCACATGGTCATCGTGGGTGAACGGCGTGTGTTTGATCTTTTCCACCAAGGGGGTCAAGTTCATGCCCGTGCGCTTTTCAATCTCCAACAGCGCCGTATGCTTCAGGGTGTTCGATTTCGGGAAGCATTTGAGCAGCATGACTTGCGCGGCATCAGGGTAGCCATGCTCATGCAACGCAATAGCCTCCTCAACACGAGGCAGGTCAAAGGAAGTGCTGGTGCGCTCCACCGCAGGGATGAACTCCTTCAACACCAGCCCCAGGTCGTGATGGATCTCAATATCCAGCTGCTCTTTCAGTCCGCCGTAATAGGCGGCGATGGCGTAGGCCACGTTCTCGGGCGGAAAGACCTGCGGGCAGCTTTTGGACACATCGGCCAGGAAGCGGATGAACCCCAGGGCTGGCTCGCCATGGCCTTTGCCCTGCGCGGCGATGTCCCGGCAGATGCCGCAAGCGTCCTGCTTGAGCGTGTAGTGTTCGAACACGTTGGCACTGTCCGTGTAGGTCTGCAGGGCCCTGAGCAGTGATCGCGGTGAGCCGCTGATGTAAAACCGCAGTGCGCTATGGTCAGGAACAGGCAGGTGCATGGCTAAGCTTTCCTGTAGCTCGCTCCAATCCTCGGGCGAAAATACGAAAGCCGCGCTAAACCCGGCCTCCAGGTAAAGTCGCTGAGCCTGCTGAGTCGCTTGCTTGACCACGCCATCAAACCCCTTGCTGCGCGCAGGGGCGAGCAGGGCGCCAATGTTGTGCGTCAGCCGAATGGCCTGGTCAACGGAGGAGCCTTCACTGGTGCAGACATGAATCAGGCTAGAGAAGGCGTTCATGACCCTTTCGTGGGTCACAATTGCGGAATGCGGTTTATGGGGCATGGCAAGATCCTCGATATATCCCCAGTGTACCACCAGCCATCATGGCCAATTAAAGCCCTAAATCATTTTCCAGGTTCGCTTGAACATCCAGCTCAAGCCCCTTGGCCTGATATTGCTCCTGAACCCAGGCCATCAGCCCCTGGCCACCTAGGTGTGGCAAAGCCCCCTGGCCACGGATTTCCCAGAGGATTCGGCTTTCTGCGCCCTTGGTTAGCCACGTTATTTGGCGCGTGACGGGGTTTCGAGTGGCCTGCGGAAACCGTGCATGGACAATCGCCGCGCCCGCCGCTTGAATGGTGCAAGCGATCGATTTGAACTCAAGTGACCCACCGCGCAGGAGCAAGCGATTGGACTCTTCGAAGAGTTGCAATACGACATCCAGTGCACCTTCCAAGGTGCTGGCGCCGCCGCGCAGCCCCTCACGGTCGAGCCACTTGAGCATGTCGACATGATCGCCAAATTTGTTCATTGCTTGGACTTGGCCAAGCTCCTGCGTGTGGTGGATGACCTCGAACTGTATTGGGCCCGCCAGGCCAGGGGCCAGGGAGAATGGCTCAACCTTCTGGTTTGGCAAAACAAAAGCCCCTGCCACATCGGCGACAAAAAGCGCGAAAGATGGATATTCGGTCACTGCGCTAATCAGTCGATCGAAAGCTTCCTCTTCCTCCGGATGCTGCTGCAACTCGGAGATCAACTCGTTCAAGGGGATCTGGGCGCCGCGCAGACTGGCCTCGATTTGCGCATCGCACAGGCGATTGAGCTGTTTCGCCAGGTGCGAAAACTGCAACTCATCCCCGAGCTCCAGGCGCATGTGATCGCCCAGCCATTGGAGGCCAGTCGGGATAGAGCCATCTAGGTACAGGGCGGGCAAGTAGCAGTCGTCTGCCGGGGAAGGTGTGCGCAATTCCTCCTTAAGCTTCAACCAGAAGAAAATGTCCAAGCGACTGTCGAGCAGTTTCAACACCTGTTTCTCTCGCGACTGGCTCATGGCTGCATCCACGGCTCATCATCGAGCTCATCGTCGAATTCAGGGCCATCATGGAGCGCGACCAGGTTGTTGAGCATGAACTCGGCAGTGACACCAAATGCCGGCAGGACGGCGTCGACTGCCTCCTGGTTGACCTCTCCCAGCGCGATCAGCTCGGGCAGGGTGGTTTTGCGCAATGAAACCGGGAGTCCCAGCATGGTGCCTTTGAAATGGTTGAGGACATCCTGCTGGGTACGCACCCCGTTAGCATCGAGTAGCAGATCACCCGTCGCATCGGCGAGCATGCTGTGCAATGGCGCGTCGTGCTGGTCGACGACCAGGATCAGGCTGTCAGGCGCCTGCAGATAACCGGCCAGCGCGACGGCGAAGGTGCAGTGGTGCTGGTGAGCGTATTTGAGGGTCAGGGAGGCAAGTTGGCCATATCGCTCAGGCTCGCTCGACAACAGGTCATACAGCACCGTGCTGTCCTCCAGCCCCTCGTAGAAGGGAATGATCTCGCCCGACATGAAGGCATCAGCAAACTGCCGGGCAAATACCTCAGCACCTTCCGGAACTGGAGGTAGCGGTGCGCGCAAAGCGTTGGTGAGCCGATGGAGGGTCAACTCGTCTTCTGCCGGCGCCGCGCTTAAATTTGTGGTGCCCGTAGTTAGGTGTTTCACAAGTTCAGCTCCTTGAAAGGCCGTCCTGGCGACCCCTTTAAACGAATGCTCAGTGTGCAATACTCGGGGCTAGCTGTCGATCGAGCTGCGTAGTCCTAAAGCCCCAGATCCAGGCACAGCTTCTCTTCCCTGACGCTCTCCATTTCCATGTAGGATTCAGGGAGGCCTTGTTTGATCAAGCGCTTGATCAGGTACTGATCCTTGGCCATGAATATCGAGAGTAAGTCCTGCCGTTTGTTGCGCGCCGTTTCGGTTATCCCCACCGATTTCAGCAGTTGGATCAGCTGCTGTTCGTAGAGAAAGCGACCCTCCGCGTTGGAGAATTTGCGCTGAATCAACCAGGGGAGCTCAATGTCCGAGAGATCGATCTGCAGCGCGTCCTTGTCCAGGAAATAGGAGGCGGACATTCTCCACTGTTCCTCAGCGTCCTCATTCAGCGAGGCGCGAATGAATGACTCGGGAATTTCCACGCCCAGATGGTCAAGGTCGTGGTACTTGCGCTCAGGCAGCTGGTGCTTGCGGTGCAGTACGCGCTGACCAACTTCCAGGGCAATTTGGCCAAAACCCGAATTTTTCATCGCGATCAGCAATTTTGGCTCCGGGGTGTTGTACCCCATGCTCAGCATCGGCAAAATCGTTTCGAAGGACTTCTCGTTGGCCTTGATGAATTTTTCCATGCCCGGATACAGGTATTGGGAGGTATAGGCCTGAGACTCAATGATCAATTGCCAGACGAAATCCGTCTTGACCATCGTGTAGGCACTGTCGATCGGTGTCGCGCTGCCCCAGGCTCTGAACGCAATGTCCATGGCCTGGAACGCTTGCTTCTTCGAAAAATTGATCGCCATGGATCTCAGTTGCTCTGCACTGAAGACCTCTTGACGCAAGAATCGTTGGAGTAGTTTAACGTCCAGTGCCTCAGGCGTTTCTTTGTGCCAGCTCACGTAGTACTCGGCTGTAAAGGGCAGCCGGCGTTCCATGATGGGAAGTGCGTACACGGTGTCTTTCTGGAAAATGGGGTGGCGTTCGACGGCCTTGTAGGCCATGGACAACATCTGACGCTGGAAATATTCTCCCTGACCTTTTGCATGATGCTCCAAAACGTAGCAGATGTCTTCTACGCAGTTCTCGAAGTTTTCACAGATGTTCTTGAACGTCGCGAATTCGTGTTCATGGAGAGCCTCCCATGACGGTTCTTTGTCGCCAAACTCATGGCTGCGCAAGTCCTCTTCGAAGCCCATGTGAAAACAATCGACAATACGCTGCAAATCTTGCTCGATTCGCTTGAATCTCCACATCATCAACTGATGGGCATCATGCTCGTTCAAAAAGTCTGGCGTTTTCACAGGCCGAGGTCTCCCAGCAATTGCTCTTCGCTCAAGGCCGCGCTGTGCCGCCAGTAGGGCGACTTTTTCAGCGTTTTGGCCATGTGCTCCTTCGCTCCGCGAACCGTTGCACACAGCTCGTCCAGGAAGGCCCCCGTGCGGACAAGGACGTGCTCATCCTCGGGGACATTCAGAAGCAACGCCACGCTGATGCGGTCGACATCGGCAGAGGTGAAATAACTGGCGTTGATGTGCATGTCGAAGTTTGCCCTCACAAGGCTGTAATCCAGCAAGTTGAGATTCATGTATGTCAATGGGTAATTCTCACCGGCCAACTCGCAATGTACTTGCTCCAGGAGCGCCTGATCAACCACAAAACCCTCGTCTTCCAGCATGCGGATCAGATCAGTCCCCTGATAGTCCTTGATCCATTCAATGCACAGGCACGTGGCGAGCTTGTCCAGACCGTTTCGGTACAAAGACCCGATAAAGTTCATGTCGTGGATGGAGGGTGCCTGTTTGGCGGTTGGACGCAAGGCCACCAACTGGTCTTGGTATTGCGCCAGCAGCTTGAAGTAGGGGTTGCCCATATTCATTTCTTCGGGGAACAGGGTCACGTAATGCCTGATAATCGTATCGGCAAACGCGGGTACATGCGGTACTGTCCGGGCTGCGCTCTTTACACCCGCTTGCCGCTGGGTTTCTAACTCGGCAAAGTAATCCAGCAGGTGCTCTGCCACCATCGCAAAAGCCTCAGCCCCCAAATTTTCTGACATCATTTTCGTGTATGAGCCCAGGTCGCCAGGCTGACAGAGCTCCAGGGGTGCAGTTTTCACAAAGCTCTGTGCGATGCGCATGCCGGTTTCAGCGGGCAGTCGGTTGGTGGACGGCAGGATTTCCAGCGGCATGGGGAAGTGATTCAATAAATGCTTAATGATGAAGGGTCTTGCATCCGGGTCGGCGGAACTGACCAAGGAGATATTCCCCTTGAGGAGCTTGGTCACACGCTCGTGGATCAGCAGTGAGCCCGACAGGGCAGGGTGTTTCAGCGCTTGCGCCAGATCCTGGAAAAATACAGGCACATCCGCCTCGAATTCCACCTGCTCAGCCTCGCTACGGCGAGCCATGAGATAGCAGCTGATCTTGGTTTGCCGATCATCAAGCTCATGAAGCAGGTTGGCAATGTCAGCAGGGGTAAGCATGTCAGGAAGCTGCATGGAGAAGGCTCGTTCCGAAGTGGGATAGCTTCAGGATACCTGGGGAGTTAACTCAGGAGGTAGCCTACAGTCCCAAATCCACCTCAAGCAGCGCGGTCATACAGATGGAGCTCTCTTTCAACCATTCTTGCGGGTAACGTCGCACGATTGCTACGGTAACCTTTTCGGATTGATGAGTCAGAAATGCATCAAGGAATGTCCCCACGCGGGCGCGCAACCCGTTGTCTTCACGGATGTAACCCGCTTCTACGGCAAATATAAGGGAATCCATCATCGGCTCCCACGCTTGCTGCATGGCGGGCCTAGTAGCGACTTCTAACAGCGCATCCAGATGGCAGTTGCGCAGCAGACAATAGCTGACTTTCGCATCCAGTGATGCACCCTCTGTTGAAAACAGATCATTGACGGACAACCGGAAGGAGCACTGCAGCTTGAAGTCATAATAAAGCAAATCGCTGCCTCGGGCCTGCAGGGAGAAATCGGAAAAATCCAGGGTGACTCCCGCTGCCTTCATGTCCACCATCTCGCGAAAACTCCACTGCGCCCCAAAATGACTGTTCATCAGTGGCATAATTTGCTTCTGATGGTCGCCCCTGGTCAGCCAGGCAAGCACAGGTTCGGACAACTGTTCTGGTGCCGCCCTCATGGCCCACATTATCAGCGAGGGAAGCGCATCCGGATTGTATTTGAAGATTTCGCTCATCAGTGCGCACAAAAGCGGGGCATCACCCTGTTTGATGAGCAGCTTCCCCAAGGCAATCGCTCGGGAGGACACCGAATCTTTGGGATCAAAAGCGACGGCCTGGTGTGTGGCAACGTTGTCGATCAGTGTCCCCCGCAAGTCCGTTGCTTCATGCAGGCGCATCAGGTCATAAACCCTGGCTAGGCTGACCGGAAAATTCTCGGCCAGCAGCTGAACAAATGGGGCGGAATCGGCTTCGGCGATAATCCCGTCAATTTTCTCGCTAATCGGAGTGAAAGCTGCATAGCGTCCACGCAGGGCGCATTCATGCATGAACTGATGAAGGGCATGCACCGCCTTCTCTGCGCTCAGCAAATCGTCATCTGCCGAGCACTCGGCCAGGCATTCGGCGAGGTACAGAATGTGATTGCTGTGGTTCTGGATGTGGTCGAATTGCATGGTTACAGACTCATGTCGACTTCAAGTTGATGCGTTCGGTACCCTTCGCAGGACAGTTTCATCTCGTCGGGCCAGGATTGTGCCTTGAGGGCCTTGTAGTTTCTGCCGGTGGCATGCCACCAATAATCCAGCAGAAAGCCGATTCGCGTTGGGTCATGAGGAACATTGCAGTCAGTCAGGATTCGCATGCTGTCATCGATGTCCCTGAGCACCCGGTCGGGGAAACTGGCGTGAATTTCAGGGGGTATTGGTGCATCCTCGAAGGCCATGGTGTACATGGTGAGGGCGATAATCTTGCCCGGCTGAAGCTGGCTGGTGTCTCCAGCCTGTTTCCACAGCGCCAGGATTTTTTCATCACTGAGGATGATCCCGGCTTCCAATCTCAGCCTGCAGAGCTCGCCCTGATCCGGGATCTTATCCGAATTGCGAATGATGATCTCCGCGAGCTGGTGCAGTTCAGCGCTGGCCAGACTCAGGCCCACGTCATAGGTGATATCGGACGCACAGGGGACTGAGACTGGGTCTAGATTGATAATGGCCTGCTGGTTGGCTACGGCCCACTGCAGGAACGGTTTCTGTGGCTCGCTGGCGCGCCCGGTGAGTTCGGCGGCTTTTTTCAATGCATCAATGATCACCGCTTGCAGCCCTTGAGGGTGACGGGTCGTCAGCAGCAATTCATCGAGCAGGGGCAGGGCGAATTCAAACTGATCATTTTCTAGCCAGGTAGTGATGATGACATCGATCCCCAGGGCCTTTTTGACCGGATGCATTTCCCAGGGCCTGAATTTCATGAGGTTGTCAAAGACGCATTCGTCGAACACGCAAGCCTTTTTCAGGTGCCGTTTGGCACAGACAATCTCGCAGGCTTCTTGCAGCGACAAGCTCTTGTCACCGATGACTTTGATTTGCAGGGGAGCGTTGCGATCGCCCATGGCGTTGATCTTCGACAGCAACGCTGTGCGATGCTCGACAATCGCCGTGATGTCCCCGTAGAGCATACATTCGATCTGGATCTTGTCCAGCTGCATCAGTTCATTGTCGAGCGTGCGCTCATCGCCAGTCTCGATGGCCCGGATCATCCGCGCCTGACGTTCCAGCAGGTTGGAGTGTGTGGAGAATTCAGTGAGACTCATAGCCCGAGATCCAGTTCTAGTCGGTGTACCTGAAACCAATCCGTTGCCCTGATCCAATCCTCGGGGATTTGAGTGAGTTTGGACAGTCTGGAAAGGTCACGCATGTTTTTGTGCTTTGAATTTTCGATAAGTATGTTGAGGTATTCGCCGACTTTCCCGCCATCGCCAGCTGGCGGAGCGGGTTGGCCATCGATATAGCTTTTGGCGATCTTGAACAGGATTTCATCACGCGCATTGTGTTCGGTGTAGCGGTGAATGAAGGTGCGCGTGTCCAAGTGATTGGACTCAAACAGTGCGTGGGCCAGCGGATTGGCCAGCGACAACTCACCTCTCCACGTCAAGCCCTGCACGAGCTTGACCAAGTCCACCTCATCCAGGTGAGAACAATGAAATTCAACAGTCTCCGGTAGTCCTTGTGGTGGCGCTTGTGTGTATTCAGCACGTCGATTTGACACCCCATACCAATCAGATGGCGCAGTGGGCGCACCATCCTAAGACGCTGGTATCCATGCGCGTAATCCAGGGTCAGGGTGATGTTCGGCAGCTTGAGCGTAGTCAGGACTGTCTCCAGCAGTTGATGGTGCTCCGTGCTGAGCTTCAGCCCAGACGGACACATGCCGATCGAGTGTACCAGGTGCCTGGCCACGCGGTGGAATTCTGCGGTCGTTGGCTCCAAGTTCTGCAGATGCCGGGCCATGTGGCTCGTCACGGCGCCATAGGCAGAACCGTTTGACAGCGCCTGGAGCCGTCTTAGGAGCGTCCGGTAGCCTTGCTCATCCTGCCCGAAGGTCAGGGTAGCGATGTCCAACTTGTGGCTGAAAATGTGCTCATCAATCTCAGGGTGAGCCCCGAGGTGCTTGAACGTCATGTGGTCGTTTTTTGGCAGCAAAGGCAACAGCGGTAACAGGAATGCAGGCGGGCGAAGACCCCAGCCTAAATGCTTGTCTTCGACCGTCGCGATGTTGCGCAGGGCGTCCATCAGGATGGTGTGCTGGGCGGCGAGATCGTCAAACCGGTTGTCTTCGATGCTCTGACGCATGTGCGCCTTGGCGTGCTCGACGCGCTCCAGAAACAGCAGCGCGTCATTGGCCAGCGCCGCCTCGCGAAAGCGCTCGGAAGGCACCAGCGCCTGAGGGTTCACTTTGCAACCTCAATGAAGGTGCCGCAGCTGGCGAACACATCTTTGCCCACACGCGGCACAATGCGTACGGCCTCTGGCTTGATCAGGGATGTCAGCAGGTCGGTGTTGCGGTGAATGACCGCTTCTTCAGGCTCCCGGCCATAGCGGGCGTCATAGGGGTTGTAGCGCACGATGTTGAGGTTGCACTTTAAACCCACTGCGTTGATGGCGTTACCGATGAGTTCCATGTCCTGCTCGGAGTCATTTTCGCCTTCGATGAATGCGAAGTGAATCTTGGGCGTCTTCCCAGTCGCTTCCTGCCAGGCCTTGAGCATCTCCAGACCATGCTCAGCCGAGTGAGCCTTGGCCAGCCAGCGCTTGCGAAACTCCGGCTTCATCGAGTACAGGGAGTAGTAGATCTCCGGATGCACCTCGGGGAAAATGTCCATCAGCGACAGATCGCCCAACGAGCGCGGCAGGATGGTCGAAATCAGGAATTTGGATTTCAGGTTGCGCTCGTCCGCCTGCTGCTTCAGCGCGTTCAGCAGTCGGGCACTGTTTTCGAGGATCAGCGGGTTGTTCAATGCTTCGCCACGGGCCATGAAATTGAAGTGCACCAGCTCGGCTTTTTCGGTCTTGTCGTAATACTCCATGACCAGGGCGGCCTGCTTCATGAAGTCTTCGAAGGTGGCGTTGTCCAGCTTGTTTTGACCACTAGCTGTCAACCAGCAAAATCGGCATGCAGCGGCACAGCCCGATTGACTGGACAAATAGGTGATGAAATAGGCCTGCTCGCGTCGCACATAACGCGCTTCGAACGAGAAGAAATTCGGGGCGCGGTACGTGAAATTCACGGACTGGTCGAGGGCGCTTTTGAGCACTTGAATGTCTTGATTCATAAATCCTCCGGCAATCGTGGCTGTGGCGTTAAAGGCCCAGTTCAGTTTCGAGGCAATCCACATACCATCCTGGTAGTTTAGACGCGACAGGGCCAATGACGGGGTCGCTGCCCATGGCTTTGATCGCTCCTGGTCGCTGAGCCATGAATTCTGCGACCAGGGATTTCAGGTGTTCTCGATTAACCGGGTAGCCTGCTTCGGCGGCACGTCCGGTATCACTCCCGATATTACCACTGATCACCTCTACAAAGGCCTTGTAGTCCTGATCCTCAGCGAATTCCAAGAGGTTTTCCTGAATGGTGGGCGCCGTAGTCATCAGCTGGTAGCCAACCACCACTCGCAATGCCTCCACGGGGTCTCGCCCGAAATTGTATAGCGTAGACCAGTGAGTGAGCATGGGCGCAACGTCAATGCCCATCAGGCGCTCCACATCGATGAGGAACGTGAAGGGATTGCCCCGGTGAAAATACTGAATGTGCTTGTACCCCTGGGACATTAACGGCGCAGCGACCTCAGCGAGGCCGGCACTCGCCATGTTGAGCAAATGCTGGATATGATCGCCGATTCGACTGAAGTGATGGTCGCTGACATCGAAATGACTGAAAAATGCCTCAAAGCGGGATTTTTGCAGAAGTGTGAGCGAGAGTGGTTGATCGAATGCTTCCAGGCCAAAACGCAGCAATGGCTCTCCCACCCAGGGTTGCAAGCCGTCGCCGTAGAAAAACTGAAGCGCCTCCATCAAATCAAGGGCTAGATCGACGCTACCCGCTTCAACTAGTTTTTGCCGGAGGCTGGCGTAGCCACCGCTCAGCATTTCATCCGCCGCGTAGTCTGTGGGCTGACCTTGAATGCTGATGGCTTCGCCGGGCAAGCAACCGTGGATGATGGCGTTGACCAGCAACCTGTCCAGATCAGGATCAATGCCGATAAGGCCTATGGCGTTGTGCATCTCCTGGGGAATACCCGTGAGGCTGACCAGCGTAGTGACTACGGCGACAAGCTCTGCCTGGACGGCAGGATCAATCCAGTCTTTTCGCTTACAGTGCTGCCCCCAGACCCTGCCGAGCACACCATACAGTGACGCAGAACTCGTGCGAATCCACGATCGATTGAGTGGATCCTGTTCGATGAGACGGGCGCCTTCACCTGCAATCTTCAGGAGTCTGCCAACCAGCGTATCTGGAGTCCAGTTGGCTGCTTCGCGCATAGGCAGCAGGTCTGACGCAAGGCTGTCCATCAGGAATTTGAAGGCACGCGCTTCACGCAGTTTTTGAGTCGCGGGACTGGGCACGGTCGGGTCGTCCTGAATTCGATTATTGCCAGTATTGCCTGCTGACAGGCTTGCAGGCAATCCTTTTTGCAGCAATGAGAATCAAAGCCCCAGGTCGGTCTCCAGCTTGTGCACGTAATAGCACGGCAGCGTTCTCACGATCGGGCCAAGATAGGGATCATCGGCCATTTGGTTGATCGCGTTCGGGCGCTGAGCGATGAATTCTGCGAGCAGGTCGTTGAGATGAGTTTCGTTGACCTTGAATTCGGTAGGGTCGAATTTCTCATGCCGTTCATTGGCCACGATTTGCGCGATGATCTTAAAATGCCCGTCATAGGAAAATTGGAGCAGATTTTCCTGGATGGTCGGCTCAGCTGTCAGAAGCTGATAGCCCATGATGGCCTGTAGTGCTTCACGGTCGTTTTCCCCGTTATTGTACGCTTCAGCTATCTTCGCGATTAAGGGCGCCATGCGCAATGTGGTATAGCGCTCAATGGCTGGCAAGAGGGTGATGGCATTGCTGGAGTAAAGGGCGGAAAAATGAGGCAGGGTGCGAACAATCAGTGTCTCGGCTTCTGGCACCAGGCCAGATTTGGCCATGTTGATGAATTCATTGATCGAACCCCCTGAAAAATCGTGCGTGTCGACTACTGGCCATATGGTTCTGAAAAATGTCTCGACCTTCGAGCGCTGAGCATCGCCTAGTGCCACTGGGTTCGTGAACATTTTGATGGCCGACTCAAACAACGCGGCGTCCTGCCATTTCGCTGGCGCGCTTGCATGAAGCAAGCCCATGGTGTCGATCACCTCCATCAGGGGCGCAAGGGCCTTAGCTTCTGCCAGGCGCTGAACCAGATGTTCTGTCTGACGCTGATGGAGCACTTCATCACTTTCGTTCTGGTTATGCTTACCCTGAATGCTCATCCCCTTGGCAGGCAGATGGCGCAAGATCGCCTCGTCGACAATGCTCCGATCTAGATCAGGGGTTAGGCCCAAGAGACCATAATCGTATGTTTCGGCTGGGAGTCCCAACACCTCAACAGCATTTACCATCAGCGCCGCAAACTCGGCTTTTAGGGTTGCATCAACCTCGTCGACTGCACCTGCATAGCGTTGCCACAACCCGGTGATTGCCGCGTAGAAGGGCGCGGAGCAACCTGCCAGCCATGTCCGATCGTATACCTTGGCCTGACAAAGATCAGTTGCGGCCCCCAGGAGATCCATGATCCTGGGCTGCACCCAGCCCCACTCGACGAGATTCAGGCCCTGGCCCTCCTTCAGACCCTGCAAGGTGGCACTGGTGGCTTCCAGCTGAGTGATAAAGCCAATGGCATTCTTCAGGGCGTCTTGTCTGGTGGCTGTCACGGGGCTTTCCTTGTCACTGATGAGCGATGTTTCTGATCCGACCAAAGCCAGGGGCTGGCCTACAGCCCCAGGTCGGACTCCAGACGGTGCGCAAGCCAGCCCGGCGATTGGACTACCACGGCGTGCAGGTTCGGGTCTCTGGCTATGTCATTGATGGCGCTAGGGCGCTGGGCCATGAATTCCGCCACCAATGCCTTGAGATGTTCCTCGTTGATCGGGTATTCGCGGGGATCGATTTCTCGACTGAGGTCGGCGCCCACCATGGCCGAGATGGGCAGATAATCGGCATTGGTTGAAAACCGGATCAGGTTTTCTTCGATGGTGGGGGAGTCGGTTAGCAGCTGGTAGCCCAGGACGATGCGCAGTGGCTGCATATCGCGGTCGGAGGCGTTGTAGAGGTTCGCCCAGTGTCGCACCAGGGGGCGAACGTCAATCGAGGTGTGGCGCTCAATATCGACGAGAAACACCAAGTCTTTCTCAATGGCGAACTGGTTTTTGTGTTCATGAATGGTGCTCAGCAAAGGCTCAACAACATGCTCAAGCCCTGACCTTGCCATGTTGATCAAGTACTCAGAATTGCCACGCACATCATCCAGCCCACGAGTGCGCTGCAGCGTCAGACGCGCAAAATAGTCCGAGAAGAAGTCACGCTGGGCGTCCGTCAGGTCATGCCGGCTGCGAAAAACAGTGATACCGATTTCAAACAGTGCATCGCCACGCCATTTTTCCGGGGCGCTTGCATGTAGAACCGACAGCGCTTCCAGGACTTCCAGTGCCTGGCTTAGGCCCCCTGACTCGGATAGGCGTGAAACCAGGCTGTTGAGTCGGTTGTGGTTGGTGGTCTCCGGGTACTCGTCTTCGTACTGACGATCACTGATGCTGATGCCACACCCCGTCAGGTTGTAGGCAACTATGTGGTCGGTGATTTTTTGGTCAAGGGCGGGCGCAATGCCAATCAGGTTGTGGACGTACAGCGAATCCGGCATGCCCATGACATCGATGGCACAGGAGATGAGTGCTGCGAATTCTGCGGCAAATGCCCGGTCTACGCCGTCCTCCTGCTGCACGTCATATTTGACCCACTGGCTGCCCATGATGGAATAGATCTGCTCAGATTCCCGCGCCACCAGCGACCTATGATTCGGATCGTTTTCGATCAGATCCGTTGCCGAGGTCAACACCTGCATGATGAGGTTCTGCACGCCAGTCCACTTGTCGCCTTCCAAATCCTCGTTTCTATAATTTTCCCAGAGGGCGGCATGTGCATCCGCGACCTGGCTGGAAAATTTCAACGATTGCTTGAATGCTTCAAGGGCCTTGCTTTTCATGGTATCATTCCGTCTCTGATTGCCTCAATTATGACCGGTGCGACAAGAGCATGACAATCAGGAGCACCGTGAACCAGGCGGGTTGGACTACAGGCCGAGGTCGAACTCCAGTAGCTCCCTGGCCACTTCCGGGTGCTCGACAAGGCTGGACGCCAGGAGCAGCTCTTTGGGCAGGTGTTTGGCGAAGAGGGCACCAGCCCGCGCCTGTGTACGCGGATCCGCCTGCATCTGCGCAAACAGATCTTCCAGCAGGGCGGAGCAACGCGTCTTGTCGTAGACGCCCAGCGTCTGCAGTAGATTGGCAGTTTTTGCGATGACTTGGAGTGAAGCTTCAGGGGTGCCGTTGTTGGCCCTCCAATTCGTCCAGGTCGAGACCATGGCTTCGGATAAGTCATAAATCGACAGATGGGGGTTGGCCAGGTACAAGGCCGTGGCAAAGGACTGCTCTTTGTTTCCGGCTCCCTGATCTACCTGGATGCAATAGGCCAAAGCCTCTGAATCAAAGGGAAGGTCACGATCAAGGAGTTTGGTCAGGTGCTCCTGCTCGTTTTCATGGAACTTCTTCAGGTGCTCGCTGCGCAGCAACACCTTGACGAGCTCGGGCACACACAACTCACGCACAGTGGCAATGAGCTCAATGGAGGCTTTGGCCCCACCCCCTGATTCCAGCATGTAATTCAATGTCGAGATGACCAGCTTTTGCTTAGCGCCGAAGGCTGCACGAAACTCCGAGTCGATGGGGCTCAGAGATGGCAAGGCCTTGAACATGGTCTTCACGAACTGCACGCCGACCATTTGAGGGTCGATCAGCTCGAACACACGGGTCACGATACCCTGCGTGATGACAGGGTCATGCTTGACCAGCAACGCGATGATCTCCTCCGGCACCGAGTTGACATCGTCAAATTGCTGAGCCATCCAGCCAGGGTTGATAAAGATCTGCTCCGCCAATTGTCCAGTGCAGGCAGGATACGCCTTCATCACCTGCAGGGTCAGTTGCGCATCCAGAGGCACCTGACCGATGAGCAGGCGCATCGTGGCGTCACTCAAGGATGGCTTGTCCCCATTCCCCTGCTGAATCAGGCGCTGGCGACATTTGAGGTTGATCGACATCAGCGACAGCTGCTTGTCTGCCAGGTGGCGGTGATGGCCTTCGGCACACAGCATCTGCGCATACTGACCATACGTTTTGAACAACCCATCCAGCGCCTGCGTAGCATCCTGGTCGATCGCGGTTTTGATGTCAGCCAGCACCTTGGTCAAGTTGCGCAGTTCTTCGAGCATATGAGGTTCCGGGAGGGTCAGAGGCCAAGGTCGATCTCAAGTACCGAATCGGCGTGGGCGCGGCCATACCGGGTCTTGAGCAGAACGCTGGATTGGATGTTGGTGGTCAGCAGCTTGTGAATGTATCCACGATCCTTGACCCAGACATCTGCAGACAATCCATCGATCAGGTCATCAAGCATCGTGGCCATGCGATTCTCATCCACCAAGTCAAACCTGACCAGCATCTTGTAAGCGCACACCAGCTGTGTAAAGGACGCCTGGGGATCATTAGCCTCCCCGTCCTTGCCATTGGGCCCTTGCCCTACCCAGGCGCGTTTGTAGAGCGACGTGGCCACGGTCGGATCCAGACTGGGATTTCCGGCAAACAGGGTCAGCATGAATGTATGGGTTTCGCCGGGGCAGCGCAGGTAGGAGGCTGCCAGGTCTTCATCGATCTGCAGGGGCTCCCGGATCATCGCCTCCATTTCGTACAGCTCAATGTCGGTAAAGCACTCTGCCGTGAACAGCTCATCCTTCAAACGTTCAGACCCCGTGCGGTAGGCGCCAAGCATGAGCGGGGGCGTTGCGTAGAACCGATTGACGCGAGACAGCTCGACCACCCCCTGACGCAGGTCGTCCTCACGGGCGCACAAGGCCTGCTGGAGTTCCGTCGAGATTTCTTCGCGAGGTAGCCGGCCAACGCAGTACAGCAGGTCATAGGCAAAACCGCCGTCGTTCCAGCCCTGGCCTATCTCGATAACAGCCTGGGTCAGCACACGCCCTGCCTGGCCTTGCGGCTGTTTGGCCAGGTCGCGTATCACGTCAAACACCGCATCTCGACGTTTGGATGCGAGTTGACTGGCCAGTTCGTAGGGGGCACTTAGCAGCGCCTCGCCGACCTGTTGGGTCAGAGCAGGGTAGTGCTGCAGTACAACCTTGGCCAACCCCGTGGTGACGGGGGCCCGCTGGAGGATGACCTCAATCAGCGATGATGGCTCACTCGCGCCATGCCTGCTCAGATGCCGGGCGATCATGTCGGTAACCGTGACCAGGGAGATGGCCTCCTGAAACACGATATGCCCAAGACCCTCTGCCAGCATCGATTGAGCCAAGCGGCTATAATGATCAAAGCGGGTGTGCAGGGTCGCTGGATCTCCAGAGCCGTAGCAATCCACAATCCCCAGGATGGCGTTTTGCAGATCCTGTGTGGTGTATGGCGATTTCATAATCCGAGGTCTCTTCCAAGCATCTGCTCTTGTCGCGAGGGAGTATACGCAAAAAGCTCAGAGGCAATCCCGCAGCGCTCAAAGCGATTGAACTGTTCGGCTTCCTGGTCACCAAACTCCTTGGCCACAGACCACATCAGGTCGACAAAGCGCTGTTGCTTCTTCCTCGGGACAGAGGCGGGTGCAGCGGCCAACGCCCGCGTCATCGCATCCAGGCGGTGATCATAGGATGCCTCAGTGCTGTTGCCAGCGTGGATGAACACCGCTGGAAACCGCTTCAGCGGCAGTCGGTACAAGTAGGCTTTGCATGCAAAATCCAGGAATTCGTTGGTATAACCCCTCACGCTTTTCAACATGGATCGCTCAACCATTTCGGCCAGGTGTTTATCGCTGGCCACCTCCAGCAATTCTTCGAACACGGATGAGTCATATTGCTTTTGGAGCTCTGCGCCGTAGAGGCTGCACCCTACCAGTAGGTCGAAGGGCCCGTTGGCCAGCGGCAGCATGCGCATGATCTGCTCACTGGTTTTGTCGCCGGCTTTCAAGAATACCCCGATTGTCACCAGATGGGCGCTGACGACCTCACAGAGGCCCTGGTTTTCAGGCGTCAGCAGCTCGGCCAGGTGATCAAAATTGCGCAACAGGTACTTCGTGTTGTCGTGCGCCAGCAAGGGGTCTTGCAACAAGTTATGCAATACCTCAGCGCCCTGCACCGAGTCTTGTTGCGCCATTTGATTGAACAAGTCGAACGCCGCAAACCCGGTGTCCATGCTGATGAACCGATTGACGAGATCGCGGGTCGCGTGAATGGGCAGGGCAGGGTTGCTGGTCGACATGAAACTCTCCTTTTATTCAGTGTACGTTATGCCAAGGGGCAGCCTGCAAGGCTTCCCAGCTTAGATCTCCAGTTCGTCTTCCAGCCTGGAAACGGCCATGTGTTCAATTTCCGACAAAATCCAGGCAGGCGATTTCGCGCATGCCAATTTGCGGTCACCTTTACTCCATTGGCCATAATTGGTTTCAATGATCTCGATGATGATTTCCCGTGGCATGGGTGAGCCCTGCTCTGCCGCGCCGATGAGAAACGCCACATCATCCCAACCGAACCTGTATCCGCCCCAAGGACGTGGCCAGTTCTGGGCAATCTCCGGATTGATGGTGATGTCGTGCTTCAAGGCTTGGAGGTAGGTTGTCGCAAATACCAGCGGGGCATCCCGGTAGCGGTAGGCAATAGCCTGGTAGGCCTGATCCATATCCTCGCTCGATATTGGGTAATTGTGGCGCTTTAGCCCCTCCTGAAGACCATCCAGCTTCTTGGCATCCAGGTGCCTTTGCCCCGCCATTCGCCCCATCATGGACACTCGGGCGGCATTGATCTTTATGCCGGCTGTCTCGGCTGTTCTAACTGCATCCAGGAGACGGTTTAGATCCAGCCCCCTCTCCAGCAGAGGATCAATGTCTTGCTCGGTGACCAGTGCATAGCACAGGCGCTCGTAGTCCCCCAGGTTGTACTGCAGGGCCATTGCCCGTGACTGGCCGACGATGTTTTCGAACTGCAGGTAGTCGTACTGACCGCACGACCCGATGGTTTTTTCCAGTGATTTGAGCCCCAGTGTCGTCATGCCGCGCTGGTACATGTTCAGACTTGTGCTAAAGCTTCGATCCTCGGCCAGGTGTTCAGCCCAATCCAGTTCGAGGAAATAGGCCTCCTTGCTCAAGAACCAGTCCATGACGGGCCCCGGCTCGTTGGCCCCAAAGCAGGTGCTCATGGCTCTGCGCATGGGATAGACCCAGTGATCCCAGTAGTCAGCGGTCTCCAGCAGCTTGTCGAGGAAATACAACGACGCGTCATGCTGGTCACTTTTGATCATCTCGCAGAGACCGTCGTCAATGCGGGCATCGTCGTGGTGTAGGCATTGAAGCGGAACAGGTTGTCGATTAGACAGTTGTTCAACTCCGGGGATTTATCGTCGCTCAAGAAACCAAAGATGTTGTCGACGCTGAGCGAAACGTTCTGCGCCAGCGCCATAACCACATCGGCCTCAGCCCCCTCTTTGTACAACTGCTTGTTGAGCTGCGCCATGACCTGCTCGATCACCCAGAACTGCCGGTCTTGGGCAAACTTGTCCAGAGATTGGAGGAGCTCCATCACGTGGTTGACCTGCGACTCGATTGAGTAACCGCCGCGCCCCAGTTGTTTGATAAGGGAGAGTTCGTGGTTGTAGTAATGGGTGTCCATGCTAGAGACCTAATTCGTTGGAGAGTTTGTCGGACAGGAGCTGGTCGCTCAGCTCAAGCAGAAAGGTCGGCGCCTGTTGGCGCAGTTCCTGCTGCTCCCTTTCCGGCCATTTGGGGTAGCGATCACGCATGATTCGCGTGAAGAATCCGTCTGACAGCGGCAATCCCTGTTCACGCGTATTGGCGTACATTATCGCCTGACCAACCTTTGCGGTGGAGGCGGCCTTGTTCAGCCGACTGGCCGCCAATTCGCCGGTCAACGCGTCCTCCAGCTTGATGCGCTCGGCTTTCGCCCAGATAAAGATCGTGCAGAGCTTTTCCAGTTCGACTTTGTCAATATTCCCAATTTTCTCATAAACCGAGCGTACGGTCTGCCTGTCCAGCTTACAACCCATGTCCGTTATCAGCTTACGAAATGGCTTCCACAGCTCGATGAATTCATCCGGCTTGTTGCCCGCGAGGTGCAGCACGAGCTCCTGCAGTCGCTCGTGAACGATCGGCTTCTCTGATTCACGCCAGCCCTGGGCATTCTTCATCAGTCGTTCCAGGCCGTTGTCATTCAGGGTTGCGAGCAGGTCTTCGCACGGGCGGGGCCAGGTGGCAATGAAGTTGATTGTCGGCTCGGCACCGGCTCTCTCCGCTTCAGAAGAAGTAATGCTGCGGTTGAGCATCTTTGCATACAAAACCAGGTCAAAACCATAGACCTGATCCAAGGCGTTGGGCAGCATGCGCAAGCCAAGGTCGACCAGGCCTTTCTCGTGAATGGCAAAAGCCTCCGGTATGAACATGCCGCTGCCCAGGGCGCGGTCGATGTCGCGCTTGAGCACATCCTGTTCGTGCACGACAAACCAGTTGAACAGCTTGGCCAGCTTGTCGCGATAGCAGGCGTGCACCGCCAGGCTGCTCACGCACCAGCCCATAATGGTAGAGTTGCGATCATCGGTGATGATGCCATCCAGGATCAGGATGGCGCCGTCCTCGTTGTCATCCATCCAGCGGTCTTCGAACCACTCACCCAGAGACTCAGTGTCATAGTCATCTTGGTCGACAAGGTTTTTCGCCAGGTTGAGTCTAGCTTGCGGGGCGAGATTGTTTCTGTGCAATAGCGTCATGATCAGCTGGGGATGCAGATCCACCTGATTGGCCAACAGCTCAATGAGGGTATCGTGGTTGTGCTTGCTGTTGAGGCTATCGAATTCCTCTTGAATGGCATTCATGGCGTCGGAAATGATGCGAAAGCGGCGCAGCTGGGCCAGCTCGTCCATTTGCTGAGAAAAATAGGCCATGCAGGTTTCAATTTTCTCACGCCCCTCAAGGCGGAACAGCTCCCGGACAGTCGCAAGGACTTCACTGCGCAGTTGATTGGCCATATCAGATCCCCAGGTCATTCATGAGTTGTTGTTCCATGTACAGTGGTGAGAGCTCCAGCACTTTACGGGGCAGTCTCTCGTAGACTGGGTGTTTGACACCCTCTGAATGCGCAACCAGGTGATCCAGGAGCGCGATGTAGCGTTCGCTGGTGTAGACCTCAGGCTTGTCCGCAAACAGCCTCAGGGCATGAAACAGGTGCTCTTGATGCACAGGCTCGTTCGCCGGCAGTTCAATGCCACCGTATTCGAGGTAATAGCGCACCACCGCCTCAACGGGTTTGGCGCTAGCGGATGCCCAGCAGCGCTCCAGCCGCGAATCGCTGGGGGTGCGGTCAAGGGTCGCCCTCATCCAGACGAGATCTTCCCCACTAGGGATCATGTCAGAGCCGGCGAAGATCTCCTCGGCGAACCGGCGAACGCCATACTCCCAAAGTTTTCGGCCACAGGACAGACTGCACGCACGCACCCCAACGCTGGTGCGGTCGGCAAGTCTGACAATCGTCTGTTCATGCCGGATCAATATCTCGCGGTGTTCGTATTGGGCGGCTTTTGCCAACACGTGGGCCAGAGGGAAATCGATCAGGACGGTATCCTCCTGCTCGCACGTGTTGACCAGGTGGTCAATAATGCGTGCTGCCAGGTGGGTGGGCAAATGCTCGTAACGCAACAGTGATAAGTAGGCGACTGCATTGACATACCGCACCGCCTCAAGTCTCGGCACGCAATGTGCCTCGATCATACGCTCAAGGAGCTCTTCGGACAGACCCCTCAGCCCATTTACTAGCTTGATCGACGGGGTGAAGTGATCGCAATAGGCCGTAGTTGCATCACTGAGGAATCCTTCCTTTTCCCATCGATGGCTGCCAATGGACAGCAAAATTGTTTCGAGAATCCCGCTTACCGTCGACGTCATGGCATCACGATCATGCCCTGGCGAGGATGATATCTCCACGTTCAGCTGGCCCATCAGCTTGTCTATATCAAGCGTTGCCGGGCCATGGCAATGTTGGCGGAAGTCATCAATCAATCGGTCTATTCGCAGGCTACTCATCGATCAGAGTCCCATATCCAGTTCGAGCATGGCGGCACGCGCCGCTTCAGGGACGTTGAAATTCAGCTGCCCCACCACATCACCGCCCCACTGCAGGAACTCGATCGCTGCCGTGTCCAACAGGTCGTGCGCATGTAGCATCTGCAGGGTATGGATCTTGACCTCATCACGCTCTGTCAAACCCCGCAATTTCTGGATGCCTGCTTTGAGCGGCAAGTATTCAGGCCCGTACAGGGGTTGCGTGCCAAGCGACCATCTGCGTGGAATATGGGCCTGCTGCGCCCAGACGCATGCTGCAAAGTAGGCTCCGCGCAACAGTGCCGGGGTGCTCTGATCAATGAACGGGGCCTGCTCGATCACCAGCGGCCACAGCTCTTGGGGTATGCCGTTACGCCAGTGTCGGCTGAGCTGGCTGTGTTGCTCACGTGAATTGTCCGCCTGGCACACCCGGCTTAGGGCGGCAAAGCCGGTCGGCGATGATTCAAAGCGGCTGACGGGTATGCACTGCTGGCGCTCCATCACGGCGAGCATCGCAATGCAGCCGTGCCTGTCCCCTGGTGACAGGCGCTTCCATTGCCGGGTGGCTTCGAGGCGCTTTTCTTCCAGAAGGTCGTGATCCGCAAAACGCAGGCCCCAGAACCGCTCGGTTTCAACGATCACACTGTGGGTCATGATCTTAGCCAGAAATTCCAGGCTGTCCTGACTTACCAGGTAGCGCAACAAGCCCTTCATCCTGTTCCGCAGATCGTTCCAGGTATCGGCGGGGTTACGCTGACTGGCCACCGCCTGGCGACCAGGAATCTCCACCAGCGGCACCATGGCCACGACCGCCGCATTCATGCGGGCGACGATCCCGGTGTCATCCTTGTCGACCACGACACTTCGGCGCGCTAACTCATCGATTTCGTGTTGGAGAGCAAGTTCTGCGGTTAGCCGCGCCAGGGTGCTTCTGTCGACGCCTGAGGTCTTAAGTGCCTCCAGCGCATCCTTATCTTCCACTTCAAACAGCGGGGTTGAGACGGACGTGACTGCCGTGAACTGTTGGGCGGTAAAGAATCCCCGGTAAGGCCTGGATCCGAATACCGCGCCAAGAGCCGCCATCGTCAGATGGCCGTTCTCATTGGATTGATCATAGAAATGCTTACGTATCTTGGTCTTTGACCAGGCTTGGTACACACGTTTGGCAAAAGCCTCGGTAAATTCAACCGTACGGGCGCCATGCACCAGCCCCATGCTGCGGAACAACCCTCGAACGCCGCCGCTGCCAAGCCGGTCAATGACGGGCAGTGTGTCGATATCAGAGTGAAAAATGCGCATGAAATCGCTGGCGCGCCCCCCGTCTTGCAGGAAGGCTTCCACGGCGGCCAGGTGCTCGTCCTCGACGAAGCAATTCAAGTCGAACGTTGGCCAGCCCAGTTCAGCGCCTTGCTCAATATAGGCCTCGGGCAGCTCTTTTTTCTTTGTGAAGGCGGCCAAATTCGGATACTTGTCCGGATCTTGCCCGATGCTGAGCAAAAATACATTGATAGACGCCGTGATGTCCTGGCAGCGGGCACGAAATTCGGGAACCATCAAGTCGTCAGGCAGGGAGGTAAAGAGGGCCTTCATCGCATCAATCCTGGATTTTTTTCACGATAACACGTGAGCAACGGGCACTACAGCCCAATGTCACGCTGCAGGTAGGCTTCGCGCAACGTTTCGATTTCCATCAGGCCTTCCAGGCGAATATCAGCGACCAGAATGTGGCTCACCAACCGTGGCTTGTGCGTCACCAGGGTGCGCAAGACCTCGACCAGCCGTTGTGGCCCATGTGGCTCCGGCAGCTCCATGGTGTTGATGTTCTTGATCCATCCAGTCAGTACGTCAAACGCGATGGCGCTGCGCACCAGGTGATCCAAAGGCAGCACCAGTTCAGGGTTTTGAATGGCGTAACAAAGGTGCTCCAGCGTCAGATTGCCCGGCACACTCACCAGTTTGTCGTTGAAGTAGGCGGGGGCTGGGGCTTTGCCGATCGACGCCAACCGGTGCATGGCATTGTACGAATTACCTGTATTTTCGGGCCTCAAATGGGCCGGGACAATGGAGCCTATGCCCAGTTTGTGCAGGGTGACGAACAAATCGAGACCAATCCAGCCATGCTTGCCGCCCACCATGTCACAGGGCAAATTGATCAGTTGTTGCAGGCACCGCTGTTTGCGCTGCAGTAAATTATGGGTATGCGGGTTGTCCGGGCAGTGACTGAGGTGGTTGTTGAGCGCCTTGAGGGCTGCAATGCAATGCTCGTGGCGCGTGCTGACTTGCTGATTGCGGAATTTTCCGTCCTTCGACAAGGCCAGGAACTTGCCAAATAGAGTGGCGAAGGAAGCTTCTGCGCCCTGGCAACACGCCGCGAATTTCCCGAGTGTGTGCAGGAATGGCAAGATGATGGATTGCCGAGGATCTGAGGCCAGAATTTCGGCCAGGCGCTCGCGCCCCGCTGGGCTCAGCGAGGGGAGTACCAGGCGATTGTAGTCATGGGTCGTGCCGAGGTGCTCGGCGATGGCCAGCACCACCTGGTCTGAGCGATGTGATGCCTCCAGGGAGGTGAGGGGTGTCAACGCATTGACCCAGGCACTGTGGCTGTACACCGAGCCTTGTGTGAACGCCGTGTTCAGCAACCCTCTGACCACACGCAGATGATCGGGCAGATCCGGCCACTGTGGATCGACCTTGATGCACCTGCAGATGTCCTGGATGTAATGATCAAAGGCTTGCAGATCCATCGGGTTGGTGAGGGCTTTTTCCTGGCTGTTCATGGTGTATTCCCTGGACTTGTACTGAAATAGTACTGTTCTACCTACCAATTATCAATTAAAGCGTTGACCATTTGGCCATGCCGAGCGATAATTGCCGAATCAACCACAATCCCCCAATCAATCACCCCATGACCCTCAACCACAGACTAACCACCATCCTCTAGTCTGCCTCTTCGCATTTCGGAAGGGCTCAGACCCCTTTAAGGAATGCATATCATGAAAACCAAGGCTCCCCCACGCCAACTGTGGCGTACCCCCGAACTGCTGACCCCGGATCGCTTTCGCTCGTCCGTGTTGAAGCGGGACAACCACTGCTGTGTCTTTTGTCACCAAAAGCCAGTGAATGCCTATCACATTATCGAGCAGCGAGCGTTCCCATCGGGCGGCTTCTACCTTGAAAATGGCGCTGCGCTGTGTGAACAGCATCGCCAGGACTGCGAGATGACACTCATCAGCCTGGATGACGTGCGCAAGGCGGCGGGTATCGACACGGTGTGTGTACCGCCTGACTGGTACGAAGACGAAAAATTCGACCGCTGGGGCAACCTGTACCTGCCCACCGGCATGCGCAGCAAAGGCGAGCTGTTCTATGACCCTGCAGTCCAGCACATTCTAAAACAGGCTGGGGTGCTGGATCAGTTCACCGATTTGCAAAAGTACCCGCGCACCCTCCATGCACCCTGGTCAGAAGGCATTCATGATGATGACCGCGTGATCGCCAGCATGGCTGCTTTCATCGGCAAAAGGGTGGTCGTCACGGAGAAAATGGACGGTGAAAACACGACCCTGATGCAGCACATCTGCCATGCCAGGTCGCTTGATTCGCGCCATCACTCCAGCCGCGATTGGGTCAAGAATTTGTGGGCGCGGTTCAAGCACGACATCCCGCTGGGCTGGCGCATCTGTGGGGAGAACTTGTTCGCCCAGCACTCGATCCGCTACAAACTTGACACCTACTTCCACGGCTTCAATGTGTGGAACGAAATGAATTATTGCCTGAGCTGGGCTGACACGCTTGAGTATTTCGATCTGCTGGGCATCAAGCCCGTCAAAGTGTTGTACGAAGGCATTTATGACGAAGAGAAGATCAGGGCGCTGTACAACAGCAAAGAACACCGGGAAAGCTGTGAAGGCTATGTGATCCGGGTGGCCGAGGCATTTCACTTGAGTCAGTTTCGCAATGTCGTCGCCAAGTTTGTGAGGGCAGGGCACGTTCAAACGGGCAAGCACTGGATGTACGACAGTGACATCAAGCCTAATGAGCTGGTTTAAAAAGGGCCTTCCGGGCCCTTCTTTTTAGCCTATCAAGTGGGATTGTTGACAGCATGCCAAGCCTTGGCCAGTTCTTCGGACTCAGGCACGCCAGCCTCCACAAGCCCTGCAATGAGCTGGTTCAGGGTGGCCCAGGCCTTGGGGTCGGCCCTGCGAGGGTTGGTCATTCTGTCGTCCAGGAGCACACGCGTGACAGTGGGGCTGAACGCGGCAATGTACTTGGCATTGATGATGCGCTGAGCGTTATTCGTGTCGCTGGGAACCTGCTGGGCAATAGCGATGTCCATTTCAGTATCGGCTGCATAGACATTGAACACTGCGCCATTATCGTTTACATCGGTGACCCAGGGCCCCTCTGACGCCAATTTTACAAGGGAATCTAGCGACGCGATATGTTCATCGCTCAGGGCGCAAGAGGTCATGGGAGGTTCCTTGGGGGCAAGACGGGTTTTTCTCAGGGTAGTGTTTCGAAGCTGATAGATCAACAACAATGCTGGGGTTTTCAGCGCATAATTAAGATTTACAATCCAAGGTCGCACTCCAATAAACCTGCGAGAAGCGGGCCATGGGCTGCAATTCCTTCGGCAAGTTCCCGCGAGCCAAAAACCTCCGCTGCGACCCGCAAATGCGCGTCGGTTTCTATGAGCAGGCAGACGTCCTTGAGAGGCTGTGCGCCTAGCTAGGCCTTCAGCAGAAACGCAAAGTTGCCAGGCGTGCCCTTGAGGTGGCGAAAGCAGTCAGCCACATCCTTGGGCTTCATCGGATTGCAGGATCGGGGCCATCAACCCTCCTTGATCTGAATGATCAGCTCGCTATAACCGTGGTCTTTGACCTGAGTTGAAATTTCGCTCAAGGCGAAATCGCGGAACACAACAGGGCAGCCAGGTTCGGCAGACAGGGAGGCCTGGGTTTGCAGGCGCTCCGACAGGTAAGCTTTCAGGTATCGAGGCATGAAGTCCACTGCCGCTGGATATAGTGCAACCAGTTCCGTCCCATGGAGTGCCATGAAGTTAAGGTTGAGGCGGGTGATGGCTTGCGCATTGGCGGTGACTGCCCGCAGCGCCAACTCCAGGTAGCTTGCGGGTTCGACGGCGCGAGCCGGAATCAGGCTAATCAGCCGGGGATCCATTCCACGATTAATCGCTGCAGATAGGCCGATTGGCCGTTGAACCATGGCGGCAGAAAGGCCGCATTGGCAGGCTGAAAGCCAATGTACGTGGCGGCCAGCTCCGGGTTAGACACGAGGCGGGGGAGTCGACAATTGGGACACGCGTAGCCTGGCGCTGCACTTCTTGGCTATTCGCGGGATTGAAACCGTGCGCGGCGATGAATTCTTCGATGTTCATGGGGGATCCTGTCAGCTGAGCATAGCGTATCAGCCGAACAGGAGAAAAGGGCGCTCGCGGAGCGTTGATTGGTGGACGCTACAACGCTGCTGGGTACCGCTATCAGGCCGCCTGGCAGTAAGCGGGGTCACATTCGGTGTTTGCGATGTCGCTGGCAATCTGCAGATTGTTGAATGGGATCATCAGTTCGGCATTGAATACCGGCTCATCAATACCAGGCATGCCAAAGATGGCCACCACCAAGGTGCCATTCACTTTGATGCGCTTGAGCCGGGCTTCAGCTACCCACTGTGAGAAACTTTTTGCCAGATGGGCTTGCATGGTTGCTTCTTCATGTGGCTTTACACTTTGGCGCATTCGCTGAATCTGCACCTGCAGGTTCGCCCGCGAAACCCCGCGCCACACGCTGTAGAAATGTGGAATCAAGCGATCACACTGATTGGCCAGGTATCGGGCCAGTTGCGAGTGATAGGCCATGGTTTCATCGGTCGACTTCACAATGATCAGGGTTTCGTTGTCAAGATCGGTGGGATCATTGACCGCCAGGGAATACACCTGATCATTGTCTACAGCCTGGATCTCATCCATCGCATCATCCTCGAAGGGGGGTCGAATGTGCGAAATCTAACCAAGCCTGCTCATGGTGTCAATATACCATTAACGCGTCACAGGCCAAGGTCTTCTTGCAGCACCCCTTCAACTGCTGAATCTTCCTCCATAAGGTTCAAATAGAACGGATCCTTGCAGTGGTAATAACGGCGTTTGCGGATCTTGTCGGTGTCCAGCCCGGTGGCCACCAGTTCCTTGGGAAGCGTATCCATGACCAGGTTACAGAAATGGCGCGAAGCTTCGTGGTCAGCCGAGTTGCGAAACGCAAAGGCACTGAGAAAGAGCTTGAGGGCCTGCTCCCGATCCGCCTCGCCCAGATCATCATCCAGCGCCGCTATGTTGCTGCCGTTTTGCGTGGACAAGGTGAAGGCTGAAAGCCAGTCCAGGCCTTGGCTGGACAAGTGATTGATGACCTGTCCAAGGCCGTGTATCCCATCGGCGCCAATGCCATAGCGCAAGCCGGTATTCACCAGATCGAAGATCTCCTGGGCGATCGCCTGGCCATAGCGCGTCATGAACGCCGGGGAGAGCGCCGGCATATCGACAAGCTTGCACTCACTGGCCAGGCCACTGGCCTGCCACACGCGTCTGGCATTGTTCACCACGCGGGCGTAGCGCTCCTCTGCACCCAGTTCAGCACAGCCAAACACCATCGTTCGGATTTCGGAGGCATCAACGCTCAGTGGCTGGGTGAACAAAATGGGCTTGATCAGCGACTGCAAGTAAGACGGGTAGCGGCGGTAGCCCTTGGCCGTCATGTCCATTTCACCCTCGATCAAGGCCGAGTAGGCGCTGAAGTGCTCCGCCAGGTTGTAGGCCAGCATGTCCCTGATCATGTCTCGGCGGTTGCTGAACAGCGCTTCGAAGGTGGCCAATGGTTCGACCGAAGCAGGCACGAGGGTCAAGATACTTAACCCCGCTGCATTCAGCGCTTGTGCTTTTTCCCCTACGAAATTGAGCAGCGGCCCCATCAGTATATTGTAATTCGGGCCTGCCGCTGTTTTTGAGAGCTGTGCAGCGAGCTCGACCCAAGGGCTGTCGGGGCGCTGCTCGATGGTGTCGACAATCAGGTGGGCGGTTGCCAGCACCGCGCTCTTGTAACTGGTTGGACTGTGCTCTTTGCCAGTTTTTCCGAGGATGTCAGCAATCAACGGGTCAATAGCTGTCCCATGTTGGTGGATGTAATCCTCCATGAATGCTGCTCTGGCGTAGCTGAACGGAGCTACCCATTGAGTTCCATGAAGTAGTTGAGCAGCTTGTTTTTTGATTCCATATCGTCAAAGCCCCAAATCCAGTGTTAAGAAATCTTGAAGCACCTGCTCCCCATGGCCCAGCTGAACCTCCCGCTCAAGCAGTGCCTGACAAAGCTCCTGGGTGGTGAAGCCACAGTGGGCGTTATAGTAGTCCGGTATGTCATCATGTTCATGCCCAGGTTTGTGCCACACGATACCCTGAGCCTCTTGATAACCTTCGAGCAGCGTAAACCCATAGAACTTTAATTGCAGACACATGCCGCGATGCAATGAGCCATCCCGTGCAGCCTGGAGCAGGGCATCCATGGCCTGCTCAAAGCAACCGTGGGTACTGATCAGGGTTTGCTCATAAAAGGGCGTCGGATCTTCCGCGCCGTCCACATTGAGCATCCGTCTTTCCCGGATGTGCTGCAACCAGAAGCGCTGACTGAAAATTTCAGCGGGGCGAAGCTGGCTGGTGCGATCACAACGGTACTGCCCCTCCTCATGAACATACGCCTTCAGGGCTTTCGCCGCCTGCTCGATCACCTGAGGCTGAGGTCGATACGCTTCCAGAAATGCATCCACCTTGCTCCCCACGAGCGCTTCGAACACCCGATCAACCACGCAGCGCTCGTGGCTAGACATTGCCTGCAGGGCCCAGACCAGTTTGTCGAAGCGCAGCAGGTGCTCATCTTCCGGGGTAAATTCTCGGGAAAAGCTCATGACCATCAATGTGCACATCAATGGATTAGGGGACTTGCTGCTGAAACCGCCCTCGACTACGGTCACGTGGAAACAATTGAAAAGGATGTCACAGACCACGGGGTTGCGCTCCAGATCGTTATCAGCGGCGATCCAGAAGTCAGTTGTGGTGATTTGACTATACCGATTGCGATGAATTTCTGCTGTCTTGGCAAACGCCTTGGACAGCGTGAAATTTTCGATTGGCTCTATGGGATTCATGGCAGCGCTCCTCTTACTCTCAGTATGCAGGCTGCCGAATCCGCAAGTCACTAAAGCCCCAAGTCATCCATCAAGAAACGCTCAGCGGACTTGACTTCGCCCAATAGCGCCACTTCCACCTCATACAACGTGTCGGCAATGATTTTGGTATTGACTGGGCATGGCGAGTCCCATCGGCCATAGGTGTGAGCGTGTTTTTCCCACGTGTATTCATCATTGAGTCGCATGCAGGAAAGCAGTTGGTAATCTTTGAGGTACACGAAGACACTGCGATCTTCGCTGTTGTCTGGCAAATGCGTGAAGACCGCTTCGATCGCTTGCTTGAGAGTTGCGTGGTAGCTTTCGGTTTGAGATTTAAAGTCTTGCTCAGGTGGGTTGCCCCACGAGTAAATCATTTCCATGTCACAGGTGACCACTGAAAACCGATACCCAAACAACGCATCGCGGTACCAGCGTCCTTCAAACGGGCATTTGCTATACGCTTGCTCCCCAACCTGCCGGCGCTGGCGGTCGGGCGGCAAGCGGCCAGGGCCCAGTACAGCCGCCTGGGTGGCACCAGCTTCCAGTTGTGCAAAGTCGATCCCTGCAACCTTGGTGAACACTTTCTGAAGCGTTCTGGCGCTTTCCTCATCACCGGTTAGCCGCCGTTCTACCTCATCCCAGTCCACCCAATCGGAAACCCGCCAGGGGTGCCGAGCTTGCCACAGCGAATGTTCGACACCATGGAGCACCTCGCTAACCCACTGCTGATCAGAAATCTTGTTGGCATACATGCATTGGAGCAGGTACGGCTCAGGCTTGCTGGCCTGGTACTCGCGGTACTTAATGGGCGGCAAGCCCAGGAGCGCGAGAAACTGCTCCACGTGCTTGGAAAAGACCTGCTCGGATTCCAGCCCCTGAGGCACGTGCTCTTGAAACGCAAAGGAGCGGATGTGTCGTCCACGGCGGGCCGCGAAATGCTGGGTCAGCCGCCATTGCTCCAGGGATGATCGTGGTCGATGCATGTAACACTCCAAGGCCCTGCTCTTTTCTTCACTTTACCCACGGAGCTCAAGTATCGTCAGCTATCACCTGGCTGACCTGGATGCTGTTCGCTCGCAATGCTCCCTTGTTAAACTCAGAGTATCTTCAGCCGGCGCCAGGCTTGGCTTATCTCGAATTGTGAGTGCACCATGTCGAAAGTGATTCCCAACCCTGAACTCATCCTTAAAAATCTCGTGAAGAAATTGTACATGGGCCTTGAGGATGAAACCTATGATCCGAAGAAGACCATCGGCAGCCAGCTGAAGGGCCCTGGTTTTTTGCAGCGTCAATTCTGGGAAAAATTCATCGACGCTTTCAATGAGCGTTTCAGCGGCCAGACCTATGACACGCAGGCCCTGTGGAAAGCTTTCCTCGACCAGGACATTGACCCGTTTCATGTCGAACACCAGATCGTGACAAAGTCCTACACCCGCAAAGAGAAATCGGCGCGTATGGTGCAACTGCATAACCCCTTGGCATTGCCCAAAGAGGAGGGTGGCGTAGGCCCGGTGGAGTATATCCGCCAGTGGGACGCGCTGCTGGATCGCAGCCATGGGTTTGTCGCGCCCTATGAAATTGACGACCAGGTTATTGCGCCCATGTCGCTGGCACCCAAGCAGCGCTTTTTCGAGAAGGCACTGCAGTCGGAACATACGGCTTTGTTCATGTATGCCTCGCGGCACTACGAGGACTACCTGAACGCCTGGGTTGACGGATTGCCCCGATACAGCAGCAAGGATCGTGTGGCCGTTGCCAAGAAGCTGATTGAAACCATCTGTGACTCTGGCATTAAGATGCCAAGCGCTACTGCACGTGCCGTGGGTCGCATGGGGCCTGCCTTGCTGCAAGCCGCCACCCTGCTTCAAAAGGTGGACTTTGGCACCGAGCTTGACGCGGGCTATCTCAGCAGCAACCTGCCAAGAGCGCTGGTATTGCATTTCCCCCAGCCTATGGAGCGTGTCGAAGCCGCGAAGGTCATCATGGGCATGAAGCTGCCTGAAGCCACGGCGGGTGCGCTGGAGTCAATGTTGCTGGAGCCTGAGTATGCGGTCGAGGCGCTCTCAAGCATTGAGCCTGAAGCGGCACTTGAGGCCTTTGGTAAAGAGTTGGGCTCCGCCATAGGCATTCACACGTACAACACCGTCAATAGCGTGCCCCAGCTGATTGCCCTGGTTGAAACCTACCGAGAGCTGTTTATCCAGTATGGCATCGGCGACATCAAGGGGCATTCCTGCCTGGACGCCCTTTGTGTATCCCTGGAGGCTGCCGAGTACTTCGCAGTTAAGGGTTACATCCGAAGCAGTCCTGAGCTGAACTACGGCTACTCACTGTCTTCCCGCACTCCCTTCATTGCTCGGCTCACAACCATCAGTGCCGAGGACAAGACCCTGCAGAAGGAGGAGGTGGACAGGGTTTTGGATATCCTGACCAAACTTAATGCCATCAACACACTGACTCCTTCCATTGAAGCCTATTTCAAGAATGACGTAGTGGTGGAGGTATTCATGAAACGCCCGGCTTTCGAGCACCTGGTGGTGCGGTTGATCGAGCGCGCCCAGGTTGATATCCATGAGCTGATCCGCACTGAAACACGCCTGAAGAAAGTTCAGGCGCTGGGTGTTGACCCACGCGCCCTGGAGGGCTTGAAGCTGTTCGACAAGCACCTGGACAGCTACCTGAGCAGAGACCTCGGCCTTTGAATGCAAAAAGGCCGGCAGTCGCCGGCCATTTTCTGCTTCTGAGCGCCTGAGTGAACGGCTCAAGCCTTTGGTAAGGTCACGCCCCGTTGCCCCTGGTACTTACCCCCGCGATCTTTGTACGAGACTTCACAGGCTTCGTCGGACTGCAGGAATAGCATCTGGGCAACGCCTTCGTTGGCGTAAATTTTCGCGGGCAGGGTGGTCGTGTTGGAAAACTCCAGGGTTACATGACCTTCCCATTCTGGCTCCAGCGGGGTGACATTTACGATGATGCCGCAACGGGCGTAGGTGCTTTTGCCCAGGCAGATGGTCAGCACATCACGCGGGATTTTGAAATATTCCACGGTGCGAGCCAGGGCGAACGAGTTGGGTGGAATGATGCAGACATCGCTTTTGACGTCGACAAAACTGCCGGCGTCGAAGTTTTTCGGATCGATCACCGCCGAATTGATATTGGTGAAGACCTTGAACTCGTCAGCACAACGCACATCATAGCCAAAGCTGGACACGCCATAGCTGATCACGCGGTTGTGTTCTTCCCATGTCGATCGAATCATCGGCGGCAGGTGATTATCCTCACAATGCTGAACATAAGCGCGGTAGTCGCCAAATCGCATCTGGCGATCGCAGAAGGGGTCGATCATGGCGTGCTCCTGGGCCATGGTGCGGATCCATTTATCAGACTTGATGGTCATGCATATACCTTTTTCAGGCGCCATGCGGCGCTAAATGAGAGAAACGTCAAGCATATCAGGATTTTGCTGATATATGAATAATGCGTATATTGAATAAATTGCGTGAGGGGACGGTGCAATGCCCCCTTGAATTTGGGCTCATAAGGGGCGCGATGCTGTTTTCCGGGGGGCGCTGGCTGATAGTGCTAGAATGCGGCAGGTGTCACCCTGCGCGATTGCTTGTTACCGTTAGGGCTGAACATCAATGTCTGTATGCCCCTTGAAGCGCCCGTGCGCTCCAGGGGCTTTCAATACTCATTTATTGCGTGGTGCATGCTTGGCAACATAATCCACGGCCCATTGCTTACTGTGCTGGCGTTCGACTTCCAACTCCATTTGAGCAATGCCGTAGGCAATCAGCCCCGCTTCCTGATCAGCCGTCAGCAGTGGCATGGGGATGTCCGAGGGTACAGAGGCGGTGCCCTCGATTTCGGCTACTCGCTCAGCCAGCCAGGTGTAAGCACCCCGCAAGCCCAGCTGGGCAATGCTGCCGATCAGCCGGCGCCCATTTTGCCGGTAAATCCAGAAGGGGGCTCGCTTGCCGACATTAAGCACGATGCCTGACACCGCAAAGGCGTCTTCTACATGCTCCAGCTTTTTCAGGCGCCAGGGCACCAGGCCCAAGGCCTTTTCGCAGCTGTCGCGGTACGCCTGCGCCTCCAGGGTGGCGCCCTCGAAACTGCCGACAGTCCCGAAGTAGAAGCTTTTCTGACAGCGCAGACGGTTTTGGTTCAGTGCCTGCCTGGCATCGGCAGTCGACTCGACCGACACCCGCCAGCCCCGGAAATCCTTCGAGGCATTGTCCACACGCTGATGGATGCGCCGTTGGGCATAGTCCTTGGTGGAGCGCCAAGGGGCGTAGACCATCCATGGCTCAAGCTGATGGATCGCCAGGTGGCGCAGGTCGGCCAGGGTCATGCTGGGAGAATTCATTCAAACCACTCCTAGTCGTGGGCTTCAGAAGCTATCGCTGGTGGAGATCGAACCACCGCCACTTGAGATGCTGTCACTGACAGTGAAATTGTTGTCCGAGCGTGTACCGCTGCTGCTCGAAATGCTGGAGCTGTTGCTCTGGTAGCTCTGCGTTTGTTGCACGATACTGGAGTTGCTGGCGCAGGTTCGCTCGAAGTCATCCAGGCTGTAGTGGCCAACCAGGTACCCGGCCATCAGGCGATCGATATCAAAGCTGCCCGGAAACTCTCGGCGCGAACTGTCATAACCATTGCTGGCGTAGCTGTCGCGCAACGCCTTGGTTTTTTTGAAATCTTGCGCAGCCTGTTGCAACCGCCCCTGGATCTCTCGTTCTTGCGCCGCCAGGATGGGCGCCTCGTCATTCAGTTGCTGGTACTGGCGCAACGCAAGGTCGTCTGCACTGCTGCCGGTGTCCTTGGTGAGGCGGTCAAGGGTCGCAAACGAGAATTGCGCCATCGTGTCACGGACTTTGCGGGTAATCTGCCCCATGATGCTGTCTTCCTTGGATTGGAAGTCATCAATGGCTTTCTGCTGCTCGGCAATCTGCTTGCGGCAGTCTTCGCGCTTGGCCTTTGCCTGGGTCACAGCCTTTTCCATCTCATCGTAGCGGTGCTGACGGCGCACCTGCTGCTCGATGATGCGGTAGTTGTCAGTGGCACGGGCAACGGCCAGCCGGGCTTCCACCACCTTCGCATCAGCAAGGCCCGGCAGCTGGGTCAACACATCAAAGTCATGTTTGGCCTGGGTGTAATCGATTTTTTTCGCCACCCAGCCATCAAGGCGGCGGAACAGCCCCTTTCCGAGGTAATCGGTGTTGCCGTAACGCCTAGCCAGCAAGTAGCTGAACAATGGGTCGGCCTGGTAAGCCACCAATTTCTCGGCAGTTTCCTTGTGAATCTCGGCGGCCACCTGTACGCAGGTGTCCACGCAGGCGTTTGCCTCATCCATCATGCGACGCTTTTCGCGGAAGTCGCCCGACCTGGCCAGTTCTTCATAGACGCGGATCCGCATGGCTTCGAAGTCGGCTTGGGCCTGGTCGACGGCAACATCGGAAAGACGAAGCGCTGTGCGCGAGCGATCCATCTGAAGGAGCACATCCTGGTAGGCTTGATCGCGGCGGCTGACGAGACTGTCCACTTCACTGGTAACCGCACGCACTGGGTTCTTGGTCTTATCCAGTAAGGCTTCTACATGAATCGAGGCGATCGTGCTCATGCATTGCAGGCGCTTGGCCTCATTGGCTTGCTGGGCATGCTGGTTGCGGCGCAGCTCCGCCTCGACACTGGATTTGGCGCGATCGAGCTGATTGACCCGCTCTTCAATCTTGGAATAAATCTGTTTGCCTGTGGCCATGATCTAGCTCCTTACCAGCGCGTCAGGGTGCCGTTGAGCATCGGCATGGTGTAGTTGAATTCATAAAAACCGGATGGTTTGTCACCGACGTTGGTGTTGTCCAGGATACCGTCAGCGATCTTGTCCTTCTTGACCGCGTTGTACCCCTTTTTACTCACCTCTTGGGCCCACAAGCTGACCCGCTCGACTTTCTTGGTTTCGATGTTGGTGATGTCCATGGCACGGGCTTTGCCTGTCGCATCAACAGCGCGCACCACCAGGTACCAACGCTTAGGGCCCGGCGTGCTGGCGCTCTGCCCATTCTCATGGTATTCACGCTCGATACCCGATTTGCCAGCGGAGCTGGTGGTGATTTCCATGTGTAAAGGGGTGGCCACATAGTCGGCCAGCGCTGACACCTGGTCGGTGATGCGCGTGTAGCTGTCCTTGTTGCCCTGTTGGGCGGCCAGCTGCGCCTGGGCCATCAGCTTGTTCAGGCGCGCCTTGCCCTCGGCGTCTTTGAAGATTGGCTCGACCTGATTCTGCAGGGCCTGTACGTTGGCGATCAGCTGTTTTGCATTTTGCCGCCCTTGCAGCAACTGATTCAGCTGCTCTACGCCGACACGCGCTTCTTCAACACGGCCTTGACTGAAGTCCATCTCGGCACGCGACAGCTTGAAAGCAACATCGGGTTCGTTGGCGTAACTGGCGTACAAGGCCGATGCTCGCACCTGTGCCAGTTGCTCTGAAGTGCTCTTTAGCGACTCGACCACCGCTACCCGCTTGGCCATCTCGGAGCGAGCAGCAGCAAGTTCCTTGCTGAAGGCGGCGACGTGCGTGTGCGTCTTGGCTTCCCAGGCCGCTTGAGCGGCGACCGGATCTTTCTCGACCAGCGCTTTGTCAACAACCATGCCGGTTTTGCCCCAGGCGCTGATCTCATCGCGCAGCTGGATCAACACCGTCAACTGGTCACTGACCGCCGCGAGTTGCTGGTGCAAGAGCAGGGCCGTGCTGGCGCCTTTCTTGGTGAGGGTGTTGAGCCATTGCTGGCGCTCAGTGATGTCTTTCCCCAGCTTCGCCAGGGACTGGTCGAAGTTTTCAACATCCTGCTGGATCGATGCGGCAGCCGACTCGCGGCCCATGCTGTCAAGTACCCCCGAAAGCTTCGTCGCGCCAATGGACAGCACCATGACCCCCAACACACCACTGGCGGCCATGAGCGACAGTTTCTTCCATTGTGGCCGCAGCCACAGGTACGCGCTGGCGAGCGATCGGCTGAAATTGCCGCCGCTCCACCCCTTGTAGGTGAAGCGATCCTTTTTGTAGGCGGCGACCGCTTTTTCAATCATTTCCGGGGTGACATCTTCCACCCCGTTGCGGCGATAGAATGCAGCAAACTCGGCTTCCAGCGCCTGGCGATCTTGATGCAGATTCAGGTGTTTCTCAAGCGACAAGCGCTCATGACGGATGTTATCGATGCTGGCAGCAATGGCCATTGCACTCGGTGTATTCATCAAGTTCTCAGACATGACCATTACGCCTTGGGTTTAGGTTTGCAAGGTGGCGCACGCTTTCACATCATGCGCCGTTCAGCCAATGGATTAAGTGGGAAGGACATCGTTACCGTGGATGACAACGACGGCCAATGTCGATACCCCTTCCCCTGGAATCAATATCTGGCTAAATCAGGCGCGGGTCAGCAGCGCCACATACTTGGTTTTGCCTTCTTCGGTGGCAAGCGCGGCCTTGGCAGCGTTTTCGGTGCTTTCGCGGCGCAGCTCAGCGGTCATGGTCAGCTGCTTTTCCTTCATCTCCACCACGTGGTCGATGAAGCGCACCAGGTGCTCTGCCATGATGCTTGGGCCATAACCGGCGCGCATGGCCGCCTCCACGTTCTTGCCACCGACTTCGGCCAGGTGCTCCAGGGCACGGCCAATACCGTCCGTCATGGCCTGGGCGGTGGCCGCAGCCTCTGCCATGCCGTTGTTCTGGGTGAACTTCACACTCAGGCCGGTCAGGACGATGTCGCTGGTGGAGAAGAACGACACCGCATGCTCGTACATGCGCGCCTTGAGGTCATTGTCCTGCTTGATGCTGGCAAAGATGAACTCCGAGGTGTTGTAGGACACTTTCAGGTTGTCGGCGCAGTCCTTGACGACCTGGTAGTCGGCATCCATGGCCGTGTACTCGCTGATCTTGAGGTCTCGCGCCAGCTCCAGTTCCGAGCGGCGAACGGCGTCACCCTCTGCCGGGAAGGCGGCCAGTTCGGCTTGCGCCTGATCCAGTAGTTGCTTGGCCTTATCCAGTTCAGCTTCGGCACGCTGGAGAAGCACATGTGCCTGCACTTCACTGTTTTTAAGGGCGAAGCGAAAATCCTGGTAGGCCAGGAGGATGTTGCGTTCACGCTCGACCTGATTACCCAGATCCTTGGAAACAGCATTATAGACGCTGCCGATCTTGTGGAATCGGGTCGGGAAGTTACCGCGACGGGCTTCCATCCACTTGATCTGAATTTTGCCCAGGAACGACAGCTTGCCGCCTTCTACCAGGGACACCTGGGTTCTTGCGTCGGTGATCACGGAGTTGAAGAGTGCAACGACCTGCTCCTGGCGATTGGCGAACTCCATGCCGGAGATCTGCTCGCGGGCCATCTGGTTGAAAGCCTGCTGGCGATTCAGCACCAGGGAGATCACCATGGCTTCGTCTTGACCATACTTCGCGACACGCGCCATCAACTTCTGCACAGGGCCTTCTTCCGCCGTTGGCAGGGCGATGCCCAGTGACTTGAAGCCTGCGACAGCCTTGTCCAGGAAGGTCAAAGCCTGGTTGGCTACCGGGGATTTTACGGGTACGCCGAGGGTCGTTGCGGTCATGGTGGTCATGCGAGAAACCTTTGCGGAGGGATGTGTACGCAATATAGGGTTAAATTGCCATTCCGTCAACACGTCTGGTTCAACAAAAATGGCAATTTATGGATAAAGGTTTGGTCGCCGACGCATCATTGGATTTCAGAAATGCAGGTAGTGGCCCAGGGCGCGAATGGCATCGTCTGCAGAGCATTCAGGGTGCCTGAGCACATAGGTTGAATCGGCGGCGCCCTGGAGTTTGGTGGCGATATCGTAGACCCCCGATGGATGCTTTAGGACACGGATGCAATTGCCCTTGGCGTCTTCCACCTCCACCAGGATTTCACTGCTGGCGGGGTAGGGGGCGGCGTTGGCCATGCTACGCATTGGAACACCAAGAAATTCGCGTATCTGCTCCTGCAAGCCCAGTATCCTGGATCAAGTAGAGGCGGGCACACTGTTCCGATCGTCACGCGACCCAGTGCCGACATGAAAATACCGGTGTTGCGTGTGAGCAGTCTGAAAGCACTTTGCTCGATGATCTGGACAAGTTCCTGATGGCCAGTCTGATGCAAATCAGCTTTGACCAATTCCCAGAGATCCTGGCCATGGGATTCGGGTAGGTCACATTGGAAAACGGAATTGAAGGTTTTTTTGAAGCAATCGGAAGCGGGCTCATGGTATATACTCCCAATAAACGATTAACTGGTAACATCGTCATCCATGCTGATAGCCCAGAGCAAGGCTGTCAAGGTGGCGTGTCATACACAACCTAAAAGGAGGGGGAGCGATGCGATCGGAACGAACAGAGAAAATGCTGGCGCTGATTGATCAGCGCTTATCCGCGTATTCAGTCGAGGAAATGATTGAGCGGTTGCATGCCTATGGCGGGGTCGGCCCAACGGTTAATGAGTTTTTGCAGGGCATGGGCTCCGGGGCTGTCCAACCAAACCCCATTGCCCATTCCATCGGTCACAGCAGCGATAGCATCCCTGATGTATAGATATCCGATTCACGTCCCATGATGGGAGCCACCGTTTCTGGGAATTGCGGCCCAATCACCAACAGGTGGTTGCCATTCATTTCCAGCGACACGGTGGGGATCTGCTGCCCTTCCAGGGCATCACGCAGGCCCTTGAGGGCCGCATCGGTCTTGATACCCATACCAATCTTGCCAAAGCCTGCGGTCAGCCACCCACGCAGGGCGGGATCTTGCAGTGGCAGCACGGCGTGAGACCCGGCATCGAGAGGCTGGCTGATCAGCTTGTTCATCATCTGCAGGCAACCGATGGCCGCCATGCGGGCAGCATGCTCTTTCGGTAAGGCTCGCTCCTTGGAGAACACAAACCATTGTCGGGCGATCAGGTCGGCGCCGGACATGGGCACCGCTTTATTCGGTGAGGCGCTGAACGCCCCCTGGGCAGCGGTGGTAAGTGTCGGCACGCCACCGAACTCGGTCAAACCACGGTCGATGATGATGGACGCGTTGGCCGGATCGGGCAGGGAATTGTGCAGTGCCACTTCGTTTTCAACGGGGTGGACACTCACCGCTTGTTCACGCAGCAGTACCTGAAGGGTCATGTAGGCGGCATAGGGCAGCAAACGCAGATCCCCGCCATCATCCATGGCATTGAGCAACTGCGCGCAGGCGGCGTGCGCGACTTGTGAGGCAAGCTTGCCCTTGCGCATACCCAAGTCTTTGCGGAAAAACAGGTTCAATTCGCTCATGCAACACTCCTTTCTAGAATGGGGTCATTATACGCAAGAGCACTGGCCGGCAATAGTCGCATTGACTTCCTCCCCGCCCTAAAGAGCGGGGAATCATTCTGCAAATGCTTGGGCTCCGCCGCTGGAAATCCACCCCGAGCATAGCGCCGATATAGCGCACATTGTCGTACAGCACGGGGGTGCAGTCGAGGAAGGTGAAGCCAGGCAGTCACTCGGCATGCCGGCGAAACAGCACGGAGGTCAGGTACATCGCATCCTCCTGGTCTGACCTTGGCCAGGCTTGCGCTGTGCGCCGCCCGGCAGGTACACGGCACCCCGCGCTTTGAGCGCCTCCCCGATGAAGGCGAGTCCCTGGTCAACTTCATTCAGGTTCCTTCGATCGGGCAGAGGTCAGCATCGCCCCATGGGTGGCGTCATGGGGATCACATCAAGATGCAGATCACTGAACAACTGGGCTTTCATGGTCAACCTGGACGATCAATTTATCGATATCCCGAAGTTTATCCAACGCGGTGTCCAAATGGCCGCAAGCCCGCCACATTTCCTCGCTGGTGACATTATTACCGTGACGAATGTCGTCGATGTTCGCCAAGGCGTGCTTGACCGGGTTGCGCAAGGATTGAACGGCCTCCACAACTTTTTCAAGATCCTTTAAGCGCGCCTCAAGGGATTGGATACGATGCTGTGCATTGTCCACGAACAACTCCTTATGGCGTGATGGCGCAGGCCTTGAGCGACATGTCTTCCCAGATCTCGATCTGCACGTCCTGGGCTCTGGCCATGGCGAGTAGATGTGCCACCTCGGGATCCTCGGTATCGCGCACGATCAACAGTGCCGGCTTCTTGCGCTGGAATAGGCGGGTGGATTCACCGATACCCGGTTTCAAGAACGTCGGATTGTTGATGTCCAGGCGGTTGGCCACCAGCTGGTAGAACTCCAGCATCCTGACGCTGGCAGTCTCTTTGACTGTCACTTGGTGCAGCGTGGTGTGGCCGCGATCGATGGCCTGCTTGATGCACCCGGCGATTGTGTCGACGAAGTAGCGGCTGAGGTCATGCGGCTCCATGTACTCCAGGTAGGCGGCACCGTGCATGCGCGGCGCTTCAGGCGTGCCCTGGTAGATAGAGCGGGAGACAAGTCCGGAAATCGGCCCGCTCAGCAACGCACTGGTAATCAGGCAATCTTCCCGCGTCGCGGCATATTCAGCCACGCCGGCAATGTCGCTCAGGACATACAGGGCGTCGTGGAATTGACCCAGGCGGTCGCCCATTTTTTTGAGGGCAAAAGACAGCTCGTTCCTGACCACGCCTTTACCCGTCCAGCCGTCGATGAAGTACAGCTGTTCAGGTTTATAGCCTTGGCTGAGGATGCTTTCGATAGCCACCTCGTCGAAACCTCGGCCTTGGACGATCGAGACGGTGAAGTGTGGTGCCTGTACGCCCCAGAAGGCCAGGGTGCGCTTGAGCAGAATGCCTGTCGGGGTGCCGGCACGCACCAGCGAGACCAACACCGGCTGTACCTCGCGGGTCTGGGCATCGAGCAGGATCTGCGAGGCGAGGCTGAGGAACAGGTGCGCCAGCTGATCGCCGAAGCGCTCGGTCTGGGTTTTGAACAGGTCGAGAAACGCCTGGTCGGGCACCTCTTCGCGGCTGATCACTTCGTTGTAGTGCGTGCCCGCCGCGATACGGGCGGCACGCTCGTCCTTGGACAGAAACTCGGGGTGCAGGCGCTCCAGCAGTACAGTGACGTCTTCAGGGGCATAGGTATGTGGGAACATGATGGCTTCCTCAGATATTCATGTGGCGCTGGGCGTGTTGGCCAGCCTGCTCGGCAATGGGAGAAACCGCTGGGGTGAGCATGAAATCACCCAGCCGCATGAAGGGCACATCGGTGTGCGAATCCCCCGCCGTCAAAATCAGCGCGATTTCACCGATTTCATGCGCTGCCTGGTCGAAGCGTGCATCACCAATGCCTGTCTTCAATGCTGAAATCAGGCGCTGGGCAGCTTTCTCCTTGCTGACATAGGTCGGCCAGAAGGCTAGGGTGTAGTCGTTTTGATGCTGGATGTACGTACCCTGCAGGGTCTGGAGGACGGGCTCCAGCTGCAACTGCACGATCTGCATGACCTTGGCGATCTCTTCGGCCTTGAGGTTTTTGATTTGCAGGGTGATATAAAACGGAACGTCACCGCCAAAGCTGTAGCTCAGATCGATCTTCGCCTTGGCGTGTGCTGGCAGGAACAGCTCGGGCAAAAAGGCACTGAGCGTGTCCAGGTCATGCTCCAGAGGCGCTTCGCAGACCCGAGCGGCATCACGGTAGGTGTCCGACCAGGCGGGCAATGGCGTCCAGATGGGGGAGTCGTCAATATTTCTGTAAAGGAGAGTGGCGCCGTGGTCGGTCAGGGCGAGCTGGTTGATATGCTCAGGTGCCCAGCCCCTGGTGCGCTGCATCTGATCAGGCGTGCGCGCCGTCACCGCAACGCAAAAGGCACGTGGCTTGAGGAGGTTGAACAAGGTGTTCTGAGCCTCGGTGGCGAAACAGTGGGCTTCGCCTGAAGCCTTGAAGGTCATCGGGTGGACACCGGCACTGTTGACCCGAAGGCTTTGAAACAGGCAGTTGTCCAGATCCGACAAGAAAAGAATGTCTTTCATGAAGGTGATCCCAGGAAATGAATTGGAAACATACCGCGTGATTGCCATTTTGTCAATTTTCTCCAAAAGCGAGCGAAAGATAGGTCTTGTCTACCCCACAGGCGGCATCGACTTGGTCTCGTAGCCGCCATCGGCGGGGTTGTGAAGGTGCACATTGACGGGTAAGCCATTCACGGCATGGCATCTTCTAGTACCTGGTGACTCCGCAGCACTTCATTCAAAACTGCAGGCAGAATGCGGCAGAAGCGATCCTTGAAATGGATCTCGGCCTTTGGGATCGGATTCTGTTTTATGGCCTTGATTGGTGGGAGTGCTCTGAAATTTTTCGGAAGATCTATTAAATTCAGAGAGTCAGCCCCACCCTCTCTTAAGGCTCATGGTCTATGTCAAGACTTACTACCTGGAACTTGGGCTTGGGTCTCGCAGTAACCACCTCCTCGCCAAGTTCAAGCAGAAAGTCGGAGAATTGCTTCGCAACTGGTTGGCCAACTAGCGCTTCTACAAGCCTGGGCGGGGCAATATAGGCTTCGAAGCGTGCAGAAGGCTGGAAACTATTCAGTTCGCCAAGCTTCTCAGAGAGTTCAAGCCAACGGGCTTCGTTCTGTGCAAAGTGTTCGGGGTACTTAGACAGGAACTTGTCCACGGCGCGGTTAACGACCACCAACTGCCGATTACGCCAGGCGAGGTAAGGGTTGTCTGACTGAGCGTCTGATTGATTGTGCTGTTCTGCGCAGGGGCGCTCGCAGGGTTCAATAAACTCAATGGTCAAAAGGCCGTAGCCATCGGGCATCAATGGCTGAATGTAGTAGCCTGTGGCCTTAATTGCCAGGCCAGGTTGCAGGAGCTGGGACACTTTTAGATCATACTCGCCTTCAATGATCGTCCGCTCATCCCATCCAGCGTAGGTGACCTTCTTATCTACGAAAGCGCCCTTAACGCTAAAGTGCTTCTTGTCCCTCGTAACCTTGGGAAACTTGTTTATGACGATCCTTTCGCCGACAATGCGTGTTTGCATAACTCTCTAACTCTCTTACGTTGCGCCCCCACTGCAGTGTAACACAACTCAACGAAAATCTGTAGTAGTAAGAGGCTGCTTATTCCTCCTAAGGTTGTGTTTCTGAGCTATTTCAAAATTACAACCACCAAGCTTTTTCCAAATCTGCAATCATCACGAGCAAAGGGTAATTCGTAAACAGGATCTCGGTCTTCGAGTCCAGGGCTGGTTTCGCAGCCTTCGCCATAGCTGCGCGCCAGTCAGGCTTGCAATTCAGTAGACATTGACGTCTAATCATGGCAGTGCTTCACCAATCCCTAAGGAGTCAGCATGCACGTAATTTTCAAAGAAGAAGAGTGGGTGTGAAGCTTTTCGATCATCTGTGGGCACCGATCCTACGCTAGCCCTCTCCACGTCGGGGAGGGCGCGAATGATCGGTGACACATGTCCTCCAACAAAGAAGCGCGGCGTATTCGGCGCCAGGCTGACGCTAAACAAATCTGCCGACAGTTTCGGATCGTGTTGTGCTACTCAGCAAACTCCGGCTACAGCCAAAAGCCCCTGGGTGCATGGCGCAAACAGCACGCACTCAATTGCGGGCGATCCGGCTGCCATATGTGCTGCAATCCACGGCGTGTGTTCAAGGCTGTAACCTTGGCAGAGGTGCGCATCCAAGATGCGTTTGCCCAGGCTCTTGCCGACTACCATTGCGGTTGAACAAGACGTTAATGGCTGCAGGGGCTCCTGCGGCCATCACGCCGTAGCTCTGGCTCCAACCAGCACCAGCACGCTGACGGTAAAAGCCATAGGGTATTGTGACTCGAAGGGTTTTCTCCCGAGATTGGCTGGCCTACGATCATTGAAAATTACCTCAATGGTTATGTGACTCTCGCATGGGAATCGATCGTCTCTTTATGCGTAAATTGACTTTTATTTTCCTCCGGGTAATCATATGAAATCCAGCTGCGGCAACGCCTTGCCTATCGCCTTGCAAGGGCCCACGCCCAATTGGTATACACGCCTTTTGCAAACACTGAATCGTTGGCGATCCAACGTCCACAACCGTCGCATCCTGGCTCAGCTCGATGCTCGGCTGCTGCGTGATTGTGGCATTTCAGAAACCGAGCGTCAGGCTGAGTTGTCGAAACCATTTTGGCGATAGCGGGAATCCCTACGTCTGTTTCCTATTTGAGCGAACAATAATTATGACTGAACTCGCCATCCTTCTGGGGTGCTCGTTGGCATCGATTCTGATTTCCGGGCTGATCTCCTGCCTGGAGACCGTGGCCATGCTGGCGGACGAGTTCAAGGTGCGCTCAGTGGTGCAACGGCGAAGCCTGACCCCGTTTCAGCTGCGCATGATTACGTCAGTCAGCAATCGTCGCGACCAGCACATGGCCGGGGCCATGATTCTTCAGGTCATCATCGGCGTGGTGAGCAACAGTACGGTCGGTATTCTGGCGTTCAACCTGTTCTCCGGGCAAGCGATGGCGATCTACATAGGGTTGTCGATCTACGCCAACATCGTGTTTGCCCGCTCACTGCCCAAGGTGGTGGCCCGTCATCACTTCGAAGGCCTTCTGGTGCACCTGGCATGGCTCATGCGGCTGGTATTCTTCCTGACCTATCCGGCAGTGATGATGACCACCGTGTGGATCCGCCTGTTCCGCCTCGATCGCAAACGCACCTTGCGCATGTCCGAGCTCAAGGACATCGTGACGTACTACTCGGAAAATGGCGTGATTGGCCATCTGGAGGAAAACATCCTCCAGAATGCCTTGCTGCTGCAGCGGGTATTGGTCAAGGACATGAAGCCAAGCAGGGGTATGATCAGCGTGGACGCCGGCTCACGCCTTGCTGACTTGGAGACGCAAATCCCCGGTCAGCACGATACCTACTTCATCATCCACAATCACACGGGCATCATAGGGGTGATCTCCACCAGGGATGCGGCCATGGGCGTGATGTCGGATCGCAATGCGCGGGCTGAAGACGTGGCGCGTGCCGTGGCACTGATTGATGAGGACAGCAGCATCATCGATGCCTTGGTCATGTTGCGTGAAGGCAAGTGCTCCCGCTTGCTGGTAACCCGCAACGGCATGCCCCTGGGCGTCATTTCCGCAAAAACGATCTACAAACGGATCTTCCAGGGCTCCGGGCACCATGAAGCCAGGGAAGCGCCAGTTGTGGCATGAGCAACTGTCTGCCACTGATTAGATCAGTAGCAGCAGTGGGGGGAGGGCACCTTAGGGGAGTCGCTGTTTCGCTTGCCGGCTGCTTCTGGTAAGCCAGTAGCCATGGCCATTTTCAAAGGGATGAACAACCAAGCCCGGACTGGCTCATACGCCACATGCGTGCCGAACACCATGATTATTCAACACGCTATGCAGCCAGCCTTAGTGGCTTAAAAGGGACTTGGATCATTTTCCGGCAGTTGTCCACGCAGAGACGGCACTGATGGCTGAGCTTCCATGTTTCGACGCAGCTCTGCCAAACGTGCCAGGGCAGATTTCCACTCATAGCTGTCAATGTCCTTGTGCAGCGCTTCCAGCGCCTCCAAAGCCTCAAGACCAGCTTGTGAGCCCGGTGCGTTTTTTGCCTGACTCAAGGCATGTGCTTGCCCATGGGCAATGCCTGCGTCATAGATCGCTTGCACCATAGCATTGAAGCTGACCGGTAGTCGACGAAAGGAATGACACTGCTTTTCAGTCAGGGTCGGAGAGGGTAGTTGCTTGTGCGTGCTCATACTAGATCCTTGATGATCAACCACCCGTAGAGTGGGTTGATGTTCATTTGAAAATACCTGAAGCGCTTCTGGCCGTTCAATAGAGAAGTGCTAAGGCGCCTGGCTGGCGTCGGTCTTGGCCACCAGCGCTAGCGTCTCCGGGTGCAGCACCAAGCCCAGCCCTGGGACATAGGCCGTGGTGAGCTCATCGGCCAACAAGACTTTCTGGAACTCACTGAGGCGGATGGTCAAAGCCCCGGCCATTTCCGTGGAATGCATGGCATAGCGATCCATCAGCTCCACCAGGTTGGGCGGCACCCACAGGGGGCCGAAGCCGATGTGCACAATGGGCAGACTGATGTCCGAGTAATTGTCCTGACTTTTCGTGGTGCGCTGCACCATCACCCGCCAGTGATCCACCAGCTCGCCTACACTTTTGGTGTCTTCATCGTCGGGATACAGGGTGACGTTTTCATCCGCTTCACGCAGCAGCCGCTTGGTCGGGTGATTGGCGTTGAGCACCGCCATGTTGCAATGGGCGTAGTGCAGACCATGCGGCCAGTTGAAGCGGCGATCACTGGACAGGCGCGGAATCCCTGTGAGGTTCATGGCCTGGTTGGCCAGTTCGGCACTGCTCATCACGTTTTTGACATAGATAGACTGCTTGCCTTCCTCAGGAACGCCAAAGCACATGCCGGCATGGACATTGGCCAGGTCTCGGTTGGTGTTGGCAAAATCGTCACACCAAAGATCCACGGTCTTCATCAAATGATCGTTAGCCCACTTGAAGGCTTTCAGTGGCCGCTTCACCACGACCCCCAGGTCATGGAGCAGGTGGGCCATGCGCTTGAGCTTGAAGTTGGGCGATTCCAGGTCGCAGAACCGGTACAGCGACACCCCTGGAATGTTGCGATCTTCATCGGAGTCTTCAATCCCAGGGAAGCGCCAGACATCATTGGATTCGCACCGGGTGAGGTACTTCACTGGGCCACTCAGGATCATCGAGTTGTACATCCCTTCCGGAAGCAGCTTGTTGCGATGGCGCCAGACCCGACCTGCTGCCTGCACCATCGAACGCGTCGAGCTGGGTTCCAGGATTGCGTAGTCATAGTCATGGTCGCGGCCAACCTCGATGATGTTGGTCGTGCACAAGATCAGCTGGATATTGCGAATGCCGTGCTGGCGGGCGATAGCCATTAGCTTCTGCACCAGGTCATGCTGGAAAATGGCGTCGTCTCCGGACACGCCATTCTTGGCCTTCCGGGTGTTGAGCGTCACAAGCACGTCTTCCACGGCCCGGCGTTCGGCACTGATCATCTTCGAGTGATAGCAGAAGGGGATGATCAGGGTGTCTTCCACCTGTTGCGCATTCAGCCACGCGGCATAGTGTTGCGCGGTTTTGATGTGGGTAAAGCGGATGAACCCCGAGCTCAGCTTGATTCCATCCCGTTCAACCCCGACATGTGGCAAATTGTGCAAGGGTTGGATGGCCTTGTTAAAGATTTCCCAGCACTGTTCGTCTTTCAGGAACTTGGCATTTCGCTTGTACTTCAACTGCGTCTCGGTGTAGACAGCGGGGGTGATCTGCACGATCTTGACTGCGTGCTTGCGCTGTTCGCTGCTGCGGGCATGTCGATCCACGCCACGCATGAACACTGTCAAATCCGCCGAGAAGTGCCGAGGGTCGACCAGGCGTGTTTCATAGCCAGGCACATGACTGATCAGTACAGCGCGGGGGATCACCCCAATCTTCATCCGCTGTCGCTTTTTGATCCCCTTGTACCAGGCTTGGTACAGCGCATCGACGATCACCCGGCTGGCAGTGGCCGAAGACACCACAAACGAACGCCCAAAGAAGCCAGAAATGAAGGCCATCCGGCTGATCGCCGGCAAGCTCTTGGGATCATAGTCATCCACTTCATCGATCACCATGTCCGTCGACATGAGGTGGAACAGCTGCTTGAGGCCAGAGGCCATATCCAGGCTGGCGCCGGAGATCAGGTGGTCAATGGTCAGTACTTGCACCGGGGTGGTGATCAGCTTGGCTTGTTTTTTGGCATCAAAAAGAAAGTCCAGCTCATGTTTTCGCCTTGAGGTGCTGTAGAGTTCGTAGCCATCACCCAGGGTTGCCACATCGAAGGCTTGATCGTTGCCGGTACCCTGAGGGAGCAGCGGGTCGTAGCCACTGTTCTGACTCAGCTTGATGGCTTCCGGGTTTGGCTTGGCATGGCCTTTTTCACCAATCAGAAGGGCGACGTTGCGCAGATCCAGGCCGATGAACGTCTCCTGGTAGGCGGAGAAGGTCTGCTGAACCAGTGCTGCAGGCCAATGGCGCACGTGAAGCGCAGGCTTTTCTTCATCGCATGCATGGTCAGAACGTTGCCACGGGTCTTGCCCGAGCCGGTCTTGCCAATCACGCAACCGAAAAATGGCTGGTCGGAGGCCTGCTGTGCCAGCTGCTCGCCGATCTTGTTTTGCCACTGGTACCGAGGGTCATTGGAGGTGAATTTCACCCCTTTCATTTGCCTGGCCCTGGAAGTTCGTGACAGTGAAGGGGCCTTGTCCATCAGCGTGCGCTTGTTCAGGAACATCTTGCGAAAGTAGCCCCTGGCGTACGCTCCGGTATGCAGCAGATGTTCATCCAGGGCGTCAGCAAACATGCCGTCGATGGTGTTTGCATAGATTTCCCCCTTGTCACGATCGGAGATGCTGGGCTTCTTCTGAGACGAATCCAAGTAATCGGCAAACACCAGTGCAGGCCTGGCCATGAAGGCAAGTCCCTGGGTGTAAGGATTGTGTTCGTCCAGAATGTCGAAGTCCCGGCTACGCCGCTTGAGCTGCCGCTCAGCCAGCTTGATCTCCTTGTAGGCCGTGAGCACCGCCTGGCACCAATCCAGGTTGTTCCAGGGCAGGCCGCCTGTGGCGACAGCAGACAAAGGGATCGTCAAATTCTGCTCGATGTCCGCTACGGTGGTTGCGTCGTATTCGGTCTCGCCACGCTGACGGATGAAATAGCTCCGGCTTTTACTGAACGCCACCCAGGGGGCTTCCACCAGTCCTTCTGAATCGGCGCCTTCTGGCAACCGGTGGTGGGACAGCGCCAGCCACAGGGCACTGGTCAACCCTACCTGTTCAACACGCCAGTGTTCTGCTGTCAGCCGGGCATTGACAGTCTGGCAGACGTAATCCAGCACCATCTCTGGATAGGGTGATACCCGTAGCACACGCCGGAGCAAGCGTGGGAGCTGACCGTTGCACCAATCGCGAAGCGATTCCGGCGTGGCCAACTGATGGATCTCTTTGAAAATCAGACTACCCATGAAAAACGACATGGTTTCGTGCCGGATCGGCTCATAACCGAGATTGCCCGCCAACTTTTCCTGAAAGCTGACACAGCATTTCCCCAGGTCGTGGATTAACGCGCCCAGCACGGTGACAGGCGCCAGCATCTTCAGGTACACGTTCATGGATTGCCAGGCGTTGAGAGATCTTGGAAAAAATGCAATTTACAGCTAAAGTGAACCGGCTTCAGCACTCTGTTGAGCAGGGCATGTATTCAGACCTTGGGGTAGGCGACACGCTGAGCATGAACATCAGAAACAGCTCGCGTTGCACACTCCTGTCAAAGACCTGCATGGCTCGCCAGATCTGTTCGGGGTTGGCCCCGCGTTGGCATTGATAAAACCCCATCGATTGTGGTCGGCCCTGCTCAGCCACCTGAAGCATCACAACCAGCGGGTGATCGCTGCGCACCATCATCTCTTGCAGAACTTCCTCCCCACTGATCACCACGCCTGCATTCTTGATGGCAGCCAGGAACTCTTGGATGTGCTTCATGATGGCCTCGCGTGGGCAGTAGGGTAGGTCTTGGACTAGAACCAGGGGACAGTCAGTTGGTTGTCCTGGGTTGCCAGGCCATAGCTGTTGAACTTGCCATCGGCCCGCGCTTGCGCATGCTCAAAGGCCACAAACATGTGCAAAGGCTTTTCAATGGTGAACACCTTGATCATTGCCAATGGGGTTGGGTCAGCCTTGTTGACGCTGTAGGGGGTGATTCGCTGTCCTGGAAACAACTCCCGCATCCGCCGCGCAATCCCCTCAGGCTTGCGACTGCGGATAAAGCAGACCTCTGGAACCCCCTCAGGCACAGGCATGATCTTCGACACCGCACAGTCACCGTTCAAAATATCGCTGGCGAACCATTCGCCGCCACGCACACTGAATAGTGCCACCTCACTGGTGGAGACGAGTCGAATGATGTTGCCTACCAGCGGCAGGCCATCAAGGGTGGTCTTGCCATACTCCGGAAAACTCAGGCCGATGTTGTCCAACGCCTTACTTCTGAGGTGGTGATGGATCCCAGACAGGATGCTGTTGGCATACTTGACCGATTCGCGCTTGCTCTTGATGTAGAAATCGAAGTAGTACCGCTGCATCGTTCTTCCTCGCAGGCAGGGCCTCGCCCTGCCGGTTTTCTTGTTGTTAGGGGCAGTGATTCAAGCGACGGACTTTTTCCGATTGCCTTTCTTGGCATCGGCTTCCGAGGTGTCTTTCTCACCGCCGAACAGCCCGCCCCGGATGAAGCATGCTGCCAGGTAATGCATGTCGTCGGTGAGGTCGGCCAGCCCGGTGGCGCTGGCCAGCTTCTGATTGATGCCACCTACCAGGTTGCGTAGGATTTCGAAGACGTCGATGTTCAAAGCCAGGCGGTAGGCGAGGTTCAGGGAGCGCTCGATCCCCAGCGGTTCCACCGGCATGGCTTCGAGCTCAAAACTGCCATCCAGAATTTTCGGGGTCAGCGCCTTCATGACGTCCAGCGCATCGCTGCGAGCCATGGCAGCTTCGAGCAGCGGCTTGTGATACCAATCATCAATTCTGCGAATGGCATTACCCACCTTCTGGCTGTGCATGATCGCCTGGCGCTGGCCCTGGCGGGTGGACAGGTAGGCGAGCTTCTTGCCTTGGTCATCCATGTTCATCAACTGCGAGGGATAGACCTGCATGCCGGGGAATACCCGGATACGTGCCCGGACTTCGAAGAATGCGGGGGTAGGGGTGTTGTCGGCACCGACCAATGTCCCGTCGAGCGCGCTGGCCATCAATGCGATAAGGCCCTGGCTACCATCGATCACCGTGAAGTCCGGTTTGGCGCTGAGCCCTTCAAAGGTGCAGGTGATGGGCTCAACCCCGTGGGCATAAGCCGTTACTTGCACACTGCCGTCGTGGCGAAACTCAAGGTTTCTATGCAGCCACAGACCGCGCAGGATGTTGCTGATGTAGCGCTCGGCTAGGTAGGTAGAACCGCCCAGGGCATAATACTGGCGAATGAAATCCATGCTGGCCAAGGCGATGTCGAGGTTGTTCGAGGCATGCGGCTTCAAGCTGTTCGCATTGACAATCATGCGATAACTCACCTGCAGGTACTCAGCCGCCTCGTGTTCGATAACCGCCTTGTCGACCACCTGGGGATTGAGTGACAAATCTGGCGCTTCGCGAGGGTGCTCTTGCAGGTGCTTACGCACTTCGCTGGCGTTTTTGTCGGAGCCCTTCATACCCAGCAGGCCGCGAGCAGTGACCAGGACTGGTAGTTCTTCTCCATCACGGGTGATGATCTTCATCAGTGCATCGGACAGGGCAATGCTGCCGCAAAAGCTGAAAATGCTCGGTAGAGTGTTGCGAGTCACACTGGACTTGCTCATGAATTTCGACCTGTAACTGTGAGGTAGGGGAAAGAGGATTGGCGTGTCCAGAAAATCGGAGCTGCTTGCTTTCGGCAACTAGCAACAATCTGTAGTCGGGCAAGCCCCGTAACCGGCTCAGCATAGGCATGGGGGTAGGGGTGTTCGTCGGTGTACCGATGACGGCGCTGCACCGGCTCCTCAAGCAGCCGATAGCCAATGTCAACAGGAATCAGGCGGCCAAAGTACTCTTCCAGCCACCCCTCCTGATCCAGAAGCACCTGCGCATCGACATCGCCCCATTCGTCTTCGCTGTCAAAGATGGAAAAGTCGAATTCCAGGTCATCTGACAGCATTTCGAGGGCCTGTTCAGGCACTTGCTCGCCACACTCGGCGACCAATACGCTCTGGCCGTCAGGTGCTTCGGCGATACGGGGTGTATCGGGCGTGTTCGGCTGAGTCACCAGCGCCAGGAGAGCTTCGAGATCATCCACCCCATGATGCAGTGCGTAGCGCTGAATCAAGTGCGTGTGATCCACGTAAACCCGTGCGTCGTAAGGCACCTTTGCCAATGCCAGGGCGCCGTCGCTGTCATTTTCGAACAGCTTCACCCCGCGTGGATCCGGGAAGAATTGGCCACCGGCCAGACGAAGCTTGCCCAGGTTGTGACTGATCAGGGAGAGCTGTTGGCGAACGGCAATGAACGCTTCGTCTTTGGCTTCAAAGCGCACGATAGCAAAGCCGGCGAGACTGCCTATGCGAAACTCCTGTACCGGGGCGCCGCCGACTGCCTTGGCATAGAGGGGGCGCTTAGTCCACGAAGGTCGCTGGTAATGCGGAAAATAGTGGTGCTCGGTCAGGGCGAGTGCAACCCCGTGATCAGCCAAAGGCAGTCCAATAACGCTGGAGATCATGCGTACCACCGCATGACCGAAGCCTGCCAGCCCGGTCATGGACAGGGTGCCAAAGACGTGAACGCTAGGGCTCATGTTGACGTTGTTGGCCATGAATGGAATGAGCAGGGTATTCACAGCAGTTTCCTCCCGACCATTTCAGCTGTGCGCACGATGACCTTCTTGCGCACCACCCCCAGACCTGCACCAAAACCCTTGTAAGGGAGCAGCCGCGCTTCGATCTGGTCAGCCACGTGCCTGGCGAGCATGGCATAGCTGTGCTTGTCGATGGCGCGCTTCAACAAATCTTCGTACAAGTCTTTGCAGACAAAATCTTTCTCGATTTCGTGCCGGTAGCTGAGGGCCAAGGTTTCTGGGCTAGCGCTGCTTCTCAGGTCGGCCAGGGGGCGCATGATCTTGAACAGGGCAGCAGGCAGCAGCCTGGCCCACTGCTTGAGTTCTGCCGGGGATTTGATAGCCGTGCGCAGGTACTCCAGTAATTTAGTGTCATCCAGCTCCATCACAGACGCATACTCGTAACTGTGCTGGCGCAGAACATGCTCGCTCAAGTAGAGGCGCTTGCTCAGCGGTGGCACATAGGCTCGCAAGGGGCGAAGGTTGTGCGCGAGCGGGCCGGATCCTCGGGATAGATTAAGCACCGAAGAGCCCATATTGATCGGGTTAGCGCCACCCAGGCGCATTTTCTCGAATTGGCGAATGCCCTGTCGCAAGCGTTTGTCTACCGCGTGGTCGATTGCATAGATCATGCTGACAGCCGGCGCTGGGGTCACCACGACATAGGCCTGCTCGCGGATGGCCTCAGGCCTCAGCGGGAAGGCCACCTGCTTGCCCTGGACAAGCTCCGGATGCCGTCGATAGGTTAGGGCCTGCGTTTGCTGCTCAAGCGCCTCAGAGAAGCGCTGAAGGCCCATTGCGCGCAGCTGGTTGTGCAGGGCGTGCTGCAGGTCAGGGAATGGTTGGCCAAGCACCGCTTCGATGCCGCTGGTCAAGCGACCTCGGTAGTAGAAGAGGGTGCAGTAGAAACTGTAAAAGGCCGCCCCTTGCAGGTGAAAGAGGTTCAGAAGGGTCGGAGCATCTATCCCATCCAGGGTCAGTCCCTGGCGAACCTGCGATTTGGGTGGCGGCCTCAGGAAGTGGTTGTCGTAGTCTGCCCGCACAGCCTTGCTCAAGTAGTGCGAGGTGTGGTCGTTGCAGAGCAAGGCTGTGGCAATGCTCACCTGCGCCGGGTCGACCAGCGCATCAATCGCCACTTGTGCAGAAGAGGGAACTTTCTTGCTGCCACTGAGCTTGAACGAAACAGCGGTGAGCAGCAGCTCGGCCAACTGGTTTTCGTTGTCCAGCTCCGGATGCACCGAGGCCTTGCCAGTGATGGCGGCAGCGAAGGTGTACAGGTGACGGTTACCGGCCTCTTCCTGCTGCTTTTTCGTGAGTGCAGGATCAGGGTCAAAGCGAAGAAAGGCTTCCAGGGGTTGGCTTTGCATGGCATCTCCTCGATATCCCATGCAATGTATTTAAACGTATATTGATAGTCAAGCGCTTTGCCAAATGACTATGGATGAGTATTGCCAATTTGTCAATAAAGCGAAGAAGAATTTACAATCCGAGGGCTGTGGACAGCTCTTCTTCGGCGAGCCTCGGGCATTGCTCCAATATCTCACGGGGAAGACCGTGTGCGGCCAACCCTGTGCTGTCGTTGAACTCCAGGAACCGCTCGATCAGTTGCACACATAACTCTGGGTGCTGGGCGCCGAAGGCCTGACATTGCTTGCTGATGAACACCGCAACGACTTTTCCACCCATGATGCTGAAGTCGATGGCAGCGGGAATGCTGCCAGCACTGGCCAAGTGCATGACGATGGCGGACAGCCCGTAACGCCCACTGCCGGCATCCTCACAAATGGCGATACGACGGGCAACGGCTTCAGGATCCAGTGTCAGCCCTGCCGCCAGCATGCCTGTAATCAGCTTGTCATCGACCACGATCATGCAATATTGATGAAACATGTGTTCTGCATGCTTGACCTGGCCAGCAGTGAACAGCCCCCTGATAACTGCAGGATCCAGCCATCCTCCATCCAGAAGGTCATCGCGGATATCGCTGTCTGGGTCGCACATGGCCTTCAACGTGTCGCCATGCGTTTCAAAGCCCTTGAGCGCCTGCAGCAGACCTGATCGGGTAGCGCCGTGGTCATGAGCGTCCTGGTTATCGTTCAGGCTGTCCCAGGCAGCATGCCGAGCAAACACGTTGAGCAGCTGGGCAGTTTCCGCCAGAAATCGATTGTCGCGATCGAATTGTTTACCGCGATGCCATTCCAGAAGCCAATCCATGATTCTGCCGACGAGCTGGTAATGGCCGGCTTTACACATCTTCTCAACCGGAAGGGCCAGTTCATGGGCGCTCCTGAGCTTTTTGCTGTGCAGAAACGACTCGACAAACCGCTCATGCATGGCCAGGGTCGGCGAATCAATGAGCGCAAGCATTTCAGGGATGGGGTCGAATTCGTTGCAGTAGGCGGTGGCCATAGCGGGCGCCAGTCGGGTGTTGTCCGGCAGATAGTTACCCATGCTGCCGACGTAGCTCATCGTGTGTTGCACAAGACCAAGGTGCCCCTCGATGGCGGCGGTGGCCATCACATCCTTGAGCTCACGGTAGGCATGGGTCAGCCGCAGCGTGCTGCCGTGCTTCACAAAATCTTCAACTTCAGCTTTGGCCTGGTTCAGGCGTTTCGAGAGGGTGTGCATGAAGGATTGTCCTTGGGTGACCTATAAGCCCAGATCTGCTTGCAAGCTGCCTTCCAGCAGGGAGGGGTGACGGTTGACGACTGCCTTGGGTAATGGCTTGGCGAAAAAGTGGGTTGCACCAGAACATCCTTCCAGGAAGCGCACGGCAATTTCGCCGGCCAGGGCAGGAGACTGATCACCATGGTCACGAATCATGGCTCTCATCCGCGCCCCATGGGCCTCCAGGATCTTGTTGCCAGGATCGACCAGCAGCGGAAACTGCCCTTTGGTGGCCAGGTGCAATTCGATCAAGCCCAGCAGGTAGGTGCCATTTTTTTGCTCGACCGCCCAGGCTGCATTCTGCTGGCAGGCCTCTCGGTCAGGGAACTTGTTGATAGCGATCATTTCCGCGATCAACACGTCGGAGGTATGGTGCTTGAGGTGAAGCTGAAACATCTGTTCGGCTAGGGTGTTGACCCCATGGGCATACAGCGCGGCGATCAGGTGCGATTGAAAGTTGCCAGACCAGCGCTGCTTAAGCTGCGTCTCATTGGATTGGGCGATGGCCGCCACGATCTTCTGCTCGTGCTTGGCATACACCTGCATGTACAGGCGCTTTTTGTCCTTACTTAGGGCAAGCCAGTCTATTCCATGGTTGAATTCGGGCAGCATGTGGGCTGTACTTCGTTGCCCCCGGTATTGCGGCACGGCCTGATCCAGCATGAGATCCATGAGTTTGGCGACCAATGAGTGGCGCTTGCGATTGATCAGGGCGGCGAAGTACGTACCCACCTTTGTTTCGTGGAACTGCTCAGGATTGGTTTCAAAACCGTGCAGCACCCGCTCATCCACTTCCTTGGGGAGCGAGGCCATGTCTTCGACCATGCGGTGATGGGGCACGAATTCCAGCGAATAAAGAGTAAGAAATTCTCGGCGAAGCGGTGCGCCCCAATACTTGGTTCGACGGATGGTTTCTTCGATTTCCGCCAGTACCCGCTGCGACGTAATGACATCGCCTTGCAGAATCTGCTGGGAAGCGATGATCTTGGCGGTTTGTAGTCCGGCCACTAGCCGCGCCGTGTCTTCATGGGTATTGAAGCCCTGGATGTCCTCCATGGCTTGCGCAAGATCATGTTTCCAGTTCACGGGGAGTGTCTCCAGGTGTGAAATACGGTTGCTCTTTGCATTTTACGCGAGGAAGAGGCACCAAGCCTACAGCAGAGCTTGTCTATCAAGGTATATCGAGTATACTTAAATAATCAATTCCCTGGAGACCCCCCATGATCGTTGATATCGATGACAAAAATTGCGTGCCCTTGCGCGACTTCCTTCAAAGCCTGGGTCTTGACGAGGGGGCCGAGCTGGTCGATTCCAAGCACAGGCTCATCAAGGGAAGTGACAATAAGGCCATCTGCGATCTGGGTCGGTTGAAACTGGAGCACTACGAGGCCATTCAGCAATTTGCCAAGGAGCAGGGCTTTCGCGGCCTGCAGATGTTGGCCACCACCATCATCAACGTGCTGACGAAGCCGGATCAAACCAAAGTCCGCACGCTCAAGGCGCTGCCCAATGTGCTGATCGAGCATTTTATGGGGCAAGCCATTGATGGTTGGGTGTACATGGAAAACAACGGCATTTTTCTGCCGTACCTGATCGGTAAAATTCGCTATGAGCCAGAGAAAAAGACCTCGTACGGCACCAATCCTGCCGAGGTCACCCTAGAATTGCTGGCGAACGTTGCGGCAAAGAGCAAGGGCAATCAGCAAGTCGGCTCGAAGAAAATCACTTTCCTGTCCGAAACGATCGCAGGGGTGACGCTACCCGAACTGTTGCGCAACCACGGTATCCATGTGGAGACGCCGGAGCTCAAGGCGGACTATGAGCGGCAAATGGCGCTGTTCCTAGATTATCAGCCACGGCACTCCGAGCAGTTTTTGTTGAGCGGCATGACGTTCAGCGGGGAGGATCTGGATCGAATGGGCGTCGCCCATCGCCTGGGCGAAGAGACCACCTTCCGAGCCATCAATGAGGAAGCGATCATTCAGCGCGTGTTTATTGATGAAATTGACAACGAGTTCTGGTCAGAGCGCTACCCTGGGGCATTTTCTGCGCTGCCTTATCATCCGCTCATCTACTTTTTCAATCTCGAAACCCACGCTTATGCCTGGGCTCACGTCGACCATGCAAAACCCTATGTCTACAAGCCAGAGCTGCGGGAAAAACTGGTGCTGCCCGAAGATCACAAGACCTTGATCGACATCCTGGCTTCGGACATGGAGATGCTCAGCGATATCGTCCAGGGCAAGTCCGGGGGCACCTGCATCCTGTGCAGTGGCGCACCTGGTCTGGGCAAGACCCTGACGGCGGAGGTTTATTCGGAAGTGGTGGCCCGTCCGCTCTACCGGGTGCATTCGGGACAGCTGGGTATCCAGTCGGATGATGTCGAGAATAACCTAAAAATGATCCTCATGCGGGCGCAACGGTGGAATGCGGTGCTCCTGATCGACGAGGCGTGTGTGTACATCCGGATGCGGGGCAATGACCTGGAGCACAATGCCGTGGTGGCCTCCTTCCTGCGCAACCTCGAATATTTTTCCGGGCTGCTGTTCATGACTACCAACCGCCCTGATGACGTTGATCAGGCGATCGTCTCCCGGTGCGTGGCCCACATCCGCTATGTGGTGCCGGATGACGTCACGCGCCGGAAGCTGTGGCAGGTGCTGGGTGAAAATTACAATGCGGGCTTGAGCGAGACGCTGCTTGATCAGCTGTGCGAGAAGTTCACCTCTGTGGGAGGGCGGGACATCAAGGAGCTCCTGAAACTAACGCTGAAGTTTGCCAAGGGACGCAAACTGCCCGTTAGCATCGAGCTGTTCACGCAGTGTGCCCAGTTCCGGGGCTTATAACTCCTCAGCGGGTACCACTTTTGTGTGGGCAGACAGATCCGACTGAACTACAAACCCAAATCGATCGCCAGCCCCCGATCCCAATGTTGCTCCCCCAGGCGGCGAAAGAGGACATCGAAGGGGTGATGTGGACAGCAGCGCGCTCCAGAAAGCGTTTGGCCACATCCCCCTTGACCAAATCCTTGTAGGCGTTGTCATAATGTTCTGGGTAGCACCGGGAAAAAGTGCGCAGCCCCTCAAGCGCCAACTGTTCTTCATGCAGCTTGTCCGACAGCATGGCGTGGAAGAAGCGCAGGAAGGTGTTTGCATCCGCCCAGTCTAGCCAACCCATCCGAAAGCTGACCAGCGGGTGAACCCAGTGCAATTTCGACGGGGGCTGGGCATGGTAGTCGCGCAGGGCTTGTGCGGCGCCAGGGTAGCCAAGAATGTCAGCCCTGAGCAGCCGCTTGCCTAGGCAATAGGCAGCAGTTCTGTGTAGCGTTTTGTCGCCAAACGCGTGAAGGGGGGAGATCGTCTCCAGGCGCTGGCGGGTTTTGAAGAAATTGAAGACATTCTTTTGCCGAACCTGATCCTCGGACTGGTCGAAGAAGCTCAGTGGCCCTGCCAAGAGTCCAGGTGCGGCCTTCAAGATGTCCAGCCGCTTGTTCTCATCCAGGGTCTTGGCGCAGTTGTAATCGATACCTGCCAGGTCGTCGTCTTGAATAAACGGTGCGGCTTTGCGCCATTTGGCTACAAGGAAGGCTCCGCTGGCTCCTACACGTGCGATCTGGTCGACATGGTCGCCTACCTTCATAAAGCTGAGAAAGGCCCGCAACCTGCGCTGTGCAAGGGCGAATACCTGCGCCGGATCAGTGCCTTGCTCCAGAAATACATGGCTTTGCGTCACAGCCAAGGCAGTCATCGCCGGGCCAGTTTCGTTGTACCAGATGAAGGGCGACAGCGGCTCAGCCTTGATGCGGTGCCTGATATGCAGGGCATCATGGAAAATGGTTTGCACGCATTCGCGGATAGCCTCATCCGTCAGAGCATTGGCACGTGCGAAGCTGCAGCGCCCCTCCCGGTCAACCCCAAGTAATCTGGAGTACAGAGCTCCATTCGGCGTCTCACCCAATGTTTTGGTGTAGTTGTCCGGATCACCGGCTGTCAGGCAGCACAGGGTGGCCATGAATTCGCTGCGCCCTCTGGTACTGACCCTGTACCACCCCGCAGCGGGATCCAGCATGGCACCGATGGTTGATCCTGGAATCAGCGATGGAAGTCCTGCAATGAGGGGAAGCATGTTGAGCGCCTCTGCGTTCCCTGAGCTGGCTAGGCTGTAGGCAACGAGCGAGCCGTAGTGCCAAACCCCTTCATACATTTCCAACTCATTCCATCCACCCTCCCAGGCCCAGGCCGCTTGTCTAAAGTCCAGGCTGCACTGCTCAATTGCGGCGACCGCGAACAGGTCAGGTCTGGCCAGTTCAGACGATAGGTTGAGGCTTCGATTGCCAACAACATTGCGGCTGATGCCAGCAGCGGTGTTTAGCTTCGGACAGGCCTGCAACAGCCGATACAGATCAGGGGAAAAGTGACGAACAGTATCGTCGGGGAGATGTTCAAGCAGGTACCCGGCAGCGGTTTTAGTGCCCAAGCTCATGGCCTAGCGCCTCGCAAAGAAGTGATTTTAGGCGCAGGCGCCTCATGCGGCTGTGCCAGCCCCCTCAGAATGAACGGTTGACTAAAGGGAAGGGCTATCGCCACCTGGTGAACACCTAGGGCGCGATTTTCGAGCCACCATTTCCGGGAGCTGAAGGTCGTCAATGAACTCCAGGAGTTGGGTCATCTCAGGGTGCTGATCGTATACGCCGGGCGCCCCAAAGGCTTTGTGTTGCTCAATCCCTTCCAGCACCTGCTGAATGCTGCAGCCAGGTGCAATTTCTTGAATCACCTTGCATTCTTTATACTGAAGGGCGACTTTACGATGAGCCGGGTCTTGAAGGTTCGCCAGGATGGTGATGTCGTCTCTCAGGCGCAAGCGAAACCACCCTAGGTCGTCCACTGTGCTGAGGGTCGGAGCCGTACCCTGGACGAACAGCTTGAAGGTGCTTTTGAAAAGCGCCTCGCGCTCACGGTCAATGTGCTGGTTGACCCGCTCTTCGAAGCCTACGCGTGGGGCTGCCGCTTCGGCGCAGAGGTCAGGCGGCACTAGCCCTGAATGTGCGAGGGCGCGAAGCAACGCGTGCTTCATCACACCGCCGTCCAGGCTCAATACCCGACCTTCACTGACGTAGGCGTAAAGCCCTGTCTCGATTCTGGCCGATACCCGCGCCAGGTTGACCAGAGACAGGAGTAACAGGTCGTTGGTGAAGGTCTCGACCATCAGCCCTTCCTGTTTTTGATACTCATGAAACTGGTTGCAGCAGAGCTGGAGCAGCGGTCTGTGCGCCCCATTTGCACATTCAAAACCCAGCGCAGAAGTTGCCATCAGATTTCCTCAGAAGGACGAGGCAGCAAACCGTTCTTCGGCGCGGCTATCCAGCGCCCGCTTGACCGAAGCAATGATGCCCAGCTGGGCATTCTGCTTGATTTCCGCAATCGTCTGGAGCAGCGGTGCACGCGGCAAGCGCGCCGCCCTGATGCTTTCAAGCACGCTAAATACATGCTTGAACACCATGTAATCCTGCTCATAGGGCATCACGGTGATTCTGGGCTTGCGACTCAATTCCACACCCAGGGCCACGATAGTCAGGCGAATGGCAAGCAGGTTTCGGCAGCTGGCGATTCTGTCCTTTACCAGCAGCAAGCCGGGAAGGTGATGCGCGCCAGCATGGTCGACATCTTCACGCGACTTTTCGCTGTCGACGAAGGCATTGGCCGCATGGGTTTTTTGCTTGTACTCACCCACCAATGCGCGGAGGTCGCCAGGATGGTTGATGCTATCCAGGACTTCGATCAGACGGGTATCGGCACGACGCTCCAAGGCCTCCCGATCGAACTTCAGTGGCTCTGCTGCGGAGGCCTGGTCAATCCATGAATCGATGCGAGCATGGAGCGCCGGAATATCCGAATCTTCCAGGGGTAATCGATCAATCAGGCCGAGGACAAGCTCAAGGCCCGGCTCTTTGAGTCTGTGAATCATGGCGAATCCTCTTGGTCTTGGGTATAGTGTGGGCAAAACCAGCGTCAATAGTCAATTATTGGCTAACTCGAAAGTGCGTGCAATTTTTACATCGGTCTCATAAAATCCGCTAAAGCACAGGAGTCTGGCATGCTGAGCAAGCGCGATTTACGAGCTGAATACCCTGCACAATTGGCGCTGACCGAGGCCAACCTGACCATTGCCCGCGAGGCCATCAAGAGGCTTTGGAACGAGCGCCAGGTCGAGCGCGGGCTGGCACCGAGCGCGGATCGTTCTGGCAGCTGTAAATTTGCAGCGCTGGTATGCCGAGACTTGTTTGGCGGTCGGTTGTCGGGCAATTATGACCACATGTTCGTGCGCGCTGATAATCGCGTGATCGATCTCAATGATGACCAGCAGGACGTCCTCATCCTGGGCAAGCGTGCGCACTTGCACGTTCGCAGCGCTATCGAGCACCCCGATTACCGAGAGTCCCTCGGGTACTGCCAGGCGCGAGCCAAGCGATGGGTCGAGTGGGTGATGCAACACCCAGCCATCGAGCGCTCTCGGCATGACCAATCCCCCACCTACGAACCCTTCTCATGAGTTAACCATGAAAACCCTTCAGGAAAATATTGATGCAACCCTGGCCTCACTCACCACCAAGGTGGTCTCCGATCTAGTGGAGCAGGGGGTCGTTGCCGGCCAGGCGGTTCTCTACCATGAAGATGGCTACCGCATCCTGGACGCCAAGGCGGCGGGCTTCCTCACCCAGGTGAAAGCCTATGTGACCCGCGAAAAACCGGTGGCTTATGCCCTGATCACTGACGGGCAGTACCAGTCTGATCAGCGAGCGAATCAGTCCTGCGTGCTCAGCGCATGTGTGTTGCCAAATGGCCAGGCGCGCATCGAATGCATCCTCTACCAAGAAGGTGACAATGGCATCAGCCTTGGCGACAGCCTGCCGTTGTTCTTGGACGACGATTTTCTGAAATATTTTGAGCAGCCGCTCGACTTTTCCAGGGTCAATGCTGCGGCCTTGCATGCAGCCCTGGATGAGCTGACCACTCAGCCGTTGAGGCCCTACATGGAGTTTTTCCTGTTTCAGGCCTAACTGGGCAACCGTGCATCAGGAGTATTGCCGATGAGCAAAACAGCGAAATCGAATACCAGTGGGTTCGAACCACCTTGGATTCGCGTGGTAAAAAGCCGCATCCCGGAAAACGTCGAGTTGCTCTGGGCCGATTGCGAAGGCAGTTATCATCTAGGCAGGCGCAAGGGCAACTACGTCAAGCTGGAAACCTACGGCGATGCCAGAGAAGTCTACCGCAAGGTTGACGACTTCGTTTGTTGCCAACACATTTCGCCGCCGATACCCATTTCGAATTGACCGTCGCGGGGCGCACTTTCTGCAACCGTGGTGCGCTCCAGGCAGGGGTTAAAGGCCCAGATCAACCCCGAGCACCGACTCAATCCCCACCTCATTGGCATGCACTTTCATTTCCGGCCACTTCAGGCGCCGGTACGCTTGCGCCATCGCAGCAGAGGGAAGCAGCGAAATCCCCTTGTCCAACAAGCCAGTCACAACCAGCGCCTCCTTGAGCGTTCCAGCAAAATCCTCGGAGTGCTGCAACCGTTCATCCTCGCCACGCAGTGACAGCAGAGTTGTCACGTCGCCAAAGCGCGACGCCCAATCTTCAATGATGTCGACCATGAAGCGCAGCGCTTGATGACGGTTACGCACGGCGAGAAAGTCATGAAACTCAATCATCATTGAGACGGCTTCACGCTTGACCCTGGGGTTTGAGATCAAGTCGACCATGATCTCCACAAAGGCTTGCGTATCCTCAGGGATTTTGTCGAAACCAGATCGGGGGATGTCATAGAAAACCGGCGTCTCATTGCAGGCATGACCATCCTTGATCGGCAGCAGCCCCATGTGCCAGGCAATGTAGAAGGGGGCGTACGCATAGGAAATAGGCCCATCACAGAGCATTTCCTCGGCGAATTCGGGCGGACGGTCATGCATTTGCTGCAGGAAGTCGTGGCAGCGTGTGAAATACACCATGTTTTGCTTGGTGTGGTAGTAAACGTAGTCGGACAGGGTAGAGTCATGCTGGTCAAGGTTCATAGGCCTAGCTCCTCGGCAAGTTGGGATTCGTGATCACTGGCTTTCATGTGTTCCATGGCCTCCCGCCAGCCCATGCGCCGATAAACGGTGCGATTGTCCGCTGCGCTCAGGTGTTCCCTAAAGTAGGCCCCGCCTGGGTAAGCGTCCTGGATGGCCAGCCGGATGCATTCGGACAGTGCCATTGAAATTGCAAGGTGATCGCCAGGCGCGTGGCCAGGGTCTGTTGCAGTCTTTAATCCCTTGGTAAGCAGCCGACTGAGTTTCTTTGGCGGCAGCTGAGTGACCAGCTCACCGACAAGGTGTCGGCTGAAGGCCGGGTGGCTTGTCGCGTAGTAATTGAACGTCACATCCAGCACCCGTTGATAGCGAGCAACCAGGTCGAAGGAAGGTTGCGTCAAACCCAACTTGGCAATATCCACCACACGCCCAAGGTTCTTAGACCACAACTCCCCGGACGCCTGATGCACCAACAACAGCAAGTCGGTGTAGATGACGGTGGGTGGTTTTTTCATCAGCTGCAGAAGGTTTACAGCGAGACCAGGAAAACCCTGGCGGGTGAACTGGGCAACCAGCAGCCTGAAGGTTCGTTCGGATGTGTAATCACTGTGCGGAAAAACGATTTCTGCAGTTGGAAAAAGCGCGGGATCTAGGGGCATCGGCAGGCCAACCGGGTGATGAATCAGGGAGATCCCCAGGCTACAGAGTAGTGCGTAAGGGGCGAAAGGATGTACTCAGCATAACGTGTCAGGGCTGCATGAATCTACCCATGGGTGTACGAAGACGAAGGTGTAAGCGGATTTTTGAGTGGCGAAAGCGCGTCGGAAGGGCCCGCATTGGGCGCAAGTGCGGATCAATCCAATTTAGAGCTAAATAAGATCCAGGAAAGCGCTAAATCCTTGCCTAGGGCGTCCACGAAAGCTAAGATCAACCAACCTTTACACAATTATTGATTATGACTGATCAGCAGCGCCTGGTCATAGGGAACCCAGATGTTCAAAGGCAACGCGGCGCTGATGGCGCTCAAGCAGGCAATGGCCGAACAGAAAAGCGAGCAGGAAGCGACACAGGCAGCCGAACCGAAGGTCGAAGGCCGTGTTAGTGGCCATCCCAAAGGCTACGGCTTTCTGCGCGTCGATTCACTGACCTCGTATTTCATCACCCCGCCTCAAATGAAACACTGCCTGCCCGGCGATCTGGTGCGGGCACGGATTGTTGAAGACAAGCCCGGCTCCTCCAACGCGGTGATTGAAGAGATTGTCGAGCACGGTGTTTTGGATTTTTTCGGTACCGTCCGGGTCAGGAGCGACTCCTACTTCATCGTGCCGGAATCGACCACACTCAAAGGGTGGTTCTACATTCCCCACTCCATGCGAGCGGGCCTGGTTGATGGCCATGTGGTCAAAGGGGTGGTGACCCAGCACCCGTTCCGCAGTGGCAAGGCACAGGCGCGGGTGAGCATGATCGTCGGCCATGAGTCTGACAAGGACGTGATCTGGAAACTGGCATTGGCCCGTCAGACCATTGCACGCCACGACAACCTGGGTGCAGAACTTGCCAAGAGCATCAGACCCACCTCGACTGTGATGCACGACTTGACCAACATTCCCTTCGTGACCATTGACGGCGAGTCTACCCAGGACATGGATGATGCGGTCTTTGCCGAAAAGTATGGGAACGGCTGGTATCTGTGGGTGGCGATTTCGGATGTCGACGGTCATCTGCTACCAGGCTCGCCTGTTGACCTTGATGCGCAACAGCGCGCCGTTACCACCTACCTGCCTGGCATGGTTGTCCCAATGCTCCCCTCGCAGCTGAGTGAGGGTTCTCTTTCGCTAATGAAAGGGGTCAATCGCACCGTGATTTGCGCGAAGATGGAGATTGGGCGCGATGGCAGCCTGCTATCTACCGAGTTTTGCCAGGCGACCATCAATTCCCGAGCCAAACTCACGTATCAAGCCGTGTCTGATTATGTCAGCGGCCAAACCGACCTGTTGGCTGCGCCCGACATCAGAGCCAACGTCAAGAACCTGTACTGGATGTCCAAAGCGCTGAACAACTGGCGCGAAAACCATGCGCTGGTGGCGGCAGATTCCAGCGATTATCGCTTGGCCGTGTCCGACTACCAACTGGCCAGCGTAATCCAGGAAGAGCGTAACGAGGCAATGAAAATCATCGAAGAGTGCATGGTGGTGGCCAACCGTGCGTTCGCCGAGGTCATGCGCGATGCCCAGGCGCCCTTCGTGTGTCGCCGGCAGGATGGGTTTACCGCAGATGCACTGCCCAAGATCAGTGCCATCGCCCGCCACCTCGGCGTTGCGGTGACTGATGACGAACTGCAGACCCCGGCAAAGATCAGCGAAGTGTTGCGAGCCGTGAACGCCAGTGGGCGCCTTGACTTGCAGCTGGCCACCCGATCGACCTTGTCATCGAGTTTCTATGATTGCGAAAACGGCCATCATGCCAGTCTCGGTCTGCCGATCTATGGCACCTGGACGTCACCGATCCGTAAATATGCCGACCTGATCAACCATCGACAGCTCAAGGCCCTCTGCCTGGGCGGTGGACAAACCAACCCCATCGATCCAGCCATCATGGAGCAGCTCAATCTGTGCAACCGTGGTGCGAGCCGGGCGGAGCGTGAGGTGGCCAACCGACTGTACTGCAAATACCTGGAGTATCGCGTGGGCGAATTGCTAGACGGCTTGGTAGTAGGCTTCCGCCCGAATGGCATCGATGTTGAAATCAAAGGCGTGGGGGCACGGGTGTTTGTGCACAAACGCACCTTCTCAGCACCTGATGATCTGGTCACGAACAACGACATGGGCACCGAATGCCTGGTGAATGGCCAGCTGCATGTTTCACTCGGGCAGGGCGTGCAGGTACGCCTTGATCCCAAGGATCTCCAGGAGGGGCAGCTGATTGCCACGCTGAAATAGCAAACATGAAAGGAGAAGCTTTGATTTACATCGGCCTTGGACTAATTTTGGCTAACACCCTTGCAAATAATCGGCCATCTAAAAGAACTGTGCTCCTGGCAAACCATACGCTTGTCTCCTGCTCTTTATGAACTGATTGGCTGTCGGATCATCACTTTAGAATCCAGTTCTTCGGGCAACACTCCTCACATCCCTTGGGATGAGGAGTGTTACTCCAAACCCGGAAATCTCGGGCTTTCACTATCCTAAAAGAGGGAGCAATACATGAAGTTCTGTATGACTATTGAGACGTACTGCCACAACCCTTTTTCCGTTGAGCAGGTCAATGCGATCAGAGCATATGTGTCAAAACGGCAAGAAGAAAATAAGCGTGCGGATAGAGTGTATGGTGCAATCGCCCTGGTTTCTAGCATAACCTTGCTCGTGTTTGCCCTTGCAGGGTCATTATCTGGCCTTGGTTTCTCGCTGGGCTTTCTGGCGGTTCTTGCTACAATCCTGCTCTATGTTGCAGGTGAGGCCAAGGCATATGAATGCATACACTTGGTCATACATGGCATAAATATGGCTACATATGAAACATTTGCCGATTACATTGCCCTGGTCGACGACAAATTGGTTAAATCACCTCTTGCAAGAGTACTTGTATCGAATATCAGATCCCAGAAAAGAAATATTATGCAGTTTGAAAAGGATTTGATTGACAAATTAAGCTCGGCCTAATATCGAGACTTTAGTCAAAGAAGCTATGGTGGGACTTCACACTAGCTATGCAAGTGATTTGGGACGTTTCAATTTCGGAAATCTGGTGGCACTACTATTTAGGCTGTCGCTGCATGCCAATCAGCCTGGCGGGCGTGAAGGAGGCACCCTCAAGTTCCATTATGAGAATCTCAGCGAATTGGGCTTCGTTGTAGCACGACTCAGTAGCACTCATGAAGTCGCGCATTTGCGCCGCGTCCAAGGGGTAATCGGCAACGTCCATCAGCAGATTCTGGAACAGCACATAATGCGAAATCAGCGCGATCGGCAGCGACAGCAGCACCGGGACGGAAATGGCGATGGATCCAGGGAAGCCCATTCCAGTAGCCAGGCCGAGTTGGAAGATCCCGACCTGCGCCGACAAAGCCAGCATATGGATGGTGAGGGTCTTACCTGGCGAAGCCTGTTCAATCTGATCGAGCATCTTGCGCTGCAGGGCGAACAGCGAGCCGAACAGCACAATCATGGCTGACACCACGATGGCCACACTTAGGAGAAGGCCAGCCAGTGGTGGGGCAGGGGTGAACTTTAGGATAGCCAAGACGGCGATGCCGGCGAAATTGATGCTGAGCAGCCACTGGTATTGGGTGGCTACAGTCCGGAATGACTGGCCTCCGATTACTAGCCATTGCTTGAGCAACTCATTCAAAGCCGCGCAATTGCACTGAAGTTCCGTGGGCGGACAGTCTCGTTGAGTGCGTCGGTAAAATGCCCGATGGAACGCGCCAGGCAATCGCTTGGGGGCTAGCCGACGCATGGTATGGGTGTAGAGTGATGCGATCACAAGGAAGCCCTCAGCGCACCCGCAGGGCCGCCTTGATTTGTGTGCGCCGATTCAGGCGCTTGTTCGTGGCCAGCTTGCGTTCTTTATCCGGATTCTCGAAGAGCCAGCGGACGACACCGTTGGGTTTACCCCGGTCGCTGCGGGCCCTGGAAATCCATTGCTTGATTTCACGTGGTGCTTTCATGCGTTTGCTCCAAGTAGCGCTGCCATGCGGACAGCATTCAATATTAGCACTAACTGACTAAAAGTAAAACGTAGATCGTTATCTATATTAGGCCTTAAAGGTTACCCACTACCGCGTAAAGGGTGATCAGGTTGAGAAGATGTCGTTTAATCTGTATATTGGCTTGATGAGAAAGATGATTGCGTTGCCGATCGCTCTGTTCTGGCTCTCGCGGAGGTTGGCCAGCAGCGGGCCTTTGCTGGCCCTGGGGCAGATACACCTCCAGCCATAAAGTGCCTGGCGGTCTTCAACCAGACCTTGCCGACGCTCAAGGAGACGCTGCGGTACAAGCTCCAGGTCAGCGCAGAGCCTGAGCGGGCCATCGATGAATACGTAGACATGCAAAAACTCTCCATCGTGGGCAAGCTGCTAACCGCTGAACTGTCGGGCAAGACCAGTGCTCCTGTGTTGGCCCAGGCTGCGGTTGAACAGCTGCAAACACCGTGTTACAAGCATTTTGCACAGGAACATTTCCCTGATTCGAAGGCGCTGCAGCTCAGTCGTGCGCAGATTCAAGCACTCGACCAGGACATTGATCTGAGCATGGTCGATTTGCTGCCTGAGCGCCGACAGGTGCCGATCAAGCTGGCCGCCGTGTTGCGCAGGGAGCTGCCTGAGCATTTTGCGGACGGATTGAGCATGCAGCGGGTACGCCAACGCCAGGGCAGGGTCGATGTGATGTTTTCTACCAGCCAGCCGGTGGCAGACATGTACCGCGAGGCAGTCGAGCGTAATCCCGTCCAGCAAACAATCTGCACGATCGCCTTACCGCATTTAACCGTGAGAGCGGCCAATTTGGTAACATTCACGCTCATCGCCCCAGAAGATAAAGTTCTTGGGGTTTTTGAGGCCAAAACCTGCCAGCAAGAAGAGAGTCTGTAGTGTTGGATTCAGTCAACGGTGTCATCGAAAAGGTTATCCATGCCAATGGCAAAGGATTCATCATCTTCTCGGTTCGCAATGCCAGCGGCGCCACCGTTGTCACCGGCAATGATGCAGGCCTCTACGAAGGTGACTATGTCGAGTGCGAGGGAACCTGGGAATGGCGCAATGGCAATCGCCAGCTCAAGGCGCGCAAAATCATGCCGCAGATTCCCACCACGACCGATGCCATCCTGGCCTACATCGCCTCAGGCCGCGTCCCTGGGATCAGTACCAAGCTGGCAGGACGGCTCGTGCAGGCTTTCGGCAAGGACACCTTGCACGTCATCGAGCATGAGCCCGACAAGCTGAAGAAAGTACCGGGCTTTGGCAAGGCGAAAATTGCGGCGTTGACTGAGGGCCTGGCAAAGGAGCTTGGTCATCGGGGGGTGATGCTGTTTCTGAACGGCTTTGGCCTGAGTCAGCGTCACATCAACAAGATTTTCGACACTTTCGGCTTGGCGGCTGTCGAGAAGATCAAGGAGAACCCCTACACACTCTTCTGGGAGATCAAGGGTATCGGTTTCAAGATCGCCGACAAGATCGCAGAGCAGTGCGGCCAGGCAGCGGACGATCCATACCGGATCCTGGTTGGCTTACTGACCGCCATCGACAATGCCGTGCACAGCCGTGGTGATACCTGCTTCACACCTCAGGCGCTCGCACAACAAGCCCACAAGCTGTTTGCCCGTACAGCCAGGCCACTGGATCGTGCAACCATCCTCATGGCGATGGATCTGGTCAAATCCAGCGATTTCGTCCGCGTGGACACGATCGATAGCGTGGAAATGATCTGGCCGAAGGAGCTGTACTACGCCGAGAAGAAAATCGCCAAGGATCTGTTCCGGTTGCACAACAGCACAGGCAAGATAGCCAGTGCTGACGCACTGAAAAAGGCGATTGCTGTGGCAGAGCAGGCCCTGGGCATTACCCTGTCACCCATGCAGCATCAGGCCGTGACTACGGCCCTGGCGTCCCCTGTCAGTGTGATCACTGGTGGCCCTGGCACGGGTAAAACGACCATCATGCGAGTGCTACTGCTGGCCCAACATGAACTGTTCCACGTCGCCAGCGAACAGGTCGTCCTGTGTGCCCCCACCGGCAAAGCATCCAAGCGGCTGCAGGCGAGCACCCAGATGGAGGCCATGACTCTGCACAAGGTGCTCAAGTACTCCCCTGAGGACAATGCCTTCACCTACCACGAAGATAACAAGCTGCCCTGTGAGGTCGCGGTCACCGATGAGTCGAGTATGATCGACACCCAGTTGGCCTGCTCGTTCTTCCAGGCCATCCCCTCGGGTGTCAAGCTGGTGATCGTGGGTGACTACGATCAGTTGGCCTCGGTGGGCGCTGGCAAGGTGCTCAGAGACATCATCGAAAGCGACACCATCCCGGTGGTCAGGCTTGACCGGGTATTCCGTACTGGCGAGGACTCTCAGATCAAGGTCAATGCTCACTTGATCAACAAGGGGCAGATGATCACACTGGACAACAAGTCCAAACAGAATGATTTCTGGTTCATCAAGTCATCGACCCCGGAGGCCATCGCCGACGAGATCGTGTCGCTGATTCCGCGTCTGGTGAAGCATTACGGCTACGATCCGCTGGACGACATCCAGGTGCTGACACCGATGCGGATGGGCCCGGTGGGAATGCATGCGCTCAACGCCCGCCTACAGCGCCTTTTGAACCCGAACGCCGGCACTGGCATCCGTTGCACCCAGGACGATGTCGAGGTGCAGTTCTGCGCGGGTGACAAGGTCATTCACATCAAGAACAACAACGAGCTGAAGGTGGTGAATGGCGACACCGGAAAGATCATCAGTGTCGACCTCAAGGAGCGCAAACTGATTGCTCGCTTTGAGGACGTTCAGGTGGAGTATGCCTATGCCGACCTCGATGAGCTGCGCCTCTGCTACGCCATGACCATCCACAAGTCGCAGGGCTCGGAGTACCCATGTGTGCTGATGCCTATGACCCTGGCCCACGACATCATGTTGTCGATCAACCTGGTGTACACCGGCATGACCAGGGCGCGTCAGAACATGCTGATGGTGGGTCAACTGGCGGCGGTAGAGCGCGCATTGACCAGACGGGCTACCGACCTGCGTTCCACCGGACTCCTGCACTTCCTGAAGCAACTCTGGGCCAACCAGCAAGCCTACAGCCAACCCAAACAGACCATTACAGCTTAAGGCTATATTGAACGGTGAACACGCATGATCCTTGATCCCATTGGGGAAAGCCGGCGCAAGTTTCTCAAGGGGTTGGCAGCGGCCCCCATTGTTCTGAGTGCCGTGGCCAACGCCGCCGATCCCCACCAGGACTGGCGCAAAGCCCTGCTCCAGCAAGACCGACACCTGGAGCTGTACCGCCCTGCCAGCAAAGAGCGGGCGAAATTTTGCTACTGGCGCCTGGGGCGTGGCTATGACAAGGCGGAATACCTCAAAGGCGCCTGGCTGCTGCGCGATGTTGAGTACAACAAGGAGCACTACATCGACCCGCAACTCCTGGACTGCCTTTTCGTCATACAGGAGTGGTTAAGAAGAGAAGGGCGTAAACCAGACATCCACATCCTGTCAGGATACCGCACCCCTGCGCATAATTTTAGGCTGGAGGGCGCCGCACGCCAATCCTTGCATATGAAAGGCCAAGCGGCAGACATTCACGTCCCAGGGGTGTCGACCAAATTGCTCGCGGCCATGAGCATGGTGATTTCTGCAGGCGGCGTGGGCATCTACATGGACAAAGGCTTCATCCATGTGGATACCGGCAGGGTGCGCACCTGGCGGGGCTGAGGGGAAACCTCGGCCCGTTTAAAAACTGGCGAGCGAGACTTCCACCTCGTCCCGCGCTTTACGCATGACCTCGTAATCACGTTGCCGATGTGTGCTGTTCGCCCGCAGGGTACGGATCCCCTGGAAGTCGTTGCGAACCAGATGGTTGGCCAGGCGCTGAATCGCCCGGTCGATGTCTTCCTCGGCCAGCTGCGGGTAGTCTTCCTGCAGCGCCGAACGCATCTCCGGCAGCCGCTTGTATTTACCGGACTTCATCAACAGCAAGGCCGTCGCGCTGGCCGCTTCGATTTGGTCATTGAGGGCTACATGCCGTGTCTGTTCCATGCGAACTCCATGCTAAGGCTAGGGGGCAGTCGATCCCTTCGCCACGGATGTGGCAGGCTGCTGTTTTGTGGACAATATCAGCTTTTCGATCCAGGCGCGAACACGCTCCACAAAGGCTTTCTGGAAATAAATGCAGACTAGGGTGAGCAAGACGAGAAACAGGGGGTAATGCCAGGCTGATTTGTCCCCAGCTGCCGCCAGGCAACCCGTCAATTCGGTAAAACAGAGCCCAGGATTACCATCGAACACTCGGTCGGCCCGTGCAAAGAGCATGAACAAGGGCATGTGCAAGGCGAACAGGGATAGACTGCAATTGCCGAATGGTTTCGCCAATTTGGACAGCATCGAGGTGGGGCCGGGGTTGGGAATATGCACACAGAGGTAGATCAGCGCCAGTTGTGCCGGCAGGAGCAACCCGTCATGCACCAGGAAATAGGAGACATTGCCCTTGCTGCTGAGCTCGCCTGCGTTGGTCAGTAGTAGGCTGGCGGCCACCAGGCTGCCCACCAGGATGGCCAGCAAGGCCATCAGCCAGCCACGGGTCAAGCGTACACCCAGGCGCGCATGTTGATGGTACAGCGAGCAGAGCAAGATGCCAGCGACGAACTCCGGCAGGCGGATAATCGGGTTTCGGTGGAGAATGCCAGTCTCTGGCGAACCAAACCATCCCATGGCAATACAGAGTATCACCGGCAGCAGGTACAGAAGGTTGGTCACCAGGAGCGCTTTAATGGGACTATTCAGGCGATTAAGCCACGGTGCCAGTACGGGGAAAAGCAGGTACAGGAAAAACAGAGTGGAGATCGACCAGGTGGGGAAGTTGAAGGTCAGGTAATACGGGTTCCATGCATGCAGCAAGGTCGCGTTCATAAACAGCGCCAGGTAGAGCTCAGCATCGGTCATGGTGTGCTGCATGTCGGCGAAAGGCGACCAATTGTTGGAGTCAATGGTCACTTGCCGCAAGCTCATGGTGGCGTCACTGGGGATGATGCCCAGCATGGGGAGTACCGCGAATACGGCAACCATCAGGAAGAACGAACCCAGGTGGATCGGGTAGAGGTTAGCCAGGCGTTTGACCCAGAACGATTTGCGACTGCCTGGCATGTAGGCTTGTATCTGTCCCTGGTCGCGCAGGTAAACGTGGGCGAGCAAGAAGCCCGACAAGACGAAAAATGCACTGGTGGAGAAGAAGCCCATCTCGAAGAATTTCCTCAGCCAACCCGGTACTTCAGGGTAGTTAAAGGTGTGGAAGAGGACGATGTAGATCCCCAACAAGTACCGCAACCATTCAAGGGACACGAATTTTTGCTTGGTGCCAGAATTCATGGTCTGGCTCACGAGAGATGACGACACGACAGAAATCCATGCACAAGGGGTGGTGGTGCCGCCAGTATACGCCAAAAATCAATATACGCATTAGTCGTGTTTTAGGTTGAGATGGTCTTGGGTAGCTGAGATGATAAGCCGTCAATAGAAATTGGATGCACCGCTATGCGCACCTGGCTGACCATTTTTTTGATGGCATGGTCGTTGTTGTCTCACGCCTCGATTCTCAATACCCTGCGCACTCAGCAAGCCCTGCTGGGGGATGCTGGCAGTGAGCGCCTACTGCCGGCAGAGCAGGCCTTTACAGCAGGCTCTGCACGGGTGGAGCGTGGCAAGGCGTTCTTTGATCTGCAGGTAGCGCCTGGGTATTACGCGTATCGGGAGAAATTTTACGTCAGGGATGCAGCTGGCAGGCAACTGGGCGAGTTGATTATCCCCCAAGGGCAGGTCAAATCTGATCTGGAGTTTGGGGATGTCCAAGTACTTGAGGGCCATGTGACCCTCACGCTTGCACCAGCTCCCACCGGTCAGGTCACCCTTGGTTTTCAGGGATGTGCTGCGCGGGGGGTGTGCTATCCAGCCATGACCAAGGTCTATGAACTTGGGGGCGTGTCTGAGGGTAAAACGAATGGTGACGCAGGCCATTCGCTCTGGTGGTTTTTCCTGGCGGGTTTGGGGCTGGCGTTTACGCCTTGCGTCCTCCCCACGCTACCGCTGTTGCTGCGCGTGGTGGCTGGCAATACGCAGAGCAAAGCGCGCAATGGTGCCTTGGCGGCGATTTTCGTCCTGGCGTCGGCGGTAGGCTATGCGCTGCTGGGCATTCTGGTTTCACTGCTGGGGGGTGGATCACGACTGCAGGCCCACCTGCAGAACCCTGTCGTGATCGTGCTCGCCACCGGGATCTTTCTGCTCCTGGCGTTCACACTGCTTGAAGTGCGTGGCTTCAGTCTGCGGCTACCCACGATTCCGGTTGTACAGAGGCTCTACCTACGCATGAGCGGAGGCTCTGTTGCCGGCGCAGCGGGCTTGGGACTGGTTTCGACATTCGTGCTCTCACCGTGTGTCTCGGCGCCGTTGGCAGGCATCCTCCTGTACCTTGCGCAGGGCGGGAATGCTCTTCAGGGCGCCGTCGAGCTCTTCGCTCTGGGTGTTGGCATGGGCATCCCCATGATGATCATCGCCCTGGGTGGCCAAGCCTTTATTCCGCAAGCGGGTGCTTGGCTGATGCGGGTCAAGGAAGTCTATGCCGTGCTGATGCTGCTGACCGCCGCTGCCATTTTCTCCCGGATCCTGAGCCCCCAGGCTATCCTGGCGTTGGTCGGGGTGGTGACGGCGGGTCTTGGCGGATGGCTGTACAGCCTCGCAGGGCGCTCCTTCGGCATCCTCAAGGCCCTGGCTGCGATCCTGATGAGCTTTGCGCTGGCAAGCTTCATCGGCGCCTGGCAAGGGCATGAGGATCCAGTCCGACCTTGGGTGGCCCTAGCAGTGCACCCGTACACTGAAGTCAACACCCTGGCCGCGCTGCAAGCCGTGCTGGACAACAGCAAGCAGGCTAAGCGCCCGGTGATGATCTATGTCTCGGCCAAGTGGTGCCTGAATTGCAAGGTCGTGGAAGCAAGGCTCACAGCTTCGGACATGCAAGGCACCCTCAAGGGGGCAGACTGGGTGAAGCTCGACATCACCGAATCAAGCACAGAAATACAAGGCTGGCTGGCCGATCGAAATCTTTTTGGCCCTCCTGCACTGATTTTCGTGAGCGCGGCAGGCGAGGAACAGGCAAACAGGCAGCTGGTCGGTGAGATCGAACCAGCACAGGTCAAAAAGGCCTTGGAAGGCCTTTGATTACAAACCCAGGTCGTCTTCAAGGACAGTGGTGATGGCGGCCTCGTGTTGCACGTCCTGCAGATAGCGAGCATCGTGAGTCAGGCCGTAGTAGAGGATTTTGACACGGTCATGGGTGTCCATGGCCGCTTGCTGCGCATCATCGCTCATGGCAAACAGCAGCGTCTTTTTGAGGCAAGGGCGGAAGTCGCTATCGATTGACCCCAAGTGATTCTGGCTGGTGAATGACAAGCTGTCTGCCAATTTCTTCGCGCCCCTGAAGGGGTCTTTTTGCACGGCATCAAAGGCTTCGCCAATATTATGAAAATGCAGGGATTGGAGGGCAATCATCGAGAGTTCGCCATCGCTCATCTTCAGTGCCTTGAGTAGCTGTATTAGTCTGGCGCTGAGCGCCTGACCATGCTTGAAGGTGCCGTGATCGTCGTTGCGCCTGTGCTCCAATTCATTTACCAGGTGGCCGAGGAGGTCTTGCTGCAGGCAGTGAGTACGGTAGCCTTGATTGCCCAGTAGCGCCGCGATATTTTCCACCATCAGGTCTTCAGCGATGATGTGGTCATTGAAAATGCGCGTTAGTATGTACTCCAGACGATCGGAGCATTCTCCGGAATGCACTCTGGTATCACCCAGCACGTGTGCTCGCAGCGCCAGCAGCGGCGCAATAGGCGCGGTTTTGAGCATAGAGGTCAGGTGCGGATGGATTAAGCCGAAATCCGGGTGGGTACGCAGTTCTTCATAGGCGGCTATGGACTGCTCTTCATTGAGTTTGCCACGGCACACGCCTTGCCAAATGGCATTGGCCAACCCCTCATGATGGATCGAGAACAGGCCTTCATAGGTCGCAATATTCACGAATTTCGAATTGTGCATGGGGAATGGTACATCCTCCTGATCCTTGATCCTGACCACGTGAGTAAGATACCCAAGATTGCTGATGGAGGAGCGCAGGGTGCCGACCCGACTGCGGCTCAGTGAGCCAAGGTCGAGTTTTTCCAGCAGCGCATAGAAACCCTCGGACTCATGGGTCAACGCAAAAGAGAACAGTGTGTTCGACCACTGGGTGTTAGCTTCGTCTAACAATATCCGCTCTAATCCCAATGAGTCGGCCAGATTTAATAGGACTGCCTGGCAACGCTCGGACATCGCCGCAATCGCTGTGCGCATGCTGTCGATTTCAGGCGACTCGATTTGATGCATGCGATCGGTAAGGCTTTCGCATTCATCATACAGACCCATCGCAATAGCAATGTCATCAGGTTGGCTGGGCATCTTCGCTCTCCATTTCCTCCATGTTAGCGGTGCAGCACCCAGGCAGCCAAGCCTGCAATGAAGAAACCCGGCTGTTGCCGGGCTCTAGGATTCAGTTCAGCAGCCGCTTTATCGGTGTGCTGGTGCCGCTGGATTTAGCGACCAAGACCTCCAGGGTGAGGTAGGTCTTGTGCCCCGGCTTGCACGTGCAGACGACGTTGCTCAGCGCACGCTCCAGCAGGCGACGCGTTTTTCGGAACTGCAGGTCTTCGTAGTACGCTTCTCTCAGGGCCATCAACACTTCCGGATCAATCTGCTCGTAGATCAAGTCGTCCATCTGATAGCTGCCTATCAGGCTTTTCCAAATGCTCTGATGTACCGCGTCAATCTGAGCCTCTTCCCGAGGAGGATAGACATAGATAACCTGAAGTCGGGTCAGCAGGGCGTACGGAATCTGGCGGGGCTGGTTGCAGGTGAAGATCCAGTTGACGTTCGACACATCGTGCGGCTCGTTGTTGTAGGCGTCGACAAAGTTTTTGGCCTCCACTGGCTCTAGTAGGCGCATGAGCGATACCTGGGGTGAGATGCCATTGCCATACACTTTCGGCGGTACGCGATCGAGCTCGTCAAAGACAATCAGTGGGTTGGTTTGCCGGGTTTTAAGCATCGCGTTGGCGACATCCCCTGGATGCGCAGTTCGCCAGCCCTGGGTCAGGCCCACCAGCTGTGAGCCGCAGGTGTATTGACTGGCGTGAAAAATATTCCGACCCATGTCAATAATCGCGCAGAGGTCACTGAGGAACTTGGACTTCCCGATCCCAGGTGGCCCGGCGACCAGCAATGGGGGGATGCGGAAAGCGGACGACTGCATCAAGGATGCTTTGGCATACGGCAGGATATGGTCGATGACCGGCGCAAAATGCGGGTGTCTCAGCGCTAGGGCTTGAAGCTTCTCCAAGCCGTCTAGACTCACGGACTTTCCACACAGTGTTAGTTTCTCTCGTTCAAAACAACCGTCACCGAGCACATCTTCCCAGAAGTACTCTTCAGCCTCAGTCAACTTTACCCTCTCGTAGGGATCGGGTGGAATTGAAAGACTGGCTGGAGCCACCCCTGTTTTCGCCAGGCTAAGGGCGCTCTCCAGTCCTTCATTCATGTCCAACTGGGCAATCAGCTCTGCTTTAGGGATAACATTGAGTTCGATGGCAGTGATTGAAGCCATCATCTTTTCAATCAATGGATATCTGGCAATGAAGATGTAGAACAATGCTGCCAACACCTCCAGGCATTCTTCGCTGAGGTCAAAACTGTTCGACAACAGGCTTACCCCAAGAAGCTTCTTCACCTCTTGATTCAGCATCAGCTCTGGCAGGACATTCGTTGCGAAAATGGTCTGCAACACATCAATATGTGACTTCAATGCCGAGAATTGCGGGATGCTGTGGAGTTCAGGGTATTTGTCTACCAGCGCCTTGAGGCTTTCCCAAATACGCTCCAGTCTAAGCTGGCCAATGAAATTCAGATTGGCATCGATGGTCGTCTTAAAGCGTTCAGAGTGGTCGTCAGAAATGCGCGCATAATGCGAATGCACCAAGGATCTGACCACGGGATTGACTCTGCCAATGCTTTTGGCCGGATCAAATGCTCCGGGGAAAGTGCCATATGGCAAATGCAGCGATTGCTCTTCCTGGCGCAGGCCTGACATTGAGCAAGGCTTGTGTGATTCAGGATCTCCTTCGTCAGCTTCAGCATCAGCGGCGCCTTTTCCAGCTTTGCCAGCGTGAATCCGACCCACTCATCCTTGGCGGTTTTTGCGCTCACTGGCCAAAGGGGCAGGAGCAAGAAGGGGAGCTCGGAGGCGGTACCTGGGTAGGTTTGAGTGTGGCCGTTGATGGTAATCTTATAGTTGGCTGACGGGTCAATTCCATCAGATGTCAGCAGTTTCTGTAGCTCAGCAATGGAGTCAATGCAAACCTCGGGGGCCATGGTAAAGGTCTGCGCTTGCCGATCAGGCTGGCATTGCGGGCGAGCTTGAGCCTGCACGCCCTCCGCTGACGATGACGGATTGGCTTTTTCGCTGCTCTCAATAGGATCGGACATCGGAATTCTCCAAAAAGATTCCGAAATCCTATCAGAAGCGATACTCGTGTCAATTTACTGGTAAGTCGTTATTGAGTGCTAGGCGCCTTGGACGACCCGATCAACAAGAAAAAGGTGGTTTTCACGGGGGTGATAGAGGCGCCTTGCACGTTGACCAGTCGAAGGGTCGCACTGGACTTGCCTTGTGAACGGGTAATGGACACGTCCCTCAACGCGTTGGAGCTGAGCAGGCTGAACCCGGCACCGGCTTTTTTGTTCGCAAAATCGGCTGGCAAGGTTTCATTGCTGGAGAAATGTCCCCAGAAGAACAGGAGAAGCACAAGGGTAAACAGTCCGGTGGCCACATAGGTGTACCAGGTGAGTGCCCAGCGAAGGAGGGTGGCAAGGAAGCCCAGCATCAGAACAGGCTCCCTTGGAGGGCTGCCTCAGCCTCAAGCCGGGCTTGAGCCGCTACGAAATCCATGTTGTGATGATCTGCCGCAGGGTTGAACTGCAACCTGACCTTTTCGAAATAGGCCAGGATCCATTCGGAATCCTTCGCCTGGGTGATTACCATTTTCCCGCCGTAGGATTTGGCATAGTAGTGCAACAGCGGCAGGGTGCTGTTGGCCAGGGCTTCCTTGATCTCGGGGTACGTGTCGAGTTTGGCCTGGTTGCCCAGGTTGATCATGCGCTGGAACTCTTCTTTGGGCAGTGTCTTGACCACTGGAAGGGAGCGCCCGTATCGCTTGGCTTCAAAGCCACTGAGCATGCGCAACCTGTCATCACGCCGACTGATCCAGTACCACAGCCCCTCGCCTGAGCAGAAGTCACCGAACACCGGGTGGTAGATCGGCAGTTCAGGAAAGTGCGATAGGTTTCGACCAACCGGGGTTTTACCGCCGCTGTAGATGTTGATGTGGGTGATGCCATCCTGGGTTGGATCTGCTTCAGGCTTCATGGGCGGCTCCTATTCATTGTCAATGTCAATATATCACTAATGGGAACCACGACGGAATATCGCTTTACCTGTGTATTGACAACAATGATTTTCGAAGGCAATATTGGCCTTGTCTGCGCCAGAGGGGCGCGGTAACCGAGCCTAAGGCTTTATACCGAGATTCCTGCACAGGAAACGACATGAGCACACCGAATATTCATTCGTTTGTGGAAGATATCAAAAGCGCTGGCATCAGCATCGACAACGAGCAGCAGTTCATCAAGATGATGTCCAATGCTAACGATCAAGGCCTGATGCTGAGCCGAGTGCTGCGCGACCGTCGCAACGACATCGACTTTCGCAGAACGCGCCATTTTTCAGATGAGGGCCTGGCCCAGGCTTTCAAGAACCAGGGTTTTGACGGCTTTGCCTGGAAAGAATTTGTGGATCACATGAAGTCGGAGTGACCTGTTTGGGCGGGCTGGACAAGGGTTGTCGAGCCGTGCCTTCGAACCCACGTCTTCGACCTACGCCGCGATCAAGCTGTTCTCCACACTGACCAAGCCTGGCTAACGCCGGGCATTGTCATTTATCTTGCACGATAACCCGCATGTGCGCACTTTGGTCGTTGACATGGATGGGGCACAGGCTTAACCTGAAATGTTGAATAATAAAAAAGGTGAACAATGCTCATCAATCGCGATTTCCAGGATTACTACGATTCGGCCATTGGTTACGGCGTGGACAAGAAAGTCGTCTATGACCGCCAATCGGTAGAATACCGCCCCAGCCTCAAGAACAACCCCAGCATCATCGACGCCGTCAGTAATACGGTGCGCCAGCTCGAAGACCAATGTACGCGCTTCGCCACCAACCCCTATGGGGTGTTCTACATCGGCTTTTGCGGCAAGATTTACACCGGGCTCTATGCCCGCGTTGATCCTAAGACCGGGGTGCCTCCCCAAACCTTCAGCTACAAAGAGGCGCATACATTGGCGAAGGCATTCTACTGGGGTGAGAAGGATTTCCTGCCGGGCGAGTTTGACCTGCCGCGCAAGCACGCCTGGCAGCGCAGCCGGGCGGCTGGTGGGCAGAGCCTGCGTGACTGGTATGAGCTGAACGCTCATCTCCTGGTGCATGAGGCGCTGGACGTGTTCATCGACCACAAGGTCGTCAGTTTCGTTTATCTAGAAGGTCTGTTGGTTGCCAACCCGTGCCTGAAGGATTACAACTTCCAGCGCATGATCGGCGGTGTGCAGGCCTTCCAGGACATCTCCATGTTCATCTCCGGAGTGCTGGGGAGCGCCGAGCGCGACCTGGTGGTGACCGAAGACAAATACATCATCATGTCCAAAGGCTTTGATGAACACAGCTTTCGCAAGGCACCGACGAAGCGGGGCAAGCCGGCGAGCTGATTTTGCCTGGCGGCTTTGCAGTGTGTGCAAGGCGTTTTCACCACCGGGGCGCCACCATCCATGATAGACCCAGCGTTGGAAGCAGGGCACCCCGGCTTCACACCAGCGAACATGGCGGGATCTTGTCCGCAGGAGACTACAGCTGGTTCAGGCGCCCCTAAGTAGCCCTACGCCCGCGAGACCGCAGCCAAAACGCTGCCGCCACTGTCCGGGCATGTCGCAAACGCCAGCAGCAGTCAGTCGGCCTCCAGGTCAAGGGTGTATTGATCTGGCGCCGGGTAGGCGCGTCGACCGGGATGGAGGATCTCAGGGGCAAGGCTCAGCTCCGGCTGTACGGCGACATGATCAACGGCATCATAAGTGTCCACATCCTTGAGGGGGTCGAACGCCTCCGCCGCCACAGCGTGCTCGACAGCCGGGGGCGTGGCCATCGCCTCAGTGGCTGGAAGCTCCATCGGCTGGTTGACACCTTTGGTAATGCTCATCAGGTGGGTGATGTAGATTGCACCGAAGAGCGGCGCTTGCGTGTCTGCCTCGACCAGCACGGGCTGCTCGACGCCACCCACGGTCTCACGGCGATCGACAACGAAGCGCTTTTTCATGGCGTCGATTTCGGCGCCAACGGGCAGTGCGTAAAACTGAGCATGGGACAGAGGCATTTCAAAATCCATCACGTTGCCGAAAATTGTGAGGGCCATCATAGCGAGCATGACCCCCGTCATCAAGCGATCGCGCAATTTACGACTAAATCATGCGCTCCTTGAGCGCCAGCAGAGCTGCGATCTGCTTGCCACGACGATCGATGTGCTTCCACTTCATCTTGAATGACGTGGAGTCGATGCCGCCAAACATGGAGGCGTTGGCATGTATCTCACACAGCCCGGTCAGCAGCAGGGTGGCGGCTTCGGGGCGGGCGGCAAATTGCTCCAGTCCTTCGGCCTTGAGCAAGTGGATGTCCATGTCCATCTCGATCAAGCGCGCTTCTGCTTCGGCGCCGCCAGCGGCCCGCCAGGCTTGCGCAGACACCTTGGCATGGTCTGGAAAATGCACTTTACCCTCCTGATCGACCTCGCGGCACAGCGGCTTCCCACAATCGTGGAACACCTGGTAGTTCTCAATGGTCGTGGCGGGCAACAAGCTGGCCCACAACGCTGGCGCGGTGGCCCATGCCGGCAGCTTCCACTCATACCTCAGGGGCGCGCCCTCGGTGACGTGTCCTTTCAGATCGAGGTAGAAATCCCGAACCATTTCCCCGTGCTGCAGGATGGACATCCCCTGGGTCTGTTCACAGTCTTGCATGGCCTTGAGCAGCTGTTCTCTGTCGAGATGCGGTCTAATCCGTGCGCAAGGGTCATCGCTCGGCTTCGGCGATCAGGCTCGGCTGCTCCAGCTCATCCCAGGTTGCCTTGTGGGAATAACACTGTCCGTCCTCGCTGCGCCAGGTCAGCAACAGGCCATCCCGTTGCGCCGTGAGTGTGGAGGGCTCCTGTGGCTGCCCCTGGGCATCGACAGGCGCTTTGCCCAAGCCACAGGCTAGCTTGAATGCAGCGGCGCTGTAGTCGGCCTCCAGACGATCCAGGGCGCGGTAATGATCCCTCGTGTTCGCCATGAACTGGTCATCCGCCGCTTTATGCAGTTGATGACGCTGGCTTTGCTGGTTTTCGATCTCGGTGTGTGCGGCGTTAACGATGTCGTGCAGGCGCATGTGAAGTGCTCCAGTTTGATCAAGAAATGAGGCCCGGATTGGGCCTCGGTTTGGGCGAGTGGGCTTCAGGCGGCGAGGGCGGCCTTGAGCAAGGCCAGCAACTCGTGCTGGTCGGCGTCCTTGCCAATGTATCGTGCCCATCGGTACGGCACCGAGTCGGCATCTTTGCCCTTGGCAATGTGCTGGGCCAGCGCATCATGCAGGGCTACCAGCGCCTCCCTGGCATTCGGAGCACCCTCTGCCGCCAGGTGGCTGGTTTTTCTCCAATCGGCACCTCGGGCGACTGCGTAGAGCACGTAGTCGGCGAAGAAAATTTTCCGGGCGCGGTACCCGTACTCATTGCGCGGCGGGCGCATGTTCTCGGGGTTGGTGATCAGTGCCTTGATGTGGGCAATCAGGGCTTTGCGAGTGGTGGTGAATTCTACGTATGCGTTCATGGTATTACTCCAGATATGGTTTTTGGTTTTTTGGTATCAAAGGCATTGGAATTTTTTGACGATATGGCGCGCCTCGGCTTTCGTGCAGGGGCCAATCCCCAAAGCCGTGATGATGGGCGTACCGTCAAAGTGAGGCGGTAAAATGTGGGTTTTATCGACCACCAGGGCGCAGGGAAGTCCGGCTTCCAGGGCTTTGCCCCAAGCAACAATCAGCTCGCGGTGGTTTTTGGCTTTTAGTGCGACTTTCGAGCCACCTTTGCCAAGATCGCGATATTGCGCTGCGAGTTCAGGGTGGGTTTCCTTGGCGGCGCAATAGCTGTCGACGTAGGCATGACCGGCTTGAGGGCACGTCTTGCCGACTGGCATTTCAAGGGAAGTCGGAACAATCGCATAGATATACAGGTGATCCTCGGCATTGCCGATGGGATGATTGCCTGCAAGCAGCTCTGCAAGAGCTTTTGGGTCGATTGTGTTAAAATCGATCGATGCGACTAAATCAGAAAGGCTCTGATTTTCGACCGAAGGGGATTCGATCGTTTGAAGCGGGTCGGAGTGCGGTCTAATCCGTGCGCAAGAGTCAGTGACCCATGATATTACCCTCTATTGATTTGGCTTCACTTGGATCGAGAGGAAGCGAATCTCGTGGAATATGCATCTTGAAGCGAATTTGGTAAGACATGCCGGAATCGAACCGACGACCTTCCAGGTTGACGACCTGGGTGCTCTACCTAGCTGAGCTAATGTCCTGCTGTGATTTCCATACTACCAGCACAATTATGGGTGTCAATATCCGCGTTAAACATTTTCCAAAAATAATTGTTTTCGCCATTTCCGGAGTAATTCGCAAGGGGACTCAGGGGGCCTCGGTGACGGTCTTTGACTTTCGTCTGGCTGAAGCGCGAGGCTTTGGAGGACGGCAAGCAGCTGATTGACGGGGTTTGGCTTGGCGGATGAAAGACGCAGCAGTTAAGATTGAAAAAAGGAGATTTCAATGCCGCGCTTCGACCTGTTCAGCCTTTCACCCAACCCCACACCCGAGCAGCTGCTGTCCACGGGTAAAGAATTCGTAGACTTTCTGATCGGCGACAGGGGCAAAAAGCCTGCCGTGTATGAGCTTTTGCAGGCCGCTGAAGACCTGGCTGAGCAGATTCTCGGGCATTACCACAGCTTGCAGAACGTGGCCGATGTGTTGGCCTACCGCTGCACACCGCCGCAGAAATTGCCCTACCAGGTGTTGTACGTCTTCCTCTACGCTTGCGTTCGAGAACACCCGAGCCTCGGCGTCATGCTCGATGAGGTGGATGCCCTGTACGGAGACGGCTTAGATCACAAGGCTTATGCTACTGTGCGCAGCCTGCTTCGGGAGGTCATGCTGATGATGGTGCCACGCCCCAAGCTGTGGGGGGAGAACGGCGAGCTAAAATACCAACCGAAAGCCTTCTCACATATGCATGGTGCTTCCTTCACCCGTCAGGTGTCCGATTTCTTCTTCGATCAGGCGAACGGCGTGCAAAAGATCCTCGATGATTACCCGCGCATGAACGAGGCCAGTCGCGCCTTGATGGATGAGGAGCTGTCCAAGCGTGTGTATCGATCAATGATGTCGGCTGACGATCCTGTGCGTGTGCTGCTGCGCGACAAGCTGGATGACGTTAAAGATGGCCGCGCCCGTTTCGCCACGCTGTTTTCAGAACTCGACAATCTGGATGACCAGATGGGTATCGAGATGAGGTTGGAGCATGCGTTTGCGCTGGTGGCCGAGTTGCCCACAACGCAGGCAAGCCAAGTCCTGGATGAAATCAACGTCTGCATCCGCGACTGGATGACCGACCATGGAGAGGGGATCATGCGGTTCAATCACCCTACTGTGGTTGTACCACGGCTTGTGGCTGTACTCGAACGCGCCCAGTCGTATGGCTTCAACGCCTTGGAAGAGGTGGCCCGGAACGTTGGCTACATGTCGCTGCAGACGCTCAACAAGGCCATGGTTGAGTGCCTGCTTGACGAAGGCTTCTGCACCAACCCCTGGGAGCTCGACGCTGCAGACGCCTGGAAAGAAGCCGCGCTGAGAGTCACCGATGAGGCATATTACCTCTCGCTGGGCCTGCGCCCGAAGCACCTGACCCAGTTGCTGAAGATCAAGGATACGCCAGGTATTCGACAGGCCTTGCTTACAAGTGACGTGGGGCGAGAACACATCCTTTGTCAAGACCTGGGTTTGTGACATCTCCCCCGGCGCCTGGCTTGATCTGGGGCCAGGCGAAATGCAGGCGAGCTGCCGGCGAAGCTCAGGTTAGCGAATTTCGTAATCCAGCGCCGAGCCATCCACCATCAGATCCTTGTTCACAATGGACTCGGAAATCCTGACCAGCTCGGGCGTCTTGTCTTCACCCGTGCCTTTCCAGCGAATGCCGAACGTGCCCCGCCTAAAATGCGGTTTTCTGCGGCCTTGGCCATATTCCGCCCCCTGAAAACGCTCGGCAATTGGAATGTAGGATTTTGGGCCGATGATGATACGGTCGTAGACTTTGGCCGCCTGGCGTTCCAGCTTGGCGCGTTTCTTTGGATTGGCATCCTTCAATTTGAGGTCAAGGGCTTCTGCGCGTTTTTCCACCAACTGATCGCGTAGGTTCAGGTTGAGGTAGAGCAGCAGTTTGGAGAGGTCGACCATCATTTTTTTGATGTGCTCGGCGTTTTCTTCCACACGCTGTGGGCTAACCCCTCGTTTCAGTTGTTCCTGAGCAATGACATCGAGCTGGTGCGACACCAGCTGGGTCAGTGAAGCCTCCTCATCCTGAATGGAGATGCGCACGGCGGCATACCGGCTTTGGACATGGTAGTCATTGTTGCCACTGCCATCCTTGCAAGGGGCGTAGCTGAACATGATGTCCAGGATGCGGGTTTTCGCCGAAAAATCCAGGCTCATCGCTTTGCAGACATCCAGGTCGGCATCCATGTGCCCCAGGTCTTCACAGATGGTTTCCTGGATGTAGCAGCCTTCAGGGTAATGATCAGCTACGTCGCCAGCATTGAGCTTGGCCAAGCGGGTCTCGTAAGGTTCGAATTCCAGGTAGCAGGTCTTGAATGGCGGACACAGGAATTTGGCTGGGATGTCACTTTTGACCCCTGTGTCCTCCAGCATTTTGCTGAGTCCTTCAGACACGGTGAAAAGTGGGGCTTTGGCCAGCTGGTGGCGGCGGGTCATGTACAGAAAGTGCAGCTGACCCAGCTCGGCATTCCGATCCATCAACTGGTGGATGATGGATTGATTGGCATTCATTTGATCGATGAACTCAAAGAGCGGGCGCTGGGCCTTGGCCAGTGGGTCGATCAACTTGTAGGCGGGAGCATAATCATACAGGGCGCATTCGTAGATGGACGGAATTGCCCAGCGTCGTGGCAGGGGCATTGCCTGGAAATCCGAATGAACTGAGTTGAGAAACTCTTCCCTTTGCTTGTGGTGTGCGGTGACGTACATGGCCTGGTCTCAATTTATGCTTTACTCAATGTACCACTGGAGTCAAGGGGTTTTGTACCAGGACTCCACCCTGAGTAGCCGTCAACACGCAATGATGGCCGGGGCCTGTAGCAGTAACAGCTCGTAGCCACCAACAGTCTTGTGCAGTGCCGCCCACAGTTGGCTATCCACGGTTCTGAACACCGCCAGAGGCGACGCTTGGTCAAACCCATCACCGAGTTCAGGTTGGCCTAAATCCGCTTGCAGCGGGCCGAGCAACCTCAAATAGACGGGGTCTTTAGCACTGACAAATTGTGGAGCCTGATGAGCTTCCTGGCTGTAGGTCGACAAGGGCTGCAGGAAGGCTGCCACTGGATCGCCTTGCAGGAGCTGCTGTCCAGAAAGGTAGATCCTGAGGCGCAGGTCAGTCTTGCACATCTGGCAGACCGCTAGTTGCGGATTGAAAACGCCGTTGCGAACCTACGCCTGATCAACTTCATGAAGCTTTGCCTGCAACCCTGACATAAAGGGCAGGCCAGCCAGTTCTGTTTCTGGTGTGCGTACCTGCCGAACAGCCTCCAGCAGGCACAGCGAGGGCCGTTTGCTGCAGTCTGGTGCAAAGGCAAGATCATCTGAAGGCAAGGGGTTTACCTCGAACAATTCGCGGGCATTTGGGTGGGTGATCGGATTGATTGCATCGCGATCGGAGCGCTGATTCACTGCGTCCATAACCGCCGTGGAACTGCTCGTAACGCCCTGCGACTTCAACATGATCATTCGAGTCCCAGCGATCATCATTACCAGGCCCAGGACGATCATCAGCATGATGACGGAAGGCCTGATGTTGGTTCTCCTGGCCATCGGACTATTTCTCCCAGCCAAGATAGTATTGATGGCGTTTTACGCAGCGTGAGTACTTGGGGTTGCTGAGCATGACAAGCTCATAACCGTGCTCAGCCTTCGACAGCGCAACCCATACCTGCGAGTCAGGGTAATCAAAAAAGGCCAGTGGCGGTTTGGTATCAAATCCATTGCCAAGCTCTGGCTGACGCAGGCCGTGGCCAAGTTTGCCTTCAAATGAGACGACCAGGGGGTCTTTGGCACCCAGGAATTGTGGCGCTTGCTGGGTCAGCTGACTGATGGTGGACAACCTCGATAGAAACGCCTGAGCGGGATCGCCGAGCACGGTGGCATGAGAAAACGCGTATGCGGCGTCTTCCAGGCCGCCCTTGGTCTTGCATACGCCGATATAGCCCTGGTCGACCGCCTGCCTGAAAGCGCTTGCGTCAAGTGATCTAAAGAACCCCGATTGGTGCGGAGTCGCTTTCGATTGAATGACTGCCATCAAAAGACAGCCACCGGGACTGGTTTTGCAGGCTTTCCAGAAGGGTTGTTCTGATCGCGACCATCGTGAGTTTAGAAACGCGAAATCATCTTCATGGGCATCGAATAACTCGTGCACACCCGCATAGGTCATGGGGTTCTGAATCACCCCGGCTGCAATTTTTGGCGTACTGGTGTTTTTTTCTGCCTGATCATCGTGAAAGGTAAGCCATAGGAGCACCGCCGAAATTGCAATGGACAGCAGGCTCATGGCGAGGTCACGTCTGTTGCGTTTGTAATTGTTGCTCATGCTATAACCCCAAGTCAGCGGCAAGGATGGTCTCGTGTAAGTGCTGGGCAAGCGCTCGATCTGCCCTGGCGTTAACCGAGTGAGGGTCGCTAGCCGTGCTGCCATAGAGCGCTTGGTTACTAACGCCAGCACGCTTTCGATCACAGCCGGGAACGTTTCCAGCGAGGATTTGGCCCGCTGCAGGTTGGCGTTTCCACCTGATTCGAGATAATCGGTCACCGCGCTTTTGGCTGCAGCTTCATCAAATAACGCAGAAACCCGCGTGCCCTCCAGAGCCTGGTGCCAGATGCCTGCCTCCATCATCTGGTTGATTTCGTGCGTAGCGGGGGTGAAGTCCTTTACGCCGTTCACCCAGGCAATGTTACATGTTCCCCACCGTCTGACGATGTACCGGGGGTCAAACAAGCCGTACCTGTTTCCGAGTGCTTTCAGGGCGCATTTCCCAAAGGTGCCATCGCTGCCATCCCGAGGTATGAAGGCCATGTCTGCCAGGAACCCCCCTGCTGTTAGCCGTCGCTCCCCTGAATTTTGCAGCATGTGTTTGTAGTCAAAGCCCAGCAAATCTGCCGCTACCAGTGAAAAATCAGCCCAATGCTCAGGGTGGTTCCACAGTAGGGACATGAGGGTGCTTTTCATGCCGGCATCATAGGCTTCTGGCGCCCCGATATTGAAACTTCCAGGCTCATCGGCAATCTGCCGGAAAACGAAATCCAGTGTCTCCCTGACCGTCTCGGTGACACTGACAATGTCCTGACCAAACAGGACGGCCATCGGCGCAATCACCCGCACCAAGGCGTAAAGGTAGGGGCTGACGACCAAATTCTTCGGCATCAGCTTGCCTAGGTGCCAGGGAATGTCCTGCTGACAGAACGCAACCAGGCCTGCCTGGCGCTGCTCAAACGGCAAGGACAGGTCAACCAGAGCCTGGATGACACCGACAGGCAGGTTATGAGCGCTGCTGTGAGGCATTTCAAGTCCGCAGACATGGGCGATTGCACTGTAAACGATCAGCGCGGATGAAGAGGGTCGATCGCTGCTGTAGAACGATCGCCCTGCCTGATCTTTCATGCCGTCAATCATTTGCTTGCGGTACTGACCGTGGTTAAGCCAGTCTTCGACCAGACTCTTTTGTCCTGGAGACTTACCCAGAATCAGCGGTGCAACTTGCTCGATCAGCCCCTTGAGATCGACGTCTGGAAACTGCAGCTGGTTGCGCTGAAGGTTCAGCGATCCACACAGGTCGCCAAGACTGGTGGCTGTTCGTCCGTTGAACAAATGCCCTTCCAGATGGGTGCCGGTGCTGGCGAGGACAAGGCCGAGCAGCCCTTCGGCGCTGTGCTTGTAAGCGGCATTCAGCAGCCTGCCGGATTGGTTGTACACCAGGACGTCGTCAAATTCTTCACGTTCACCGGGGTAGTGGTTCTGCTCGTAGAACGCCCTGAGCTCTCGCCCAAGAGGGCCCTTGAGGGCCTTCTCGGGGACAGAAAAAGGCCACGGCGCGACCTTTGTCTTTGTTGTCATGCCTCGCACTCCAGGATGACGTTGCGCGCCTCCTCACCGAGCTCAGCATGGCCCAGCAACGTCTCGCGCATGCCATCGTCAAGCTCACGCCCTTCCATGAGGATCAGCGGGAACTGGTTGAGCGCCGCCAGGAAGAGTTTGGCGTCTTCCATGTCCTCGTCAAACGGCAGGGCTGGATCGACCTTGCACAGCAATTCCAGGATTTCCGGAGCCTCCTCGTACGTGAGGTCATGGTGCGCCAGGGCATCTTCAATCAAGCTCAACTCGCCCGTACAGTCGTACACCATGCCGCGCTCATTGCTGGCGTGTGGGCGAACCAGCACCTGGATGCCGAAATCGCTGAGCAGCAGGAAGATTTTTCCGAGGCTTTTCAATTTACCGTAAAAGCCCTTTCCACGGCTGTCGAGCCACTGCGGATTGCCGAGCAGTGCGGCAGTCTCCTCGATCGCCTGCGGGTCGCAGACACTCAACCCGTCGTGTTCAAGGATGAGCGTGCGCTCGAAGACTTCCTCGGCGTCCAGGCTGGCCAGGAGCACATTGGAGATCGTATTGAACGACTCAGCGTGCTCGGCCAGCACCAGGTTCACCTCGCGCAGCGACTGGTACGCGAGAATATCGCGTTGCTCAAGCGGCAGGTACTGGCTTTTGACACTGAACGCCAGCAGGGTCTTCCTGGCAGCCAGCCCCTGACGGTCGAAGTCCAGGTCGAAGACACGTTCCGGGGTCTGGCGGTTCATCCGGTTGAGGATCCAGCGCAGGTATTTGCCTTCGCGGGTGGGATCACAGCTGCACAGAAACACCTTGAACGCTTCCAGATCACCCTGGAACAGGTTCAGGCCCTGGCAGGTAGCATGGGCGCGCTCGACATCGGCGTGCATGTGCGACAGCCGACGCATGGGTTTCGAGTGGGGGTCGCCCACGGCAGGCAGAACGCTGGCTTTCACGGTTTGTTCTTGTGTATTGCGGGTAGCCATGATGCTCTCCTGTTATTGGTAGGGGAGAGCTTATCCTGGCATAACAATATACGCAATAATCGAGATGCTACAAACCGAGATCCTGGCTCAGCGAAGCTTCCAGCATTTGCTCCTGGGTAAGGGCATGGGTATAGGCCCTCAAATGCCCGCCCGCCGCTACCAGTTTGCGTCCGAGTCCGAGGTGGGCTTCGCTGGTTGTCATTTGTGCCAACGCCTCAGGGGTCGCGCAGTGGGCGGCATACCACCGCTGAGCTTTGTCTAATGACAACACCGCCAGCCCACTCAGATCGAATTCGTAGCTTTTCGAGACATGATGGTAGAAGCTGTAGGCGTGAAACTTTTCCTCCTGGGTGAGGATGCGCGGCCCCTTCACCGTTTCCCAGGCCGCCAGAGTGTCGCGCTCATTGCCCTTAGGGGGGAAGTGCTGGAGGAGTACATCCATCAGCAGTGCGTGTAAACGAACCGTTGCGCAGTCCGAATCCTGGAGCAAATCCAGCGCGAAATAGGCCGCGCCGAGCGCTTCGAGACGATCGCTAGCTATTTGGCCACGAACATGCCTTCCAAACACCACGGCTTCGAGTTTTTCTGGAGAAACGGTGTGCGTGCTGAGCAACCCGGAAAGCCTGAACGCGGTTTTTTTCGCACTCTCGAAGCTGAGCAAACGGTCGAACAGTGCGTCGTTGTAGTCAAGGCCTTGAAATGCGCTCAACGCCCTGGTGAACTCACGGGTTGACTTGGTGACGATGGGAACCGGATCGATCAGGGCGTGATCGATGAGCTTCAGCCGCAATGGCTCGTCGGCCATGATGCGCGCCAGCACATAATTTTCCCCTGTGGTGTGAAAGCTCAAGGCCCCGAAACTCATCACCAGCGATGCATCCGAAAAGGGCGTGGTGGACTCACCCAGGTGTTCCAATATTCGATCGGTGAGCTCCGGGTAACCATCACGATCAGAGGCGCTACGCAGCTCCTTTCTGACCTGCTTGATCCAGTCTTTCATCGTCACAACCCCAGATCCGCTTCAAGCTGGTAGGTTCTGATAGCCTCCGGCGCCACATTCAGCAGTTCCTGCAGGTCGAATTTCCCCGAGTCCCGCGCATACTGGAAGTCTTTGACGGTTCTGACCAAGGAGCCGATGTCTGTGGTTGAGAGCAGCGTATTGTCGGTCAGGTTCCGGAACAGGATGTTGGCAACCATGGGCGATTCAATATGATCCAGCAGCCTGCCCATGAGTTCGACAGTGGTGGCCGTTTTCATTTGCTCTGGCTTCAAGGCCTTTGGCAGCAGGGCGCACACGCTTCGGGCCAACAGCCTGGGCTCATCTGGACTGCACGTGCGCGCCAGGTGCAAAGCCCATTCGCGACGATCACCGTCCTTCAGCGAGATGATGCCCTTGCCGACAAATTTCCGAGCTTCGAACTCGACAATCCTGGCGAGGTATTCGTGATCATAGTCGGCAGTCCCCTGGCAGAGGGACAGAATCGCCTTGTCAGGCTTGCCCTGGGAAAACTGGGCATCGATGACTTCTCGATTGCGCAGGCGCATGACGTCACTGGAAACGCCCAGGGACTGCAGCAGCTTGTAATTGAATTCGAAGCACCCTGGGTACCTGGCGCCTGGCACGGCGTGCTCGCCAGGGTTGTAGGTCATGAAGCTTTCCAGCAGCAGCGTCCGTGCGTCTGGCACCAGCTTCAGAATCATCTCATAGCAAGCCCCCAGAAATTTTTCCGTTTGGTTGTGCCTGACCTGTTTCGCCCTATCGTCCTGCGCGCTGGCATCATCCACCTGTATCAGGAGTTGCTTCACCCGCATGCCGTAGAAATGCTCGATGCCCTCCGGGCGGGTTGCGGCCTCGGCGAGCAATAGGTGGCAGGCCGCGTTGATCGAGTCGGCTAGGAAACACCCGTCCGGCTTGTAGTGAGCAACCAGGATTGCCTGTGCAATGATGGGAGACTCGGTTTCGATCATCGCTGCCACCAGGTAGTGGTCAATGTTCTTGTCCCGAAGCTCGGCTGGATCGCGGCCAATGGGCGTGCGCAGCAAGTTCTCAGCGGCGGCATAGTCACATGTGACAAGGGTGGTGCGCAGATCGGAATTCACAGACCAAGCTCCTGCTCATCACGCTTGAGATGGCTTCGATCAGGCGCCAGGCTTCTCAGCACAGCCCCGGCACTCAAGCCCACCGATATTTCTTCAAGCTCCTGGTAGGTCAGGTCTTTGCAGTCGCGCTCCACAATACCTGCGATTTCATCGCGACTGCCGTAGTAGATGAAGGTGTGGTCGACAATCTTCGCGCTGCAGCCCTTGGTGACCGGGGCTTTCTGGTAGATGCCGGTGGCCATCGCCTCGTAGACGGTGTGCTCAGACTCCAGTTCCTCGCCTTTCTGGCGATAGGCGTACTCATGTGTGGTTAGTTTCACGGACTCACCACGCTCAAAAGCCCTATCGATGGCTTTGCACAGTCGAGCGATGGCGGCGGATCTGGTGGTTTGTAACGGCTGCATGGTTATCTCCGGTCGGATTAGAGTTCGTGTTAAAGCCCTATATCGCGTTCCAGTCGTCCGGCTTGCACGGTTTCAGGGGCGTGTGGCAAAAGGTCGAGCAGCTTGAAGTTGCTGTGACGCACGGCAAAATCAAGCTCCTTGTTGGTGTTCAAGCGTGGGCCAATCTGTTCGGCGGTTAGTATGTTGCGCTGATACAAGGCAGCATGGCGCTTCGAGTTGTTGGTCGAGGTATGCTGGATGAAGTCCAGCAACAGGTCGCCTCCAGATCTGCCCGGCAGCAAGGACGGATCCATGCCGGCGATGGCCTTGATGCATAGGCCAATGTCCTCCACCTGGTCAACCTGCGCATTGGCGATCAAAGCATCACCCAAGACGCGCAGGTGGTTGTTGTTGCTCTGCTGCATCATTACTCTGGGTTCATTGGGCTTGTAATAGTGCTCGGCCACCTTGGCCAGGTAGGTCATGTCGAATTCAGGTTGTCCTGAGAGCAGCAAGACCAATTGCGCATCCGCAGCGCCTTGAGCAAGCTGCACGTCCAAGACCTCCCGCGCCCGATCGCGTATGAGCTGATTATCAAGCCCAATGTAATTCATGATGATCAGCATTCTGCCATCGATCCGCCCAAGGCTTTGGGACATGGATGTCAGATCCATCGGGTCATAGGACAGGAAGTTGTCGCGGATCCACTGTCTGGACTCGGGTGCTTTCTGGAACATCGTGCGATACAGCAGCCGGGTCAGGTACTCTCGCACTGATGCCCCTGGGTTGGTGCTGGTGAAATGATTGAGCTCGTCATACAGGGTGCGCCCGCATTCCACGGGGAAATGTTCAGCAGCATCTGAGCTGTTGTACAGGGTCGTGGTGATATCCACGGTCTGGTTCAACAAGCGAAGCGAGAGGGTGTCGGGCGCCAGTTGTAGTAGCCTCAGCACGGCCCTGGCGAGAATCGGGGTTTTGCGCTCCAGGAGTACATTGGTGATGTATTCCGGCTTCTCGGTATCATGGATGTGCGCAATGGCGCCTTCGAAATCCTGCTCAAAAACCCATTCAATGTCGGGGTAGAAAAGCTTTTCCAGCGCGGCGTCCAGGCGGGTTGCAAATTGAAAGGGGGATTGGGTCATGACTGCCTCACTATTTGATTCAGTATTCCCTTTGCATCACATCAGGGTCAAGCGCGAAGGATTGGATGAGTGGCGATCGACAAAAGGGTGTAGCAAGGTCATGTGCCTAGCAATTTCGTAGCAGCCTTGTTCTTGCTTCTCAGCAACTCGCTTTACGTGTATATAGTGTTGCGCGATGGAGATCATGCCCAAAAACAACGGATCGCCCAAAGGGCTACCATCATGCGCTTGTCTTTTCTCGCTTCCAGTGTGGCGCTGCTCAACTCATCTGTCGCCCACGCCGCCCCGATCATCAGTGGCAATCATCATGTTTCAAACGAGGCCATCAATCAGTCCCTTGGCCAGGGCAAGCCTGCCAATATCAACCAGGCAGCACGCATCATACTCGACCTGTACCACTAGCACGGCTGTGCTCTTGACCCCGGACTGAACTTCGGGGCTTCTCACACGCCTGGTGAAGTGCGGCTCTCGGCTGAAAACACCGTGCTTGCCAATTTTGGGTTCAAACCCTACTTCTCGCTGAACGGCGCAGAAACGACCAGTACGCTGGGCGATGACGTTGTCATTCATTCCGGGGAAGTGGGCGTGAATGTACAGTGGAAAGGTCTTGGCGCGAAGCTGAACTACGCCAAGTCCCTGAAGGTGGAAAACGCTGCCGATGACTCCCGGATCAACCTGAGCCTGAACTACATCTTCTGACCACGTTTTAGTTCGAAACGACCACTGAGAGTGCCGGTCGACCCTTGCGGGCAAGGTGCGCAGGGTCAATCGGCGCTTGGTTCGACACCTCGAATTCGAGCCCCTCCTTGGTTTCCCCGGAAAAACACGATTCCACAGCCTCCGCTGGAAAGCTCACTGACGTGTGCACGCTACTGAACGAGGCATAGAACGAAATTACCCCTGTCTCAACATTGATCGACAGTCCTTGCACGCATTTGGGGGAAATATTGAAGCGCATGCGATCTGCCTGGCTGGCGAACTGGGTTGGAGCACGAACACCTGGGTAATCAGTGCGCACAACCAGGTTGGGGCTTTGGTTCAGTGAGACAATCCATTCGTAGAGCGCCCTGATCGAGAATACCTTGAAACTGGGCGAAGGTGTGTTCATGTCGAAGCGCCTTATTGCGCCACCAGGTACGCAAAGGATGCGAGGCTGTGGCTATCCGTTATCTGGCCGGTACTTACCAGCACTTTGAGCTCATTTTTGCTGACTTCCCTGGTGTTTGCAACTTCACCATCGGTTGCTTCAACCACGCGGACGGCATTGCGGATGACATACAGGTCGATGTGGCTGGCCAGCAGGGAGTTATTGGTGTGCAATTTGCCAAGCAATTTCGGTACATCACCGGCATAGCCGGTTTCTTCCAGCAGCTCGCGGGTGGCGGTCTGAGCGGTGTCTTCACCGGGATCGCGGGCGCCACGCGGGAACTCCAAGGACGTTTGGTTGATGGCGGGGCGGAAGTGCTCGACCATCAGGTAGTTTCCGTTGGCCAGCTGGGGGACAATGACAGCGCCATTGCATTCGTTTTGTTCGGTGACGACAAAGTGGCGATTGCGCAATTCGACGCTGAAGTACTTGTTGCTGTAGAGGATATCGGGCATGGCGAGGCTCCTGTGTAAGTATACTTAGTATACCTTAAAGAGACCCATCATTCAATCCATTCAAAGACCCAGATCACTTTCCAGGTGGTTTGCCTGCTGGGCTGGGGTCATTTTTTCAACCAATCGGCGCGGGTTGTCATGGTCACCGACCAGGGCTGCGACTTCCGCCAAGGAAAGTGCAACATGCTCCGAGGCCTGGTCGAGCATGTCATGGGCCACCATTCGCAACAGTCGCCCTGGATCGAGGTCGCGGAAAGTTCTGAGCAGGCTATCCGCAGGGAAGGCAAGCAATGGCTCTGCTTCGCCTTGCGAGGCGAATTTAAGATCCCGCGTCACAGCCATGTTCAGATAGTCGCGCAGTGTCTGCTTGAAAATCTCCAGTGACGGGGTCTTGCCATCCACCTGCAAACCAATCCCGTAAGGGTTCATGAGACTGGGTTTCCCCAGCGTGACCGTAACACCGCCGTGATCAAATTGCGTGGACACCGCCGCAGGCGGTACCGTTTGGGCAACCATCGCTTCCAGTGCATAGCTGACCACCTTGTAGGCCTTGAAGAAGCGGTCATGACCGGTCTTTTCGAGGAAATACGCTGGTTGCCGCTCAATCGCCAGCGGCGCTGCCCAGGGCATGCTGTTTTTCCAGTCGAACTCAGAAAAGACAGCATCGATGACAGCCCTACTCACGCCGTCTGGCATCCCCTCTGGGATCAGCATTAGGAAACTGGCCTCGACCATGGCGCGGCTCTTTTCCCAATTACCAGGGTTGAACACCCCGCGAGTGGGCAGAGCATGGCAAGCGCCAAAGGTCAGCATCTTCTCTTGCTCAGCCGGCGCCAGGTCTTGGAACAAGGCGGCCAGTTGCGCTGGCATAGGGCTCAACATCCACGCCAGGAGGTATCGGTCTTCCTGCTCGATGCCAATGACACGCGACACCCTGTCCATTATAGCCTCGGGATCTGGCTTAAGCCCACGCTCGACCATAGCGCGAATCGCGGCAAAGGGCATCTCATAGGCCGCCCGAAGCTCTGCGCTCACATAGTCATCCCATTCTAGGTGGTTGACAAACTCCTGGTGTTCTTCGAGCCATGACAACATCAGTGGCGAAGCCTTGGGGTGCAGATACAGCCCCCAATTCAGATCAGGCCTTAGGCCTTTTTCCTGCATGTGAGGTACGCAATTCGACAGGTACTGCAGGATGACACGCTCGTCGTTCGTGGTCTTCACATGATCCATGATGGTACAAATCAGGTCGCAATGGTAGAGTGAGAAATAGGTCGAGCAGCCGACGTCATCATCGCTCCAAGCGAGCGCGTCCAGGCCCAGGCGCCCATCGTACTGCTCCAGGATCTTCATTCTGAGCGCAGCGTCCTGGTCAGAGAGCAGCCCAAACACCGATTGGCTTTCACACTTCATATAGGCTGCTGAGCGCTCTTTGACAAGCTCCAGGAAGGTGATGCCTTGCTGTTGGAGGGCGCCAACAGCAGCGGGATCGTCCGTTAGCAATTGACGCAAGCAGGGGATGAAGGTTTCAATCTCCATCTTGGCCATGAACGGGACGAAACGCATGCTTTCCCGCTGGGTGCGGATCATCAGGCACCGCATGAGGTCAGCCACATCACAGTAGTCACCTGTGACGCCCAAAGATGCAAGACGTTCGTGTCCACTGCTCAGATTGATCTTCTGTTTCAGATTCTGAAAAAAACGCTGCAAGGGAGTCATGGGTGAGTCTGCCTGATGAAGAAACACGTTAGCAAAATGGCCTGTTGATCACAAACCCAGGTCTCTTTCGAGCACGGCAGCCTGCTGCCCTGGGGTCATTTTCTCAATGACCGCATGAGGGAAATCGACTCCGGTGAGTAAAGGCTTGAGGCTCTTCAAGCTCAAGGCAACCTGCACACCCGTCTTATCAAGAAGGTCGTGAATCACCAGGTTCAGGCAGTCCTTCTCCTTCACGCTCTGGAAGTAGTCCTTGAGAACAGCCTTGATCGGGCGGGGCTTTGATCCGACCTGCCCGCGCTGGATAACCTCAAACGCCATCGCTTGCTGCACGGTGTGATCGAGTGCTGTCCTGATGGTGTCAAACAGCGGTTCAAGGTTGACCAGGGCGCCCTGATGTTTGAGCAGAATGCCCTGGCTATTCCGGGTCGACTGCTGACCGATGGTGATCGACACATCACCATGCGCAAGCTCAGGTTCTGGGCGCTCAGGAACCGAGGTGTACGCGCCGATTGCCTTCACCGTTTTGACAATGAACCGGAAGGCATCCTGGGCATCCAGCTTGGCCAACTGATCCAGAAAATACGCCGGCTGAGCCTGGACAATAGGGGTGACCACCAGGAGCTTTCATCGGAGTTCCGGCGCGCCAGGTCATGGTCAATCGCGGCTCGGGCAAAGCGCTCTGACAGGCCTGCCTGGGCGAGGCTCAGGAAACAGCTTTCCACCATGCCTCGCTTGAGCTCGCTCTGCCCAGGCACATAGGAGCCGGGCAGCGGCAGGCGGTTTTTGAAACCAAACAGCAACAGCTCCTGTTGCTCGTCAGCATCCAGGGCGTCGTACATCGCTTTGAAGGCTGCTGGATCAGGGCATAGCAACCAGCCCAGCTTTACCTGATCCTGTGCGGAGACGTCGAGTGCCTGTGCGATACGCTCAACAGCCTGGCGGACATCCACGGCAACGCCCCTGGACATCAAGAAGGCAAGGGTGGCTGCAGGTCTTGCGTAGGCGTTTTTAAGCGTGGCGCTGATCAGCGGGCTGTCTGTCATCAGGCTGTTTGGTCGCTGGTTCGCTGGAATCCAAGCCTGGATGTAAGGGGTGGCATTGGGGTGCAGGTATACGCCCCAGTTGATTTCCGGGGTGTACCCAGTGGCGCGGCAGCTCGCCAGGTAGTCAATGACAGCCTGTTCGTCGGTATCGTCCTGTACCGCTTCCACGATCTTCACGATCAAATCTGTGTGGTAGCCTTCTTCGTTGGACGAGCATCCCAGCTTATGCGCACTGAACATCATCGCATTCAAGCCCTGGCGGGCATCGTAGTGCTTCCAGAAGGCCGCCTTGAGGGTTCGATCGGTATCGGCAAGGTGCGCGAACAATGAGCGCCCTGCGGTAAGTTGGTCGAAAAAGCTGGTTTGAGCCGCTCGCTCCAGAAAGGATATGCCGTAGGCCTGCAATTCGGGAATGGCTTCCGGGGCGTTCAACAGCAGCGACCTAAGAAAATTCATCGTCCAATTCGCCGCTTCCATCTTCTCCTTGGGAATGAACCGAAGCTCACTCGGCGGGTACTCCATGAGCATGCACTTGATCAGGTCGGCGGCATCGCGGTAGTCACCCTGCTCAACGCAGTGCAGTGCGTCGCCGCCACCTTTTTGAAATTCAATGGTTGCCCGCACCGCCGAGAAGAATACCTGAAGTGGGCTCATGCCATTGCGTCCTTCGCCAGGTTGTTTCCAGACGATGGTTTGGGGTGGGGTCAATGCTTGGCGCAGGCTCATGATGCAGTTCCGCAGTCGGTTTTCTTCATGATACCGAGCCCCGGCAAATCAATTCACCCCTAAATGCAAAAAAAACACGCCCGAAGGCGTGCTTTTCGTACGGCCAGAGCCGTAATTACTTGTCGAAGATCGTGTAGGGCAGCGCCCGTTTGTGCCGGGTGGCCTCGTAGGCCGTCAGAATGATGTCCTGGGCACGCTCACTGACCTCATGCCCCAGCAGGAACGCGTCGATCTCCTGGTAGGTGACGCCGTAGGCGTCTTCATCGGCTTTTTGTGGCGACAGATCTTCGAGATCCGCTGTAGGGGTTTTGAAGACCAGTCGCTCCGGCGCCCCGAGGGTCGTGGCCATTTCCCGCACCTGCCCCTTAACCAAACCTGACAGCGGCACAATGTCACAGCCCCCGTCGCCAAATTTGGTATAGTACCCGAACACACATTCACTGGCGTGATCGCTGCCGATCACCAGGCCTTTGTGCCGACCTGCTACGGCATATTGGGCGATCATCCGTTGCCGCGCCTTGACGTTGCCTTTGACGAAGTCTTGCTCGGCGTCGCTGGTAAATGCCTCGCTCGCTACCAACGTCTCCATCATACCATCGGTGGCGGGCTTGATGTTCACGGTCAGGGTGACATCCGGCTTGATGAACGCCAAGCAAGCCTGGGCATCGGCTTCATCCTTCTGCTCGCCGTAAGGCAGGCGCATGGCGATGAAGCGGGCCTCGTAGCCCTCCTGGCGGAGCTCAGTGGCCGCTTGCTGGGCCAGGGTGCCGGCAACGAGGGAGTCGACGCCACCGCTGATCCCCAACACCAGGGCCTTGAGGCCGCTGCTGGTAAGCTGCTGCTTGATAAAGTCCACGCGCTGGCGAATCTCGACTGCGGAGGGCAGGGCGCGGACATTCAGTTCGCGGATAATGTTTTCACGTTCAATGTTCATGGCGACCCCTTACTCTTTCACTTTGAAAACGTTTTTGAGGTAATTCAGAAACTCGGGCGACTCGCACTGGCTCTTGCCGGGCTCGTCAGAAATTTTCGCGACTGGCTGGCCTTGGCAGGACACCATCTTCATGACGATGCTCAGCGGCTTCACGCCCTCGACCCCGTTGGTGAGGTCGGTGCCAATGCCGAAGGACACATTGATGCGACCCCGGAAGTGACGCAGGATCCGAAGGGCACGATCACCCAGGTTCAGGCCGTCGCTGAAGATCAGGGTCTTGGTGCGCGGGTCAATGCGCATCGATTCGTAGTGGGCGATCAGGCGGTCGCCCCAGACCAATGGGTCACCAGAATCGTGGCGCAAGCCATCGAACAGCTTTGCGTAATACAGGTCGAAGTCGGCGATGAAGGCATCGAGGTTGATGACATCCGTGAGGCAAACGCCAGCTTCGCCACGGTATTCTCTGATCCAGCCGTCCAAGGCTGCTTTTTGGCTGTCGATCAGGCGCGGGCCCACTTGCTGGTGGCCCTGCAGCCACTCGTGGGCCATCGTCCCTGATACCTTGATGCCCAGTTCGCGGGCCAGGTGCACGTTGCTGGTGCCAACAAATACACCAGGGAAGTCATGCGCCATGGTTTTGACGACTTCCTCTTGGGCGTTGAAGGAGATACGGCGGCGGGTGTCAAAATCCGCAACCTTGAAGACCTGGAGTTCTTCCGGTGTGGCATTGGCGGTGAGCCATTCGAACTTCTTGTACAGGCTCTCCCTGACCTGTTGCAGCGACAGTTCGGGGTATTTGTGCCGGTTGCGAATCTCACTGACGATGGCCAGAATCTTGATCTCGAAGCCGCTGACCGCCACCCAGGGGCCGCGTGCGCGGATTTCCAGCTGGCCATTGGCCTGCCCCACCTTGACGAAGCTCGGGTCGAGGCGGAAATTGCCCAGGTAGTTGATGTAGTCGGGCTTCAGGAACGGAATGCCGCGCAGGTGACGCAACATATCCTGCGTGCTGTGCAGCTCCTGAAGCTGTTCGACGGCCTGGCGGATCTCACCGATGTAAGGCGTCAGATCCTCGTCCGAACGCACGCGCAGGGCCCATTCGGTATCGGCGGCAGGGTAGGAGTGGTGGATGGCCTGACCCATGGTCAGCTTGTAGAAGTCGTCGTCGTAAGGCGAGCGGACGATGGGCTTGCTGGTGTCGAATACGCTTTCCATGATCAATTCCTTTCGCTGAGTTCTTTGATCGTTTCGACGATCTCGACGCCGGCTGCGAGCATGGCCTGAGTGGCCGCTTCGGCGGATTCGTCGGCGATTGCCCGGCAAGCTTCTCGCACCACGATGACTTCGAAACCGGCCTTGGCCAGTTGAATGGCGGTGTCTTTGACGCAGAAGTCGAAGGCCAGGCCGCCGACAATGACGCGCTCGATGCCCCGCACTTGCAACACTTCAATCACACCTGTGGTGAGACGTGCAGAGTGGTAGCAGATCCCGAATGGATGCAAATGATTCTCAATTCCCTTCCAGACAAAAAAATCAAAGTCCTCTGGCCGAGGAAGACCATCGAGCAACTCGAAGCCCTTTGTGCCCACAACGCAGTGACTTGGCCAATACAAAGGGGCCTCGGCAAGTCCGGTGGGGGTCGCTATCAAGGCGGGATCATTAGTGGCCCATACAGGGTTCGGGCCATGCGCGTCCTTGGAGCCTACGCGGAAACAGCCCAGTGCGGCCATTTCGTTGAGAATAGGGGCAAGGGTCTCCCCGCCTGGGACGGGTAATTCCTCGGGACAAAAATTGGTGAAGCTGAGCTGAACGTCAATATTTACCGTAGCTGTTTTGTTTTTCATCGTCGTTGTCTCCTGACCATGGAGACAATGTACACCCGGTATACTTAATGCGCAAGCACTTTCGTATACCGAGTATATGTAGACTAGCAGTAGTCGAATGAGGAAGGTTTCTGGCCGGGCATAGGCAGGCGCTGGAAATCATGGCCTTGCGATTGCATCAGGGTTTTGAACACATAGGTGTTGATCGCCATGCCATTGCCAGCGCGCTGGGTGAGGTCAATGCCCAGCGCCTCATACTCAAGGTTCATTTCCCGTGCAGGCAGCAAGCCGATCTCCACCTGACCCAGACGCAAGGAAACCAGGGCCAGCAGGTGATCCGGGAAGGTGGTCAGATGCCGCAAGCGGTTGCCGTAGTACCCGTGCTCCCGATCATAGAATCCGAAGGTACGTGGCTGGGCATTGCCAGTTCTGCAGAATTTCAGCAGATCGGCAAGGGTCTCCTCCTTCTCTTGTCGAGCGCCCGACCAGTCCCACGAATCGGTGTAGTAGCTGAACAAGCTGATCATGTTGGAACTGTGTTTCAGCAGCGGGGAAGGCGAGCTTGCTGTCAGGGTGTGCTTCACGCGTGCATTGCTGAAGGGGTAGCGGCGTTGGCGGATGCGCCCCGCGACAAACCGGGTGACATCGGCGAAGCTGTTGAGCTTGCTGTAATCAAGGCCAACCAGCTGTGGCATCGAGCAGAGAAAGGATCCGTTCACCAGCAGCGTGGCGTGGCCATCCATGTCATGGTGGTGCGAGCAGAGTATGCCCTGCTTCGTACGGCCATCACCCAGTTCGATATAGGAGCCGGCATCGGTCGCCACTGGCTCGAAATGGCGAGGGATCTCGTCGTTGCGACTGGCCATTCGACCTAGGGCCGACGTGATGTCGGAGGTGACTTTGTGAAGCATGTCATGACGCACAGCCATGATTACCTGGGCGCCCATGCCGCCTCCCGCGCTTGAACGGCGTTTTTTGCAACCAAATCCAGTCCCAGTCCACCAGACAAGGCCCTGATCTTGGCGCGATCCATGAGGCGGTTTTTGTGCCCTGATTGGAACTGCTGGCTGGTGATTGCCACCTGATGCTCAGGAGAAACCTCCAGCGGCGCGTAGGCCAGAGGAATTACCGAGAAAGCCCCGCGTGACATGGTCACCAGCACGGAGGTATCGGCATTAAAGGTACCCAGCGACTCGATTCTGAAGTCCCTGTCATTGATGCCCTTGTTAGCCTGGCCCGTTCGACAGTGTTGAAGAATGTACGCCATCAGGTCGGGCTTTTTTTCCAGGTCATGGCAATAGTCGGTCTTGAAACCGAAGACGGTGAACGCAGAGCGAACCGCATTTTTCTGAAGCGCCTGGGTTGAAGGCTGAAGCCTTTGATCAGGGTGGTCTTTGACCAGGGAGCGCAGGGCTTTAATTGCCAGTTCAGGTGGATAGGCCGAGGCATAGGAAGGGGTCGGGCGATGCTTGACCAGGTTGAGCCCCCAAGGCATTAGGGTTAACCACTGGTTCGAGACCAGCAGGTCACAGTGATCCTCCGAATGGTGGTACTGACTGCAGGCCACCCCCGAGAGTGTTGAAATGTGCGTAAAGCCGCTCTCCCAGCAGGCCTCTGCCTGATAGGTCTTGACCTGATTATCAGGTTCACTCATCAGGCCGGAGAGGTCTTGAAACCGATCCGTGCTGATCGTGTGCATCAGGTCATGCCGGACGCTGAAAGTCACCAAATTGCCCATACTGGACTCCTTTTCTGCATTCAGCGTACCACGGGGCAGCGATGGCTTTCTATTGTTTGCCTTTCTTGAAGAAGCGGGTGAAGAAGCCCTCGAACCTGGGGCTCTGCGTAGTCTTCACCACCTTGCCGCAGCCGTACTGACGCTCAAATTCCAGCACCATGCCCAGCAAGGCGGGGCTGTGCTTCATCAGCATTGCCTCGGACTGGCTGCGGATATCCTCAGGAATGCCGTACAGGGGCTCGGCAACCGAGCCGGCGATTGCGAGCAGGGTGTCTACATCACCCCCTGCGTGCAGCCCCAAGCGCATCGTCTCTTCGAAACTGTCTGCTTGAAACACGCAGGCCAGCGCCACGGGCACAGTGCCTTGGCAGGTGGGGGTGAAGGTGTACTCTTCGTGCAGGACGTCGAAATCAAAGACCGTCTGATACTCGAACCACTCCTCGATTGCCAGGCGGATCGACTCCTTGTCCATGCCGGTTCGGGCCATGAAAATGGCCGAGGCGATGGCTTGACTACCTTTTATGCCTTCGGGGTGCATATGGGTCACACTGGCGCTCTGATGGGCCTCCATCATTGTTCGCTGGATGGTGTCGAATGCCCAGCCAATCGGCCCGACACGCATAGCCGATCCGTTACCGTAGCTGCTGTTGGGGGTGCAATAATTGGGCGACACCTGAGCCCACTCCACAAACGATCCGCCGTACCCATAGGTGGGGTAGGCTCTACAATATTTTCGGTACATGTCTGCATAGTGTTGATTGCGCAGGATGCTTTCGGCGGTCGCAACACTCAGGATGCTGTCATCGGTGATGGTGGAATCGGGAAGAAAAAGTTCGGTGTCGCGGTCTTTTTCATCCCGAAATTCCCAGTAACTGCCAATGATGTCCCCTGCAATTGCGCCAATCATGGGTTTTCACCTCTTGTTGTTTTTATGGCAAGGCACCACGACCCCGCAGAAATTATCTGAAGGATACGAATATGGATAACTTAAATCAAATCAATATTCATCAAAACGACTGATTTTTTAACGAAAAGCGACGAAATTGATTGGTCTTTACTTGTTGCTCCAAGGGCCTCCCAGGTACCATTTGTCTATACGTTGATTAGCGGTGAGCAGCATTATGTCGCCATCCCACAGGGTACTCAAATCATTGCTGGAAGACTTCACGGATTCGGTCACACAGGAAGTCAATGGCACCTGGGTGCTGACTGCAAAAGCGTCTGAGCGTGTCGTGGCGAAGGCGCCTGTGTATCGCCCCATGATTGCCGCCTGGTTTGCCGAAGGGGGCAAGGCGCTGGATTTTGAATTCTATAACCTGCTCAATATCCTCAATGACGTTAATCCTACTCAGAATTTGCCCTCGGTAAATTTCTGCTTCGCCCTGATCGCCGGGCAATTGGTCAGCGCCGCCACCCCAAAAGAAGTGATCGCGGCCATCACCGGGCATTTCGACAAGGAGTTGTCCTGCGGTCTTTCCATCGCGGGCGTGGAGATACGACAGCACCTGGGTGAAAACCACCCTCTGTTGATACAAGACCTGCGCACCGATGCGCTGGATCTCAAGGCGCGCCGGGGCTGGCTGGATGCCAACGGACTGTGGGGGCGCCACCTGATGGAGTATGCGCTGAAGTATGACGATGCCGGCGCTGCTGAGGTCTACATCCAGCACGCTAGCAGTGATAACCTGCTGTCAAACCTGTATGTGGCGCAAGTGGGGAAGTGTCCGTCTATCCGTATGTTATTGCTTGGCCAGGAAGAGGCGATGCCAGAAGAACTGTTGCGGCGCCTGGAGATGGCCCTGTCCAATACCGATCCAGATCCAAAGCGTCTTCAGGCCCTCGACTTCGATCCGCGCATATCGCCTGAATTCATCCGTGACAACGCCGAGCGACTGCAAGGGATCATGAATGCCTTCACCGGTTGGGGCATGGACAACGCCATCACCCGCAAGATGCTGCTGTGTCTGGACGATGCCGGCTTTGAGTGGAGCGACTACCTGGCAGACCTAACGCTGAAAACTCGCCTTTCTACGCACATGGAGGCGATGAATCCCATCAAGGTGGCGATGGTACGGTGCCTGGAGGCCATGGGCGATCGCCCGCAGCTCGCCGGCATCTTCGCCTGCCTGTCACGGCAACTCAAGCCGATCAAGCTGCTCCAGCACATCAAGGAGCATGACGCACTGCTGCTCAGGGCCTATCAGTGCAGCGGGGATCAGGGTTTCCTACGTTGTGTGTCCAACCCTGACCTGCTGGATGATACATTGACGGAAGACCTGGGACTTTGATCACAAGCCCAGATCAAGTTCAAGCAGCATGGAACGCCCAACTTCATTGACGATTTCCAGGTGGTTGTGATTCAGAACCCCGATGGAAATCAGCTTTTGGCATTGGATGGGGTCAAGCTTGGCCAGGGCGTTCGCGAAGCCTTTGGGGTCAGACGCCAACGCCACCTTCAGCTGTTTTACACCACGCGGGACGTTGGGTGAGTGACTGACCAGATCCACCAAAAACTTCGCCTGCGCAGCATGCGGAAGCAATGGAAAAACGCCAGTTGCTCGCCAGTTGTAACCGGCTTGTAACGCCAGATCTTCCGTGCCTGACACCGCACCGCCCAGCAGACCGATGGCCATGGGGTTAAAATGCGCCCCTGCTTCGATCGCCTTGTTGACATCACTGAAGCAGCAGGCGTGAATCCGAGCCAGGGCTGGATCATTGCATTCTATCAAGGGGTCAAGCAACTCGCGGTAGCACGCTGGAAAGGTCAGGGGGTGTTGGTTCTGCGCCAACACGCGAACGATGTTCAGCCTTACTGTTTTTGGTGCCAATTCCATTGCCATATGCCCGGCAATAAGGGGGTGCTGATACAGACTGAGGATATCCTGGAACCTTTCGGGGGCGAGGGTTTGAGTCAACTCTAGGGCCTGTTCAAGGGCCGCAGAGAAACATGCCACGTTGATATTGTCGCCAATGAGCATTACCCCGGCATGCGCGGCTTGCTCCAGGGATCCTAGCGGGTCGAGCAGCACCCTGAAGGGAAGGAGGCCAAGCAACAGCGTTTGGCGAATAGGCAATGCCAACACCGCGTCGGCAAAGTCCTGACGTTGACTGTCATTGAGCGCTTGAAGCAGGGCGGCGGGCTTGAAGGCCTGACCGTCGAGTATCAAGGAGCTGGCCCGCATGTACGCCTGGGCAGTCTGAGCAGTGAACTCGACCGGCTGGTTGACGCGGTAGCGGACATCTTTGGTGAGCGGGTATTCGTACATACGGATTCTCTTTTGCTCCATTATTGCAGCAATGCGCTAAGATTTGCTTGGAAAAATCGGCGCTCGGTACAATGGGGGAATACCGGAGATGCTGCATGACCCCTACAATCAATCCCTACCTTGCCTACAGCGTTCGACGCAAGCTTCGCACCCGATCTCCCAGAGAAGTGCTGGATCCTGGCTTGCTCATGGCCGTATCTGCGCGGGCACTTGACCAGTTTCTGCGCATCATGCAGGTGCGGGCGTACGATATCCTCATCCAGGATGCCGCGCATTTTGAATCACTGCACCGCAAAGCCTGCGTTGACATGCGGGGCTATGTGGATGGCTTGATTGTCACCAAGCTGGATGTGCTGGCCACCGAATCGGCGACCAACTATCTGGCTAACCAGCTGCACCGGTCACAACACCACAAGGACTACGACTGGCCAGATCCGCAGACCTTCAAGGAGTTTGTGGATGCGCTGTCGGAGGAGGATAAGACGGCGTTCTCGCAGTTATTGAAAGCCTTCACTGGCAATGATTGCGCCACGGTTTTTGAGCTCCCGCATGCGGACTGGCAAACACCCCATACGATTGATGAGTTCAAGGGAGCTGTGCTGATCCTGGGCAGAAAGTTCGTACCCTTGGAAAATGGCGATAGCATGCGGATCGACCGTTTTGCCCAGCGGTATGTAATCGAGGAGTACTCGCAACGCGAGCGAGAGGACGAAGGCGGCTTTCAGACAAACAACCACCTACGCATTGTCGGCACAGCGGGCACCCTTGCTGGGGCGATCGAGGTTGCCGAGCGCTCGATTGAGCGCATTGCACCATGTTTCAGTGACGTGGCCACCCCCTGGGGCAGTCCGTTCCCTTATCGCTACAAAATCATCGCCACGAACAGTAATAGACCGGTGCTGCAGGCCAACATCGAGTTTTCCAGCCGGCGCACACCGGAGGGGTTTGTCCTCACCCCGCACAATGAATGGGAAGCCCCCCTGACAGCCCTTGAATGCACCCAGGTGCAGCTTGAGATTGAAACGGTGGAGAAGAAGATCACTGGCGCTACCCATTCGAAGTCTGGCTACGACACCTCAACAACCGATTGAGCACCCTGAGGGATCGGTTGCCAGCCCCTGGCCACACACCTGAAACCATCAGTACCACTTTGCGTCAAACGCTGCATCTGCTCGGGAAAGAACAGGCTCTGGCCACGCTCTTGGAAGTGGACATGGGCCTTTGATCGCTTTGCATTTAAATTGATACGGGCTTGTGGAACCCGGCATACTGGAAACATCCAGGAGAATAGTCATGCAGCCGAAAATCAGCCCGTACCATTTCCGCGTGATCACCCAGCGCTTTGTATTGAGTGATCCTGAGCCGAATATGCCGGACGCCTGGGTCAACGACATTCCGCGCCCGGTAATGGATCGCTTCATTCGCCTCCTTCAGCCATGCATTGGCAAGGAGCAGGTCAAGAACCTGGCACACCTGGAGGCGCTGCGTGACAAGCGCATTGCCCAGTATGAAGAAGACCGCCTGGCGGGCGAGGACTACGAGGGCTGGGATCGCGAGGTGCAGTCAGTGACCAACTTCCTCCACCTTGCGCTCGGAAGCGTTCGCTATGGGGATGGCGTAGACTGGCAAGGCTTCTCCGATTTTGTCCAGGCGCTTGAACCCAGGACGCGCAGCAAAGTCGATACCTTGTTGAACTGCTTCATTGGCATTCCCTCGTCGCAATTGCTGGCACCGGCCTCGAAGTGGTACCTGTCGCCCACCAAAATCAACGAGCTCGAAAGTGGCCGTGATATTTTGGGTCGATTGTTCGTGCCGAAAGATGAAGGCAGATGGATACGCGCCGATCGGGTGGTGCAAGCGTTCGGCGTGCTGATGCATAGCGCTGAGACGGAGTGGGATGATGAGGAATATCGCGAGTACACCACCATCAGAAGGCATGTGATTGGCACCACGGCCACCCTGGCAGGTGCATTCGAGATTGCCGAGCAAGCCGTAGCGCAAGTCCAGGTTCGCTATGATGACCACGGGGTGACAATCGGTGGTGGGCGCCCAATGCCCTTCAAAGTGCAGATTTTTGAGGGCACAGATTCCTGGATTAATCGGCAGCCGATCATTGCAGCGGATATCACCCCGGATAAGTCCCAGGCTGGCCAACCCAGGATCGACACGGCCAGGGCCCGCTGGATCGAGCCTTACAGTGAGGCTGAATGCGCGGCGGCGACCATCAAGCTTGAACAGTTGCGCAAAGAACGCGTTGAAAATTCACTGGCCGATAACTACAGCACCTGCAAACAACTGACCCAGGAAATGGAACTGATCCAGTCCCGCTTCCCGTTGGAGGGCCACCCTGGCCATGAGGTCATGGATACTCTACGGCGCACGCTGGTGGTCATAGGGGCACAGAAATCTCTCACAGGGTTGCTGGAGGCTGATCTTGGCTTGTAGGCTCGGCCTCGGCCACGTATCTTCCCCCCCATGCGTCGACCTCGGTACCACCAGCCAAAGACCTTAGCACCATGCCAGCACTGATAGAAAAACTCGACCCTTACCACTACCGGTACTACTCCGAGAAATTGGAGCAATACCGCTCGATCCTAAGGTATGACAGGGAGGGGGTCGACGCGCCTTTGCTGAGCTTGAAAAGCGCTGATCAGGCGAAGCTGTTTTCAGTGCTTGGCCTCGATTTCAAGTCGCTCAGGATCCGCGATCTCGGCGATTTGCGACACATCCAGTCACGCCATGATGATGACTTGTTCAAGCCTGCGGCGAAGGTTACTGTGCTTGCAGCCTCGGATGTCATACCGCCTCTGGCTGCTGAGGCGCCCCAAGCGCCCATCACCCCGGCGCAGTACCCGACACCTGAAGCTGATGAAACGCTCACCTCCAGGCCAGGTTTCTTGAAAGCCCTGCAAGGGCTATTCACATTCAGCAAGGACAAGTCGGTTTCTGTCGATGCCCAGCTCCAGCAAGAACCTGGCGCGGAATCCGCCCAACCCTTGACAGCTTCCACCCCAAAGTTCCGCCCCCAGGAAATGGATTCGATGCTGGCGAGAAAGTCGCTGACTGGCATACTGGCCTACGCCCTGGAGCGACGTGAACCAACGATCGACTGGCAGAGCTTGCTTGATTTCTATAACCAAGCCAGCCCAACGGCGCAGGCATCGCTAGACAGACTTTTCAAGCTCCTGACCGACTGCAGCATCCCTGAGCTGCTTACACCACCAGGCTTGGAATGGGGGAGACCGTGTCAGATCAGCGAAGGGGCATCCCGCAAAGACATCATGGGTCGCACATACATTGAAAACGAGAACCAGCATTGGCTGCGAGAAGATCGCTACATCCAGCGCTACTTCGTGTACGCCACGCTGGAGGAACATAGAAAAAACAATTCTGTTGATCGCGTGAACAATGGGATGACTCTTGATTTGACCAAACATCGATTTGTAGAGCGCATTCAACTGGTCGGCACCACGGGCTCGCTCGAAGGCGCCATTGAGGTGGCCCTGCTGGTAAGCAGGCAGCTTCCCAATCAGCAGCATGAGGGCGCTCAGTGGGCCGCAGCCCTGAACATCTATGAGGGGCCTTTGATCACCCGGAGCGATCCAGCCCTGCTCTCGGCGGAGATCCAGCACGAGCAGGTCGATCTGGCTGACAGCACCGTGATCGAGTCCAGGCTCAATTGGCAACGTCCAGATAACCCGAGCATGGACAAGGTGCTGATGGATACCCTGGCCATACTGGGGAACGAAGAGTCGTTGGCCGGGTTCCTGGAAGATGATCTGAACCTTTAATACAAGTCTGCACGGTTTGAGAAATTGCACTCGTCCAGGCAATACGGGGCATCATCGCTCACGATTGCTTTGGTGCTCACGACCGAGCAGAACACGATCAAAGCGATGAGAAGTGACCAGGCCCATTTGTTCAGACAAAGCTCATGCCACAAGGCTTTGAAACCAATGGCGAAGTGAATGATCGCGTGAAAGATGACCAAAAACCCAAGGGTGACAAGAAAGATCGGTTCTCCAGCGATCCATAGGCCTCGATACACTGAGGCCACCAGCCAGGCAATAGTAGCAACTAATAAGAAAAGCCAAGTGGGAAATGCCATTAGGGCCAATGGAACATTTGCCAGGTAGCGCTCTCGGCGATCGAAGGCTTCATTCACCCTCGCTACAACGCTGGCCTGATATACTTCGCCTTCGGATCCTGACTCCAGCTGACATTCAGCAAAACCCAGCGCGCCACCCTTGAGCAAAACAAGCTCCTGGCGACGGGCCTTCTGCATGGCCTCGATCTTCGCTTGAACAGCGGGGTGCAGCGCGACGCTTTCAACCCCCGGTAGTCGAGTGTTCATTTCTGACCTCCAATATTTTCTCAAACCGATTTGCGGTAATGCCGCGATATTACCACGGAAGAATCTGAACAAAGGCTTGGCACACGGCCCAATTTTAGGTATACTCGGTATCATTAAATCCCAGCGGAGACCGGTCATGTTTCAACGTGAAGAGTGGACACTGTTTCGCAACCTGAGCACCATCGGCCAGAAGGCGGGTGTCCCGCTCGATCGCCTGGCGGAGATCTGCTGCAAGGAGCTCGTGGACAACGCGCTCGATGCCGGCGCTAAAGCGACGATTGACCGCACAATGGAAGGCGTTGTCATCACCGACAATGGCCCTGGTATCTCGGCTGACCCGGATTACATTGTACGGCTGTTCTCGATCAATCGTCCACTGATTTCCTCCAAACTGATCCGCCTGCCCATGCGCGGCGCCCTGGGTAATGGCCTGCGTGTCGTGGTCGGCGCTGTCCTGGCATCCCGAGGCACCCTGACGGTCGAAAACTTCGGCCTGAAATTCATTCTGACGCCCCAGAACGACGGCTCCACTTCGGTCGAGACCGAAGCATCCTCGGTATACAAGGGCACTCGCATCACCTTGTGCCTGGGTGACGCCATTCCGGTCAATCGCGATTCGCTCAGCCTTTCCGAAGTGGCCATCAGCATGGCGCCGCTGGGTGACGTGTACAAGGGCAAAACCTCCCCTTGGTGGTATGAGGAGGAGGCCTTTTTTGAAATGTTCGCGGCCAGCGGTGATCGCCCGGTCGAAGACATCCTGGAGCTGTTCCACGGTATCAAGCCTGCCTTTGCCCGTGACCTGGCCAATGGCCGGATCGCTTCACAGATCGACCACCATGTGGCGCGCAACCTGTTGATCGCCTTGCGTGAGCAGTCGACCAAGCTGTCGCCCGCCAAGCTGGGGAAAATGGGCGACGCATTCTCTGGCTTCGGTTATCAGCACATGAAAGGCGAAATTCCGATTAAGAGCGCGGGGATTGCAGGCAGCCTGCCGTACAGCATCGAGGTCTATGCGGTCTCGAACGATGACGCTTCGGACACCATCACGTTGCTGGTCAACCGCACACCAGTAACCGGTGACCTGCGCATTTCCCGCATCAAGCCGTCGACCAAGGTGGGTATTTTCGGCTGCGGGCTATCGCATGGCTTCGAGGTGGGGCGCAAAGGCGTTACCCTGTATGTGAACATCACCACCCCGTTCATGCCAATCACCACAGACGGCAAGGAACCTGATCTGTTGCGTTATATTGTACCACTTGCAGAAGCGCTGAAGAAAGCTTGCGCCAAGGCCCGACGCCTGGCGGCCAAAGACAGCGCCGGCAAGGTCATCTCGCAGCGCTCGGTCATCGCTGACAACCTCGACGACGCGATCGCCAAGGCGAGTGGCGATGGCAGCTATCGCTACTCCCTGCGCCAGTTGTTCTATGCGGTAAGACCCTACATGCTGGAGGCCTTCGGCAAAGAGCCTGACTACAACTACTTCGCCCAGATGATCACCGACATTGAAGCCGAGCGGGGCGAAGATTTGCCGGGTATCTATCGCGATGCACGCGGAACGTTGTACCATCCGCACCTCGGCGAAGACATCCCGCTCGGCACCATGAACGTCGAGAAATACCAACGCCCAGCCCACACCATCCGGCACGTACTTTATCTCGAAAAAGAGGGATTCAATAACCTGCTAAAGGATACGAAGTGGCCGGAGCGCAATGACTGTGCATTGTTGACCAGCAAGGGCTTTGCATCAAGGGCCGCACGTGACGTCATCGACTTGCTCGGCGACTCCGAAGAGGAGTTGTACTTCTACTGCATTCACGACAGTGATGCCTCGGGCACGCTGATCTACCAGGCATTGACCGAAGCCACCCGCGCCAGGGGGGCCCGAAAGGTAAAAGTGATTAATCTTGGCCTTGATCCCTGGGAGGCGGTCAATGTAATGGGTCTGCAGGTCGAAACCTTCAAGGAAGCGAGCGATTCGAAACGCAAACTGCCGGTCGCCAACTATGTCCATGAATATGACGGCGAAGATGGCAAGGGCTACTGGGCCGACTGGCTGCAGACGCGCCGGGTGGAACTGAACGCCATGACCTCGCCACAGTTCCTGGCATGGCTGGACAAGAAGTTCGAGCCGTACAAGCAGAAAGTCGTGCCGGATCACCAGGTATTGCGCAGCACATTCAACGACCAGGGTAGAAAGGCGATCGAGGCAGAGCTGGCCAGAAAGATTCTCAAAGAGGCCGGGTTCGAAGAACAGGTGGCCAAGGCCATGGAGCACCTCGCCCACGCAGCCGGGGAAGTAGACTTCGAGCAGATCGTGCGGGACGGCCTGGAAGAAGTTCCGGAACACCGTTGGGACAACCCGCTGGGGCAAGTGGCTGACCGGATGGCCAAGCGCACGGTCGGTTGATCAACTGGTAATCAGAAAGGCCGGGGAAACCCGGCTTTTTCATGCCCGCAGCGCAGGGGCAGCGCACCCGGCAACTCACTTCAGCTGGGCAAATTTGCTATCAATATGCCGCTTATTTGACGTCAAAAGGCCACTGTTTCAATATCCGTGATACTTCGTCATAATTTAGTCACCTTTAATACAGGAGGCTGTTGTGACTGAATATGCTTTAATTGATCCGGATATTGAGCCGTTTAACACAGTCCTGGGTGAATCAGGGGCTTCCCTGCAGATGCACATCATGCGTGGCACTGAATGCCGAGCTGGTGCACCGCTGGAGGACGGACAATGGGAGTATCGCCTCTTCGCCAACGGCGCTATCGCTCTTGTTCTCAGGGATGCGGTCAGTCGTATCCCGGTCAGGAATGAACTGGGCGAGACCATTCTGGCGTCCCCTGAGGCGATTTCTCTGTCCATGAACCTGCTCGCGCTCAAAGATCAGCAGCAGTTGGTACCGCTGGAAGTCGCCACCCGACTTGAAACCCTTTACCGGGCGTTGAAGGAAGCGCTGATCCAGGAGCATTCCACCTTGATTCTCTCAGGGCTTGCGCCCGACCTGCGTGCGCGAAAACCTGCTGATCGCAGGGAAGGGCGTCTGCGCCCACACCGGGAAGCACACAGCATTATTCAGATGGAAGGATAGGGTTTTGTCCACTGGGTCGCTCGCGCTACCATGTATCAAAGGAGATCGCCATGAAAGCTGCCGACAACGACCCACTGGTACCGTTAAAAAACCTGCTGCATAGTCGCGCCGAAAAAGCCGCCCTTGCACTAGAGCCTGATGATGGGATTGGGCCGATCATGTGCAAACTGGTTGAGGCAGGGATCAAACTTGATGCGGACAAACCCGTAGCCAATGCCTGGGCCAAAATCCTGGGCTCGGTGCCGGCGATTCATGCGCTGCTGAGGGAGGGCGCTTCCCCCTACTGGGCATCCGCAGCGAAGGTTGAGAGCCGGTTCGGCGAACCACTGATCCTCGGCCATCATCCAGGCATTGCGTCATCTGCGAGCGCCCGTTCGATGGTGCTGGCACTGGGCATGCTGCAGTGCACCTCAACACTGGCCACCAATGAGCACATGGTAGCCTCCAATCTGCTGCGCATGATGTTACTGGGCGTGATCACTCCGTATCATGTGGCGACTGACCAAATCAGCCCTCGGTGGAAACAGCTGCTTTGCCAGCCCGCAGTGCAATTGGCGATTGCGGATGAACTCACCCGTCAGCCTGGCGGGCAGGCCTTGTTGGACAACCCGGAAAACGTCTTGAAAATGGGCGTGATGTTCCAACAGCTTGGCGCCCAGACTGTCGTTGAGGCACTGCAAGACCATCCTTTGGCGCAAGCGCTGTTTACGCCGAATGTCATCCGTGACGGCGCCGTGACCAACCTGGTCATCCTGAGCCTCGATCTGCCTGACGCAGACAAGGTTGCCCAGGTGCATGAAGCGGTAGCGCGCTTTCTGGGGATTGAAGCACTCGATGAGATCTTCGATCAGGCCTTTGCCCACGCCTGCCAGACCCCAATGACCAACGAAGGTACTGGTGTGGCAAGGAGGGTGTTATCTCTTCGCCTGGCCAACCTCTCGCAGCTGGGGGTGGGCTCGCAAGCACAACCTTGGCTCGCCCAGGCCGCTGCCTTCCCCCTGGATTCGGCTGATCCAGAATCTCAATTCCACCTGCAGCCGTTCTGGCTTGAGCTGGCCAGGTATCCTGAGCTCATGCAAGGCCCAACCCGGTTCCTGCAGCGCCTGACGGACAGTAGCTTCCTCAAGGGCACCCTGGATACTATGGGAGAAAACGCCTGGGCACAGATTTTCAGTGCTGCCTGGGGCACAGATGCTGCTCAATCGTCACATTTGGAAGTACTCACACGCCTGAATGCCCAGGAGCTAGCGTCATACCCTGTACTGCGCAAGGCCATGCTTGGCGTTATTGAGCGGGAGATCGTGCGACCCGAAGCGTCGTTGGCTTTCTTACAGAAAGATGATCTTGATAAAATCTGGGATGGCTATCGCAACGCTGCGGTGAAAATCTGCGGCATGGTTGGTCTGTACTTGGCGCCAGATTACTGCACAGAAGCCGCTGCGGCCTGGTTTGACCTGCTCAAACATGCCATCTGCCAGCAAGCAATGATTGCAAAGCTGCCTCGCGATCCCGTGTTGCTTGCTAAATTGGATGACGCAGGATTGGAATCAGCCTTGTCTGGGGATTTGGGCCTCTGAGCTGAAGATCTGGTTGACTTCGATTAGCATGGTCTGTCGCCGGCAGATCCTGAGCTCCGCTTGCCACTGGACTAACGCAAGATGCAGGCGTGCAACCAGAATCAGGTGTGCGGGTTCCTGCAATGCTCAGCCGGGTTGCGCCTGGAAGCTAGGCGCATGCCCCGGCTGAGTGGGGCTTAGCAACTCAAGTCTTGCTCAGGTTGCGTAATGATTCGAAAGTCCGCTTCGTTGCGGTAGCTGCGATGGCCCTCGGCCATGTCGATCAACCAGAGCTTGCCTTCCTTGTCCTTAAGAAAATCGACACTCCAGTACCCTTTGAGGCTGCGTGTAATGCGCTCTGAGGCGTTGATCATGAAATCTAGGTCTTTCCCTGTAGGGGTGGATATCGCCTTCAGGGCCTCTTGCCAGGCGGCAATGGACGGTTTTTGAATTGAATCGACTGGCCAGTACGGCTGGTATCCTTCGATGACGCCATCGCGAGCGAACACGCGGTACTCTTCCGTGACCGGCATTTGGCCCTCAAAGGCCGTGAAGACCGGGGCAACATCAATCATTTTTCGAACAACCAATTCGGGGGTGAATGTCTCAATGCCGTTCATGCCCTGGAAGTTGAGTAGCTCGCATACGTGAGCCAGGATCGTTTGCGGGTGGCCATCGGGCAAGGCACAGGCTTCTGACCAGTAATGCTTTGCGCTGGTGAAGGCCGTTTTGATGAACAGCGGGTAGCCATGCTCGGTACCGAACGTCTGAATGGCCTGCACCAATGCATCAATTTGAGTTTCAACCTGGGCATCGGCGGGTTTGCCGTCAAGCAGCGTGCTCTGAAGCTCTGGGCTCAGCGTGATCGTAGATGTCTTGGGATGGCGGATACCAGCCACTTCGACGGCGGGAAACCAGTTGGAGAATGCATTGGGGTTGGCCTGACAACGCTCGTAGGCTTCGGCCATCATGGTCTTCATTTGACTCTCGTCAAACTCAGGAATTACAAACAAACTGTCCAGGTCAAATGGGGTTTTTCCGGTCATTGCATAGCCCTCTTTAGTTAGAGCTATATTGGCATAATCAAGGTTTAAATTGGTAGAGGGGAGGGGCCATCCTGGCCAATGTTCCATTAGGGCCGAGGCAATACGCCCATACTCTGGATATCTGCTTCAAGCTCTATAACCAATTCGGCGATGTCGGGATATTCCGATTTGAGCCAGGTGCTGCTAACGTAGAGGTGTCCCAGGTAGGCAGTAGTAGGGCTACCGGTTTGCTCGCAGGCCGAGATAGCAATCATGGCTTCATTTTCAGCGTCGGCGAGCGCTGCCGGCAACAAGATCAAGCCGTCCTCGGTGATGGCGAACGACCGGGCCCATTCTGGATAGCGGGTGTCAGATGTATTCTGCGTTACATACCATTTCATGTTACCTACTTCACCCTCGTACCTGAGAAAGCGCCGCATGTTAGCGACTACTGTCCAAAATTGATACCCACTATGTGCGGCAAGCACGATCCATCAAGGATGGCATTTAGCCACAAGGTGCCCCTATGAAAACCGTACAAAGCGCCTGTTTTCTCGCGAGCTTGCTGGCAGATGCCACCACTGGCCGGCTGATGCCAGCAGACATGAATCGCCCCTATGTTTGGGAAAAGGCGCATGTAGAGACCCTGTTTGATTCAATTTTGAAGCAAATCCCGATTGGTAGTTTCTTGTTGTGGCAACCAAACGGAAAGGCCAACCTGTCTCAGCTTTCACGCAGCCGGCTTGGGCCTGTCGCCATCCTCAAGGATCTGCAAAGTCATACCCCGCTCAGCCTGCTCCTGGATGGCCAGAACCGCCTTGCCTCTCTGATGTGGCTGGCGAATATGAGGCCAGATTTGGTCACCGCTCAACTGTCAGGCACAGAGAAAGCCACGTGGGGATCGGGGGAGGCGCTGGTGTTTGACGGGGATACAGGTTCTGTAATCTTTGTTCCCAGTGCTTTGGCACAAGAGGGGTTGCGCGTGCCCGCATGGATGCTGATGCGCTCAATTTCAGCGGAACAGTCTGTGGCTACGCAAAAGGGTCTCGGCAACTGTACCTGCATTGGGAGACGTTCAAGTCGGAACACGAAATCGATCTGTTCCTTACACAGTTTGAAGCCGCTGCAGAGGCCTTCAGGGATGCCAGGGTCACCGTGACCACCATTGAGGATGCGACAGCAGAAGAAGCCAGAGCGATTTTCCTCAGGATCTGCCGTGTTGGCGTACAAATGAGCCAAGTTGATTTCGACCGGGCGGTAGGTTGGACACCTAAACCACCGGCAGATGTTTCTCCTGAGCCTGAATGTCCGTAAGATGTGCGTATTTTCATCTCATTAAGGACACGCCGGCATGACTTCTTACACCCCTGACAGTTCAAGCAATGACTTCGAGACGCTGTATAGGGCAGCTATCAACAGCGATGAAGTTGGGGGCGTAGCCCGCGATACGGCGCAGAAAGTCGTTGAGCGGTTCTTTGAGAACAAAAACGACGGACAGCTTTCAGACCTTACTGCTCAGATTCAGGAGGCAGCGGGTGATCGCAACATCGACCGCATCTTGAAACTTACGGAAGAGCTTAAAAGGGCCAAAGACACCGAGCATGAGCGGGCGATGCGCCTGGTGAAGTTCGCCGAGGAGTTCACATTCCAGGAGCTCTTGCAGGCTTTCCCTAGCGACTTCAAAGACCTGGCCTACGAAATTGGCCTGCTGGTGATCCAACACACCCAACAAGGCATCGCCAAAAGCAAGCGCCGTGGAGGCTCAGCGTCTGGATCCCGACGTGTCAGCCGGCACAAGTACCTGATCTCCAGGGGTGATCAGACCATTGAGGCCGTCAGCAACGTGGGCTCGCCGAAGAAGCCGGGGGCTGAGCGTGAATTCTTCGAGTTCATGGGCTTCACCGTCTCGGAAGACGGACGCTCGTTGCAACCGCCAACCTTTGTCAACATCAAGGGCGAGACGGTTACCATCGTGTCGAAGAAGGCTGTGATCGAAGACCTGATGGCGGGCCATGATGCTTGGCTGAGCAAGGGCTACAGCATCAAGGTGCAGGAGCAGACACCTGAACCATCCGGTGCCTGATATCAGTTCAGATCAAAGCCCCACGAGCCCGCCTCCGGGGCTTTTTTTCTGGCAGCTGACTTTTTGATCACGACATTGTCGTTGTCGTCATAGCTGATGATGCTGCGGGCTTCTCTCTTGAGCAGCTTCAAGCAATGTTCAGGGTTCAGCTCTGTCTCAGAAAGGGCAACGATGGTGATTCCCGTTGTCTTAACGAACATGAACATGTCGGGTTTGTTTTCGGTGCGCTCAGGGTGGAAGTAGCGCTCAGTATCGTAGAGGTTGGTAATGGACTTCTTGTATTTGAACTGGAAGAAAACCTCGCGTTTGCCTTCCCGCAGCTGACAACTGAAATGATCACCCACTTTGAATGAACCATTCATGATGTCGTCCCACACAGGATCTACGGCGGTGTTCAGTTTAAAGAAGTAGTTGCCATCCAGGGTCTCTTCATAGATGTAGGCAAATTGATTTGCCCGGAAGGCTTTGAGCAGCGCCGATTTGATGTCGCCGAAAACAAAGGTCATGCGTTGTTTTTCAGCTTTGATCTCAGCTTCAAGGGAAGGGTGCATTAGGGGTACTCCGCGTTCGAGTGTCGAGGGTACCACAGCAGAGGGGCGCGTTGTAGGTGGCGCGAAAGCAGGGTACGCCTGGCGAATGGCTGACTTGCTTCAAGCATGACAGAAGTCGAAGCCAGGTGTCATGAATATGTTCACAGAAATGGCGCGCCTGGCCCGATTTGAACGGGCGACCTTTCCCTTAGGAGGGGAACGCTCTATCCAGCTGAGCTACAAGCGCATGAGGCAGTGCATGGTAGCGAGTGTCGGACTCGAACCGACCTAACAGGGGAATGAACCCAGTGGCATCACCCGACCGCCGAACTCGCATAACATGGGTGTATGAAGCCCAGACTTCATTCCCGGCTAGCCAACCATAAACCTTATGGTCAGTAGTGGACAATGTTTTCAGGCGAAACACTCTCCACTACAGCCTGAATTTCAAGTGGTTTCTTTCACTTGGCGCCCCAGGGTGCGCGAATTTAAATGACACTTGCAGCTTACTTGTGCAGCATATGCTGTCGCCAGATCTTGAGGCGAGCCAGGATCCTGTGGCGTTGGAGCCAATCGAAAATGTGTTTGCCGGCAAAAGCACCGAGCGAGAACACTGTCAGGGCGGTGACACACACTAAGACCATGACACTGACAATAACGGATTTGAGTGCAAAACCAACGCTATTGAACATGGAAGCACCAACATGAGTTGATGTAGCTGAAAGGTGGAGCGGGTACCGAGAATCGAACTCGGATAGTCAGCTTGGAAGGCTGGGGTTCTACCATTAAACTATACCCGCGCATTCATTTGTTGATCGACATGGGAAAACAAGCCATTCAACTAAAATGGTGCCCTGAGGGAGACTCGAACTCCCACACCATTGAAAGTACAACCACCTCAAGGTTGCGCGTCTACCAATTTCGCCATCAGGGCTTTTGTTACTATTTCAAATCTTAAGCTAGATTTGATCTCAGGTCAACAGCCTAAGCTATTGATTTTCATCGAATATGGCGGGCAAAAAGAGATTCGAACTCTTGGACGAGTTACCCCGTCGACGGTTTTCAAGACCGTAGCCTTAATCCACTCGGCCATCTGCCCGGAAAGCATGGGCTGTTGTCAGCCAACACTTTGGTTTGTCGCTCGAACTGGGCCCGGTCGTGACTTCGGGCTGTAGAAACCACCATCCTACTTATTGCTCAGTGGGGCGGTTCGGCTAGGTGATGAGGTCTTTCAGACATCGCCCCCACCGAAACGCTGAGCTTTTCTCTCCCTCGATTACCCGGAGCTGGTGGTTGCCGCTCTCTTGAATCCCGGAAAAGCTGCCTGACTACAGGCTTCCTTTCGAGTTCTCACTATATTGTAATCGCTGAAGACCGTCAATACTCGATTTGATATTTTATTGATTCTACGAAACTTTCTGGAGGATGCTGCTGGGCCGCCCCTGCTAGCAGGTTATGCCAGGAGTGGGTGGGGGCGCTGTGCGGTAACAACATGGGGCAGAAATTTCTGGTGTGCCGAGGCAAGCCCGCGTAGGATTGCGCTTTCGGTTTATATTGCTTACCCCGACATTGACGAGCCGCTCCACAGCCGGCCACAGGAGCTTAGATTGACCACCCTTGAGAATCGGCTTCCCAGAGAATCGTTCAGTAAGGCGCTTGCGCGTATGTGCAAGAAGCTCGATGAGGCGCCTGAAAGGCTTGTTTTAGAGAAGTCAGCCTTCTCGGGAAATTTCGAAGCACGCATCACAATCACCAGCCTTTGGGTGGTTGGTTCCTATGCCCGAGGCGCTGAGCACTGCGGTGATCTGGATGTGGTGATAAATTGGCGGAGCGGCAATGGCCTGACACCATCCACTCAGGCAGTGAAGAATATCTTCTTTGGCCCGGTACCTCGCTTGCAGTGCTTTAGTGGAACACCCAAAAACAACAGCTCGTACGTCGCTTTCCCTGATGCGGTGAAAATATGGTCAGGGCCCGGCTGCAATTGGGAAAAAGCTATCGAAAGCATCAAGGTTGTGCAGGGGGCAGGGCGGGAAGCGCGTGAGACAGATCTGATACCCTTGCGCCCATGCCAGATGAATTGCTGTTGGGATGGCCTTCACAATGTCGTCGAACAATTGAAGTCAGGGATCTTGGAGCAAGAATTTGTTGCCTTCACACCTGAAATGATCACTGCGGATGTTGGTGCAGATCTGGATCCCACGGCCCGGTACTTGTTCTCCCTTCAGAGCAAGAAGTCACAGGCTCTAATGCCGCCTATTGTTAGACTCATGGACAAAATAGAGCCCAACCTGAGGTGGTATTACGAAGGAGGCACGTCTCTTCGCTGCGGCGGAAGCCTGATTCGCCTGGGGTTGCCCTCAATCGATCTGCATCTCCTCATGGCGGACACCGGAGTCAGGCAATTGGTGATCATTCCCCACCTGAGCGCCCGTGGGCCAAATGGCGCCTGGATTTTGCGCAGGGGCCCCAACCACCCGGATGCACTGACCTTCGGGCAGCGGCAGGCTTATGCATTCACGTGTGGTGGCAAGCCGGTGGTACAGGCGAATTATCAGGTCGACTCGATGCCGCATTCGATTTGCCTTCTTGAGCTGTACAAGTCGGAAAGCGCCGCCCAAAGAAAGCGTGGCAAGGCAGAGAAGGGACTGGCCGAAGAAGTGGCAATCAGTTCGATTCAAGGTCAAGAGCTCCTCAATTCCATCATGGGGGTGGATGCTGTGAAGATCGGACGCACCATTCACGCGCTCTCACCTCGCGCCAAAGGGGCGTTGAGAAAGCCGATTTCAACAATCTTCAGCACTGTCGCTTAGGGATCATTGCTCGCGTGCTCGGCATGCGAACGACCTACTGGCCTAGCAGCCATAAATATACGACCGAAACGCTGGGATGCGCTCGGTGGCTGTCCTGCAGTGGACTGCCGCATTCTCGCAGCGATTGAGCATATCAGGATGATTACTCAGTACGGCCTGCACCTTGAGTTCTGAGCGACCCAGGGCTGTCATGAATAACATCTGCACCTGAGCCAACGTCTGCGCGCACTGCGCCAGGAACTCTACCTCTAGGAACTCGAAACCTGCAAGGACGGCGATAGGGAAATTCGCCTTCACTGCAGTGGCGTCAGCTGCAGTGCCGGAAGCTCGATCGCTGACAAAGTTGACGATCACACCTTCATGCGCCTTCCACAACGCTTCGGCTTCCGCTTCATCCCCTAGCACCACAAACACAGTTTTGTGCTCGCGCTCGGCCATCAACAATACACTGTCCAGTTGGCAGGACATACCAGCAACCAGGGCATAAGCGACATTGGCATTGTCGAACAGCTCGATCAACGTGGCGATTTCGTCCCGTACCCCCACAACCAGACCACCTGAACGCCACACACTGATGTCCTTGAACATGACTTGGTGCAAGGCCTTGTGTCGCATGTGCGGGCTCCTGGCCCTGACAAGCAAGGCCTGCGATACAGACACCTCGAAATTGGCTGAGTACACCAGCTCTAGCGCATCGTCCTGAAGGATCGCGGTGGGGGTGGGCATTTGAAATCACCTGAATTATGGGTGTTAATATCGGAATTTACGATAATTACCAAACAAAAAGGGGGTTACGCCTATCGGTGCCCAAACCTTCTGCACCGATCGCGAACCCCCTTCTTGCCAGCCGAAGCTGTAGGTTGCTATTCCACCCTGAAGTCACGCCGCAAGCGGCGCTGGTACGGTTTCATAAGAGCCCCAGGGAGTTAACCAGCTTCCCCCTGGTGCTGAGGGTTAATCAGTCACCCACAACCGCTCGACCTTTCCCCATCTATGACGCTACACGTGATTGCGCCGCGTCTCCGGTGCCAGTGGCCATGACGGATTACCTCTCCCTCACGCGCCCTCGCTTCAGTCAACCCACAGAGCGTAATAGCGTCATCGGTAGGGGGTGGGCCTTCCCCTGGCGATCTACTGGAACGGTGGGTAAAGCATGAGCCCGTCTCCAGCGCTAGTGGGGGCGGTACCGGTTTTCGAACGCGCCGCAGCGCGAACAGATTCCGATCATCCACCCCGCTGCCCATTCTCGGCGTAAAAGATTGACACGCAACCTCAAGGGCCGAACATGGACAGGTATGGTGCCGCCAATAGGATTCGAACCTATGACCCCCTGCTTACAAGGCAGTGGCTCTGACCAGCTGAGCTATAGCGGCATATTCTGTACTGATGATCCAATCTACCTTTTCTGTCGATCGTCGTCAATATATATCTAAAGGTGGCGGAAAGCGAGGGATTCGAACCCCCGTGACCCGTAGGTCGCACCGCTTTCGAGGCGGGCCCATTTAGCCAGGCTCTGGCAGCTTTCCTTAACTCGGTGCTCAGTGCGCTGGCAAAGCCGCCTCGGGCTTGCACGTGTGCTACACTGAGCGATAAAGTAGTGAAATTCCCATCTCAGGTACCAGCCAATGCCAACACCTCACTCCGCCCCTGGTTCAGCCTGCACCCGCGTGAGCCCTGAAGACTGCGAAGCCATCAAGGCCTGGTTTGAGTCCCCCGAGGCGGGCGCCGCTTTACAAGCGGCTGCACAGGAAGCGCGTGCAACGATCGCCAGGATGCGCCATGAATGCCGGATTGACTGGCGTGAGCTGCACCGGCCTATCGTGCGCATCCTGCCTTAGAGCTTAAATTGGTGCGGAGGAGGGGACTCGAACCCCTAAAGCTTTCGCCGCCTGAGCCTAAATCAGGTGTGTTTACCAATTTCACCACATCCGCGTTTTACAACAAAAATGGTCGGGATAGGAAGATTCGAACTTCCGGCCTCCAGTCCCCCAGACTGGCGCGCTAACCTGACTGCGCTATACCCCGTAAACTTGTCTTATACTCAATACCACTCAATTATTGTGCCAACCAAATGGTAGAAGTAAGATAAGGCACTTGCACTTTGACACCCTTCGACAGATGTCCGTATTATGCACAGCCACATACATGGACGGTACAACTACATATGGTCGGAGTACCAGGATTTGAACCTGGGACATCCTGCTCCCAAAGCAGGCGCGCTAACCTGGCTGCGCTATACTCCGAATTATTGCATAAACCTATGTTTCATACCAAGACCTTTGACGGGGGAGTCGAACCCCTTTGCCCAGCCAGGCACTTTCTTGGATTCGAACCAAGCCGCTGCCGGTTAGTACCGGCGCACCACCAATGGATCAAAGGCCTTGGTATGAAACATACAACTTGTTGGCGGAGAGTCCCGGATTCGAACCGGGGAGGCTGTGACACCTGGCAGGATTCAAAGCTGCTACTTTAGACCGCTCAGACAACTCTCCGTAACTGGTGCTGAGGGCGGGACTCGAACCCACGACCTGCGCCTTATGAGGGCGTCGCTCTACCGACTGAGCTACTTCAGCAAGACTCGATGTCATGGCCATGTTCCAGCCAAAACACATTAATAATCAGGCATTTGCGATGGAAGCTCGAAATGCCAAAAAGGGCTGCTAGACTCAGGCCTACGGCCTGCAGGGAACCCGTTTCTCCCTGTTGATCCTGAGGTCGAAGGTTCAGCAAACCCTCCACTTGACCACTCAAGTTCTTCATCAACGATGAACTAGCGCATATGGCGGTGATGCAGGGATTCGAACCCTGGATACCTGTGATAGATATGCCTCCTTAGCAGGGAGGTGCTTTCGGCCACTCAGCCACATCACCATATAAACTTCTGTCAGATTGTATAAAGAGCGGTAAATCTTGAATCGAATGTGGCGGTGAAGAGAGGATTTGAACCTCCGAACCTGTGACAGTTACCTGATTTCCAATCAGGCCCATTCAGCCGCTCTGGCACTTCACCGAAAACTTTTCCAAGGCATTAAAAAACCCGGAGCATGTCCGGGTTTTTGGATACTGGATCCCGGACGGCGTGTCCGAGATGCGAACACGCGATACTATGCCATTGGTGACGGCAGCGTCATTGTCAGACTAGATGGCATACTTGGCATGTTCATGGGTAGTTCCTCGTGCATATGTCTAATAGTAGTCACTGCTTCGAATTAGTGTCAACAGCCTTTTTCAAAAAAAGGGAAATATTTTTTCAGCTTGACCTACCACAAACATTGCGTATACTTGGTGTACGTTAACTGATGCGATGGAATCACCGCCATGCAGTATATCAAGCCGGAAAACCTGATCTTTCATAACGATGCCCTGGTGACCCTTGAGGTACTGCGTGAGCATACCCTGGGGTGTGAAGGTGATGAGGCTGTACGCCTGGGCATTCTTTCTAAAATCGATCGCCGCATTGCCGAACTGAAGGCCTCAGTTTTTGAGCGTAGGGAGGCCAATGGATCTATTCGGGTACGCCATCCCGCCATCGGCGTCCTGTGTATCGATCACGAAACCCTCAAAGAGCCGACCCAACTGTTCGCTTCCCATATCAAAAGCCTGGTGGCCTTCACCATCACCATCAGTCGTGCTGACGCCATCATTGGTGTCGATGGGCTGATTGATTACGAGCCCTATGAAGAGATTGCGCGCTTTAAGATGACTGCATCAGCGTTTAGCGAACTGATTACAAGTCCTGGGCGTGGCCATCATCCGGCCACATTCGAATTCGCCAAGTACTACCGGATTGATCCCTACCTGCCGGATGCCATGGCCAATTCAAAAACACTGTTGGCCCGCAGTGTGGAAAATTGTCTGGATGGCACGCAAGAGTGGCTCAGCAACCTGGCAGGACTTATCTCCGAAGCTGCTGAAAAATCTGCCAAGCCAACCCTCAAAGCCGTTGCTGAGATGCAGAAATACACGTCCATGCTTGAGTTATCGGTGGTCGCAGGCCCTGGGTACAACCTGGCACGCTTAGCCGAGTTTGCCGAGGTGGTTAAGGCCCACAGTCAGCAGGAAATCGAGGCGCTCATCGCCCTCCACAAAATGAATGAGGAGTCTCGTTGATGCGCTCAATTAATACTGCCGTGCTATCGTCCCTGGATCTTTCGGTTGCCGAGCTTGCGTTACTGGCGCCCACCGCAATCAAGCGACACGCGGAGCATGCTGCCAAGTACAACTACAAACCGGATCCGAAGCGCTCATTTTCGGAATGGTTGGCGCTGTACGGGCCAAAGGGTCTAAAGGTTGAGCAATACATCGATATTCAGCTCATGCACGCCCTGGCCACCCGCCATAAGCCCTACACATCTGTTCGCGAAGTCGAAACCAAGCTATTCGCACAGGAATATGGCACCCACCACAGTAGCTATGGCAGCATTTCCCTAGGTGCGCCCTCGTCGAGTCGAGTCGCACTGGTTGGCACCTCAACCATGTCCAGTTATTTCATGCAATTTGACATTCAGTTCGGCCAGTTGGCCGTCCGTGATGGCGACACCCCTCATCTGATGGACAACATAGGTTTGATTCGGGCAGCCATGTCTGTTGAGCAGTTCTCGCTTTTGATTCGCGGTGGCAGTGGGGTCAGGGCCCCAGCCAAGCTTCAAGTTATTCCTGAGGGCTTGGGAGACGACCCGCCCGCATTGAGTCCGACCTCTGCCAAGCGCCAGGATTTTGAAGGTGCAATTCGCCAAGCGGCACAACCATTCATTCTGGCGATGAAAGCGATCGCAGAGATCCTGGGGCAGGACTTGTCCAAAAAGGCGAATCGTGTGGCTTTGGGCGAGGCCGGTAAGGCGGCACAGCTCGCGCTGGCCGAGGTGCAGGGGCAGATTTCGGCAATGACCGTGGCGGCGAGCCAGGAAGAAACCGAGCGGGTGCAGCGCCAATTCGACGCGGAAATCGCCGAGCGCCTGCAATCGATGGGGATTGAAAACCTCAGTGCAATCATTCCCCGGCTGACCTGACGGGCCTCCCCCTGAGTGAGCCCCAACTTGCACCTGCAACTGGGGTTTTCTCGTGAAGACCGCTAGAGCCCAATCTCACTCTCCAGGTGCATCGTCAAGACGCGCTCGCTGACGTGGTCGAGCAGGTAGGGGAGCTTGATGATCTTGAATACCCTGTCAGCCAAACGCGGATTGCTGGCATACGTGAGCACCAGGTCTTGCGGGAGCGCCTGCAGAATAAGCGCCGCAACAGGTGCGGCCTGCTGCTTGGCACCGGCCTCAATCAATTCAGCAAGTTCCGCCAACGGCTGTGGTTGCCTGTCTTTAAGCCCTAGGTAGATGTAGCCGCCGACAAGGTATTGCTTCAAGCCAATGAACCAATCGGCGCCGTCCGCGATCAGTCGGGTCATCAGCTGATCATCCCCATCCCTGGCTTTTTGCTCACGGCGGAACATCGCCTGGATGATTTCATGGCCGCCATTTCGGGCGAATTCGGCTTTGTAAATCGGCTCCACTGTTGCCCAGGCGCCAGACGGAACGGCGCCAATGCTTGCGCCCAGCCAGTCTGCGAAATTCATGCTGGAATACGCTGCAGGATGGTCTTGGTCGCCGCCAGTAAGCATGAAATTCATAACGCGGCGGGAATATCCTGGTTCGCTGACCTGGCATATCGCACCATGTTTTCTGCGTCCATGTAACGCCGGATGGAGCGTATCCCCTGCAGACTCTTGAATGCTTCAATGTCACCGGCCCTGGCCACATTGAGCAGTACTGCATTGATGTTGGTGCCATTGTTAAGGAGTTTGCGAACGTCTGCGACCTTGCGCAAGCTGCCATTCTGGAAGCGCATGACGCTCTGGGTAAGGGGCAGGGGGTTGAGGTGATCCAGGCGGTAGCTGCGACCTTTCTGCTGGTGGATGATCGCGATCATCCGTTCGCGAGTGTCTTCTTGTGTCAGGGCTAAGGCGCAAACCTTGTCAAAGGCGGAATCTACCCAGCGTTCTAACGTCGTTGTGCGAGCATGCTTGTCCGGGACATGACCTGGAAACTCCTGCTCGATCACCACATTCGCCAGCTCGCTTTGGCCAGCGTAGAGTTGCTTTGCCACCTCCGAGATCACCTTCTGACGAGGCTCATCCGCTCTCCAGGCCATCCACTCAATCACCTGTGGTGCAATCCCGGTTAGACACGTCGCGTCCTTCCGGGCATGCCCGGCATCGGCAAGCTCGTTAAATTGAACTTCGGTCAAGACGAAGGAGGGGGTCGGCGTAGCAGTCATACAAACTCCATCTGCATCGGGATTTTCTTCTTGAGATAGACCTATTATGCTTGCTGCCCCGCACTGGGGTAAATCACCAGGCAGTTGACACCATTAGGTATACTCCGTATACTTTAATCACCACCTCATCAAGGATCGTGCTCATGAAAATGCTCAAGCTGCTAGTTGCCTCCGCGTTGCTGTCGGTCTTGGCGGGTTGTGCAGGCCTAACCTCGAACTCTGACAGTTCCGTCGAATACACCTATGCAGGCGTGCCTGACGCCATGGCTGATCACTGGGTGGGGGCGGCCACTGAAGACGGTGGCAAGGAGAACTGGACGTTCGCCATGGATTTGCGCCAGAAAGAACTCAGCCTGGTGAACTACTTCTCGCAGAACTGCACCGCCGTCATGAAGTACCAACGCACTGAGCCTAATGGTGGCCTACTGTTCCTGCAGCAGCGCAGCTCGGGCAACCAGTGCTTCGGCAACCACTATGTCCGCCTTACGCAGATTCAGCCCAATACCCTGGAATATGCCTTCTACACCCTCGAAGGCAAGAAGAAAGCCAGCGGCCAGCTCAAGCGCTCCAGCACCACCGCCTTTCATGTGAACATGGATTCGCGCCTGGTGGGCACCTGGAAAGGTACGGCAGTGCTGGTCGGCGGCAAGTCCACGCCGGCTGTTATCACCATCGGCAAGACCCAGACCAGTTCTGCCAGCTACGATGCGTGTGGCAGCAGCCGCCTGTACTACCGCTCGTTTGTCAACCGCTCGGTGGCATTTGAAGAGCAGGCCAGCAACGGTCAGCCAAGTGCCTGTGTTGGCCAGATCACGACCTTCAACTACATGCCTGACGGCACGCTGCGTCGCATCAACCTCAACGCCAAAGGTGAGCGGATTTCGGCGACCTACTTCACCAGGGTCAAATGACCTGGATCTGATCGGTAAATGAAGCCCGCGCCAGCGGGCTTTTTTGTGGGCAAAAACCGCTATCGGCTTGACCCATAAGGGCTTTTCACTCATAATGTATACAGAGTAGACCTTATTGGATGTTGCCATGAAAGTTGCACTTTTCGGCTCCGCATTCAACCCGCCCTCAGCAGGCCATGCCGATTGCGTTGCGCAGCTGGCCCAGTTTGTAGACGAGGTGTGGTTGATACCGTCTTTTCGCCATGCCTTCGACAAAGACATGTCGACCTACACCCTGCGCTGTGAATGGGTACAGGCGTTTGCGCAAGACCTGGGGCCGCATGTGAAACTCATGGCGATCGAACACGAGCTGGCGATAGCGACGGGTACGCCGCGCCCCATCTACAGCTACGAGGTGGTGGAGCATATCGCGCAACACCATCCTGATCACCAATTGCTGCTGGCCATTGGCCCTGACAACATGCATGCCTGGAGTCGATTCAGCCATACCGAGCGCATCCACGCCCGGTGCCAAGTCATGGTCACCCAGGAGAGACTTCAAGTGCGCAGCACAGGTATTCGCCAGGAATTGGTACGTGGTCATGTTCCACGTGCCATGCTCACACCACATGTGATTCAGGCACTCACCCAATACAACCCATGGAAGCCACTTTATGTCGCTTGAACAACTGCACGACAAAAGCCCAGCGCCTCGCCATGACCCTATCGTGACCCTGGACGCGGTCATCTTCTGCTGGTTGAACGAAGAACTGCTGGTGTTGCTCGAAAAGCGACGCAAAGAGCCATTCAAAGATGTGCTCGCAGTGCCTGGCGGCTACATTCACACTGACTCAGATAAAACCATCGACACCGGTCGCGATCGCATCCTGCGGGAGAAAGTGGGGTTCCTGCCTGACTACATGGAGCAGCTCGAATCGGTGGGTGGTATGGATCGAGATCCGCGTGGCTGGTCGGTCTCGATCATCTACATGTGTATTCTCAAACAAGACAGCCCAGTCTTGGCGAACTTGCCCGAGCACCTGCAGCTGCTTCCCATCTCGCAAGTCACAGGCCCGGACGGTGTCGAGCTTGCGTTCGATCATCGCGAAGTGATCAACCGCGCCTATCAGCGCCTGTCCAGCAAGACCGCTTACTCCAGTTTGCCGCTGCTGTTCATGCCCAGGCTGTTCACGATGCCGATGATCATTAACATCCACAAGGCCATCATGGGCACCACGCCGAACAAGATGAGCCTGCACAAGCGTTACAAACAGGGCGACCTGATTCGCAAGGTGCCAGGTGAAATGCTCTCACTGTCGGGTGCGCGGATTACCGATGCCTACGAGGCCACTATCGTAGAGCCTGAAATGTTCAGCGGCTCGCTGGGGGGTGGGGGATGATCAACTGGATTCAATCCCACCCCCGCAATACACGGGGCCGGGATTTCGCGATCAGCGATATTCATGGGTGCTTCAAGTTGCTGGAAACCAGCCTGGAACAAGTGGGATTTGATCCTGCTTGCGATCGCCTGTTCCCGGTAGGCGACCTGGTCGATCGCGGCCCTCAGAATGAATGGGTACTCGACTGGCTGGACAAGCCCTGGTTTTTACCGGTGAAAGGCAATCACGAGGCCTTCATCTTGAAGCTGTATGCACAAGGCGAGCCTTCGCAAGAGGCGCTGACCCATGCCCTGAATTTCAAGAAGTCTGGATTCGATTGGTGGGGTGAAACCTCCCGGTCGTTCCGACACAAGTTCTTGGCGGCCATCGCCAAACTCCCCATCGCTGCGCAAGTCGACACATCATTGGGCAAGGTGGGGTTGATTCACGCGGACGTGCCATCAGGGATGCACTGGGATCACATCGTCGATCTGATCAACGATCCTGATGTTGAACAACAACGCCGGCTACTGAGCAACCGCGACCGCGTGACCAACAAGGACTGCACACTGGTACCGGGGCTTGAGCGCGTCTACGTGGGTCATAATGTCGTGAAAAGACCCTTGGTGCTGGGCAACACGGTGTGCATTGACACGGGTGCATACCAGGGGCGTACGGCGAAGTGGCCGGGGAAAGGCGGCCTGAGCATCATTCGCTTGGATGTGGCGATGGGTGAGCTGCAAGCGAAGATCAACAGCTGCAAGCCCAACCGGGGCCTGCTGATCCCTTAAGATGCAAATTGGCCAGCGGAAAACACTGGCCGATCAATAGGGATGCGCCGTGGTGCCTGTTGCGCACTTTTGCCCGGAAGTCCCTCCCTGCAGGCCGCAACAGGCGCTATTCCTCCACCTCGAAGGCGTCCAGGCGACCATTGATGTCGACCAGGACGGCATCTGTGCTTTGCACCAGATCCAGCATTGAATCCGACACCTTGAGCTCAGGCTGAGCCAGGGTTTGCGTGATCAGCGCCTGGATTTTCCCCAGCAGATCCTTGAGCTTCCACAAGGCAATCAGGCGCGGCGGTTCAAGCAGAGCAATCAACTGATCATTCATGCGCAACTCAGTTTCGCTGATTGACAGCGCAATGGACTCAAGCTTGTGCTTGAGCAGCAGGTCAGTCTGACTTGTCTCGGCCTGATTCATGGTGAGCCTCTTCAGTGGGTCGATGCAGGTGCGCTGGCAGTCGCGGCACGTCGTACAAGCCACTCACGCACCAAGGTGAAAGCCAGGGCCAGGAAGACCGGGCCCAGGAAGATACCCAGGAAACCCCAAACCATCATGCCACCCAGCACGCCCAGCAGCACGATGGGCATCGGCAGCACGCCGCCGCGACTGATCAGAATGGGTTTGAAAATATGCTCGGCACCACCAACAATCACAAAGCCCCAGAACAACAGGAAGATCCCCATCCACAGCTGGCCATCGTACATCAACCACAGTCCGATCGGGACATACAGCAAAGGTGGGCCCATGGGAATCAAGCTCAAGAAGAAGGTGGCCAGGCCCAGCAACAACACTCCAGGGATGCCGGCGATGGCAAAACCGATCGCCAATAGCACCGCTTGGATGAGTGAAGTGCCCAGAACCCCATTGATCACTCCCTGGATGGTGTTTTGCGCCACCGTCCAGTAGCTGCGCGACGACGGCCCGACAATGTAGGACAGCGCGTCATGAAGAATTTTGGTGATTTGCTCGCCCTGGATATGGAACCAGAAGGCGAAGACAATGGCCATCAGGCACTGCACCACGATCGTTCCCACTACGGCACTGTGACTCAGCAGGTAGGTGGCAGCGGTATGCAGGTACGGTTTGACATCCAGGAACCAGTCCGGGCCTTTCGCCTCCCACAGCCCCCATTGCTGATGGATGTAGCTGCCCGCCAGCGGGATCGACTCTACCCAGGATGGGGCTGCGGGTAGCGTGGTGTGCGCCATTGCGACGATCGGCTCGATAAACTGCTGGGTGCCTCCGGCCAAACTCATGGCCAGAGCCACCAGGGGGCCTGCAATCAAGACGAGAAAGACCAGGGAGATCAAGCTGGCGGCGACCCAGCGCGACCCCGTAACCTTGCGAAGCCATTGCACTGCGGGCCAGGTGGCGAAGGCAATCAATGCGCCCCAGGCCAGGGTGATTGCAAACGGTGTGAGCACGTAGAGGGCAGCAAGCAGCACCCCCAGCACAATGACCATGCCAATGGGCTTTTCCAAGCGGCTGAACATGTTGAATCGTCCGTTTTGGTGAATGAGGTTAATTGCACTGTAATGGCGACCTGCCACTTTTGCAATATATTGATTAAGCGTTGTTTTTGACATTGAGACTGACCGCCAGTGGCGTCCTTTTCTCTACAGTACACCCGCCTTGGAAAAAATCAGGAACGGCAGGTGGGCCGCGACGACCATTACACAGATCGGGAAAGCAAACAGGAAGACCAAGCCCATCAACTGCATGGCCAGTACACCACCCAGCAAGTACATCATTGCGGCCAGCACCACAACGCACAGGGCTAAGCCGATTGTTATGAGGGCGATTAGACGAACCTGGGCGCCGACAAGCAGCCAGGAGGCTGAGCCAGACTGGCCAGTAATCGAGGTGAACACTAGGTTTAGCAGCGCCGCCAGGCGCTTGGCGTTGAACTGCAGGAGCAGCGAGCCGCCCACACTGACAACCGTGGTCAGGGCAACCCAATCAGCCCGCCCAGCTGCGCCTAAGAACGCTTGGGCATTCAGTGTCAGAGACTGCTCAACCGTGTGAACGGCCTCGGCATTCATGGCTGCCAGCGCCTCCCATCGCTGGGGGATGTCGGTGCCCAGGATCGTCACCCTGGTTAACCAAGGGGGCGGTGTGCCCACCTCGGTGCTTGCCATTGCCAGGTAGGCATCGAGCAGCCTCAGCGCATCAGTCGGGAACGCCGCTGGCAGCCATACTAGGGCGCCCAGCAAGCTCAGCACAAGGGTGGCGCAACCGGCGCCAATCACAGGCCTTCCCACAGCCCGAACCAGGTACGCGAACAGTGGTTGAGTGAGCACAGCCAACAGGATGCCAGTCGCGAAGGTGCTTGGCAGAGGTACGACCGCGAATAATCCAGCGATGACTACCCACAACAACAGAGTTTTCGCGACCATTAAATGCAAGTTGATAGGCATGGCAGGCTCACACGCAAGAGTCAGTCGGTAAGGGATCTTCAAACCCCATGGTTACTGGCGTGTACGGTGTTAATTGCCCGTACAGACCGAGCAATATACACAAAAACCATTAGAGACCCAAGTCGAGCTCCAGCACCAGGTCGCGATAACCCTCCAAAGCCGGGGCTTTCATGGCAATCTCACGCGGAAACGCCGCGCTTTTGAAGGTGGCCTGGATCATTTGAAGTTGCGCTGGATCGCGCAATTGTGCCGGCAGTGTTGCGCTCATTGCCTGGGTGATGAAGAGCAGGAGTTGAGCGGCACGATCAATCGCCGTCGCTCGATCTTGAGCAGAACAGTTACCCAGGCGCTTCTTGGCTTCTGCACGGTAAGCGAAGAGCACTTGATTGCGCAGTTGCTGATCCGTGGCGCCACGGTTGAAAGGCTCCTGAGGAACCACAAGTTCACGGTGAAATGCGGCCTTCATCAGCTGGATACGACCGACCATGCCATTGAAATCTACCCAGCGATGCTCACTCGCAGTGTCCTGCAACTGCTCAAGGTAGTCCTTGGCACCATCAAAATCGCTGACGTTGAGGAGTTCAATGAGCGGGGTGAGGGTGTTCATGCCGACAATCTCCATGGTTCATTTTTAGCCTATCATGCCCGCGTACACACAATCACTCGCAATCTTAATCAGGTTAATGTTCAGCAATTTCATATGGTTGTGTTACATTTCTCAAGTAAATTAGAGAAATCGTATCATTCTAGAAACGACATGAGGTAATCGTGCAGAATGCCCTGAAATCCGAATGAGGTTATCAAAGTCGTTCTAAATCAATCGGTTAGGCGCAACTGGTGAGGTTGGTCTCATGATCTTGTCTCCACCACCTGCACATGCCATAGTGAACTGGCAGGGCGGCTAACCGGATGAGATCGATCGCCCTCTGGCAGCTAGGGCTGTATTCGCGCAAGGCGAATCGAGAAGGGGATGACCCATCGAAGCAGTGTCCGGATCTACATTAAGAAAAATGCGCCCCGAGGCGCATTCTCTTTGGACGCAAATCAACGATCGCGATCATCATCCGGATAGTCTTCACGACGCTCTGCGTAGTCACGATCACGAAACTGCGATCGTCCTAGACCCCCTTCGTGACGAACAGGTTCCGCAGGCTTGTCTTGATGATCTTCAGGTGCATGTTGGCGCATGATAAAGGCTCCGATAAAGGCTCGAACGCTGGAATTGCATTTAGCCACATATTGGATTTGGGTTCAATAGGCGGCATACCTCAGCATCGCTGATCTCATCGCCTTCGACACCCTCGGTGGCTCCGACCACATGACCTGTAAAGTCGCCAAGTGCCTGGATCTCAGCGGCCTACAGGCATGTCGACCCCCTGTAATTTTCTACATTTAGGGGAGGGATTACCCACTCTAGCAAAACAATATATGCTATACTGAAAGCACATTTTGGAGATATCCCATGAGCGAAATTCAAAGCGTCGACACCCCGGAAGTAGAGCACGAAACCACCCCGGTAGCATCCGCCAAACGGCTTGCAGATACCCTGGCGACGCTTCGCTGCCTGGCGCTGGATGCTATGGAAGAACACCGCGATGCGCTGATGGAGCTGCCCGAGGTTTACAATCACTTGCAGATGATCGATCGCCACCTTTTCAACGCGGCGGTGGAAGAAGAACGCTCCCGTGCGCCAGCGCCTGAGCCCAAGAGCAACGATCTGCCGGATCTGGTAGCCCAGTTGGCGCCAGGGGAGAAGTTTCTCCTCAGATCCCTGTTGAAAGCCCCCAATGGCATCAACAAGCACATGCTGGGCACCGAAAACCAACGCCTGATCGATTGGGGTTTTGTCCTGGCCGAGGGCAACTTGCTCCTGCTTTCCGAGCGTGGCCATCAAGCCAACCAACTGCTGAGCCTCAAACCCAATCGACGCGCTGAAGCCCCAGTGCTGGCCGCCTCGGTCAATTGACTGCCCAGTAGACGGGGGCCGGGGAGGTTGTTGCCACTCCGGAGCCTCCTGTTGTACCTACTTATTGCCCCACCATCCCCTGATGGCTTGATACTCAGCAGGCTTGCGATCATGAATAGTCTGGAAGCCATCCAAGCCTTTCGTCAGGCCTGTAATCCAGCAGTTTACCAACGACATCCGTGCCATAGACCTTAATCAGGGTGCCGACCAACCCCCGGCTTGGCCGGGAGACAATCAATTCCGCTGGAAGAAAGTTGTATCGCTCCAGTTCTGTCCTGACTGGTACTGCATCACCATAATCAGGCGTGATGTCGTAATTCAGCGGCACCCCCACCAATCGCTTACCGCCGTCAAAGATTTCAAAGCGGTGCCAGAATCCACTGTTGGCAAATTTGAGCTTGTTACACTCTTCAAGGATTTCAGGAATGGCTTGCAACATCGACTCCAGGCTGTTGGTCACCCTGAAGTGATCAAACACTGTGCAGATGTAAATCTCGTTGCCGTCGTCATCCTGCGTATCAATGGATGAGTAGTGCGCGGCCTCAAGCGTATAGCGAAACGAACTCGATCGATCGCCGGGATCCAGAAGAGGATTGAATTTTGGTTCTGCGGTACACGCATAGGTAAGGCTTGTCTGGCTCAATAACTCCCAGAACTGATCCAGATGTTTCCATCCTCCTGGTTTCTCTCCAAGCGTGATGAGCGCCTCCAATTCTTGGGGCGGACTTCGTAACGCAGTGCCTTCACTGCCCAACACCTTTGCAAGCTGTCCTCTAAGGTCATTGATGGTCAGATCGACTGGAATTTCATCAAACCCGGCCAGCCTGGCAATCAGCGCGCACCCCGTGTCTCCACGATTTTGGCCCATGTAGGACGCTACCAGCGTAGAGGAGGTTTTTTCCAGGTCTTCCCACTCATGGGCCCAATTGCCGAATTCCTGGAGGGATCGTTGCATGATGAGAATGAGGTCAATCGGTCTTAACGGTTTCAAAAGGTACTTCTGCTTGCGTTGCGAGAGTTGCAGGGATGATCACCTGAATGCGAAGCGCCTTACAATCCCAGATCAAGGCCCAGGCAGTGCTCCACATATAGGTCGGCCACTTCGGCACCGAACGCTGCTTGAATGGCTTTCACGCAGACCTGCCCGTCTCTTTCTATGATCAGGCCACGAGGATCAAATCGACCTTCCGGTGGGAATTCGCTACAGTCCATCGGGCTCATGCAGGTGTACATGATGGAGCGACGGGCGGGTGTAAACGGATTGGCGATCTTGCTCTTTGCTTTAAGCACCTTGAGGCACACATCATTCAGATGTGTTGATTCCTCATCGCCGGTTATCCTGTCGGCAATTTGCTTGAGCTCCTGATCGCAGAGCCTTGACACGTCCGGAAGTTTTTTCAGCAGGGCTGTCAGGTCATTGGCATAGAAACTGGTTTGGAGGTCGTATGTGTCATAGTAAGGATCATCATCGGGGTGAGCGATCGGCACCAGGCTATCGAAGGCCATCACTTCATATTTCCAGCCTTGCGTGACGTCTTCGGCTGGATTGATGCATTCATGAATGGGGTTCTGCAGCAAGGCTTCGGTCAGTGGAACACCTGCCTGACGCTCCCAAAGGGCATCAAGGTAACGCCAGCCTCCAGGAACGCCATGTAATGCATTTATCTTGATGAGGGTGGTCATGTGTGACTCCCACCCTTGGGATAAATCATTGAATTTGGCTCGCAAGGCAAACCGCAGCTGAGTTACAGTAAAGTGCTGAAGGAGACCGGCAGCGTTAAGCAACTCGGCGAACAAGCTAAGCCCAGGGTCTTCAAGATCAAGGGGCCCAAACCCAGGCGCCATACATTCCAGTACAGGCATCTCATCAGGCGGCCAGTGTGTGGAGTGGCCAAGTGATTTGCGCATGGCATAGCCAGGTGCAGGGCACTGGCGCTAGGGGTGGGGGCGGGTGCGATCATGGGTCACCGGAACGTGGCAGTCTTCTGCTGGGTCGAGTACGACCAGTATGGCAGTGGAGCTTTTTTGGAGGCAAAAAAGACGCCACGCCGTGCCGGCAAATGGCGCCCTTGACCTGGGTATACCTAGGCGTTGCGAATGGCGGCCATCAGGCCAGCCAGGTCATGACTGTTTTCCAGGAAGGTGGCGATTCGGGGCAGGATTACATCGGCACTGTCCTGAATGCAGCGGATGCGAAACTCGGGCTCCAGTTCCTGAGGAATCAAGCAGAAGAGAAGGTTGTCGGATGAAGCTTGCGGGTCTACGTAGAGCACCGTCGCGCAGTTGACCAAGGCGGCTGCGATCGGATCCATCAGGTAGGGGAACTGCAGGGTTGTCCCAGAGATGATCAACAGATTGGTCGATCGGGCATGGGCCATGGCTTTGTTGTAGTTCTCGTTCTTGATGTTTTCGCCGAATAGTACGACGTCAGGACGAATGGGGGCTTGAGCAGGGTGGCGGCAGCGGTAGCAGCGCGGCGGGAGCACCATGTCTTCGGTGATCGCCAGTTCGTGCTTCTCGCCGCAGCGAAAGCAGGAATAGGAGTGGGTCGAACCATGCAGCTCGACCAGGCGATTGGGATCAAGCCCAGCCCGAAGTGACAGGCCGTCCACGTTCTGTGTGAGCTCCAGGTAGTCGCTGGAAGCGTCGCTGATGCGTTTTAAGGCCTTGTGGGCCTCCGAGGGTGCCGCTGACTTCAAGGCCATCAACAACATGTGCCAATGGCGCCAGAGGAGCTCTGGATTCTCCTTCAGGGTTTGGCGAGAGACGATCTGCTCCACCGGCATTTTATGCAAGGCTTCGATTTCGGTGTAGCGCCCTGTGGCTCCCCGGTAAGTGGGCAAACCACTGCCCACCGAGATACCAGCGCCGGTGATGGACATTACTCTCATCCACGTGCTCCTTGAAATGATTGGGCGAAGACAAACCAATCGAGTGCCAACGCAGTTAACTCAATATAACGCAAATCGTGAGGGTTTTAGAGACCAAGCTCCATGGTGAGAATTTCTTCTGCCACCATGTCCGAGTAGTCCTCCATGATGCATTTTTTCAGCAGTGGGTTGCCGGCCAGGAGAAGAAGATCGGCAACCTCTTGAGCATGGGGTAACACCGCGTCCACGCCGATTCGCTTTCCAGTGATAAGCTCATCGATGCACTTGAAACCCTGCTGGGACAATGACCCTGAAAGCAGACTTTTCACAAACGGTTCGAGCAGATGATCTGGGATCACCGACAGAGGCACCGCACCATTCACCAAGGCTTGGGGCAATGTTTTCGTGCTCTGCAGCAACGGCTCAAGCAGGGGCGCGATCGCATCGTGGTTGATGCGCTTTGCAGCGAGCAGCTCATGAATACACTTCAAGCCCTCACGGGACACAGAGCCTGACAGCAGGCAGGTCACAAACCTTTCGAGCAAATGGTCTGGAATCACTGACAGCGGTACCCCGCCATTCACCAACCCCTGGGGCAATGTTTTCTTGCTCTGCAGCAACGGATCCAGAAGGGGTGCGATCGCATCGTGGTTGTTGCTGATCCATTGCTTATGCCGTCCAATCGCATTGACCGCGATCAGCGCTGGATCCTGGGAAGGCGCCGGGCGCCCCCAGGTGGCACTGAACTCACCCAGGGCATAGTCAATGAAGTCGAGGTTGCAATGCTGCCAGAAGTCGGAAAAGAGTCCCTGGTGCAGCGACTCATAATCACGCCCAATATGAGCGGCCAGATCCGGTCTGAACACCACTTCGTAGGGGTGGCTGACGATCATGTCGTCAGGCCCCTGGTTGACGTCCCGCTTGCCAGAGGCATGAACGGTGAGAAAAGCCTGTTCGATGGGGCCCTTCAGGGGGTGACCGCCCTCGTAGGCGGGCAGGTAATGCAGCGTCACTGCCGGCATCAGTCTGAAATAGCGCTCAAAGTCATCCGTGAAATCGGCAGGGTGCACCCCAGGCGGCAATTCACTGAGGTGGCCGCGCATGACCCAGTTTCGCAAGATGGCTTGCGGCCAGTTGAGGTCTTTGATGCTGCCGGTGTCCAATTCAGGATGCAGGTCGAGCACACGACCAATGGCTGATTGCAGGTTACTCTCCAGGGGGCGACTGCGTTGCAATTTGAGCTGACTCAGCCCAGACGGATTGTGCCTGGAGCTCGGGTCAAAAAACTCGCGGTGCAGCTGCCCGAGCAAGTCGTCGTCTTTCGACAGGTGCTGAGCGAAGCGATGCAGCTGGCGAGCTGCTCTTTGCGGTGAAATGCTGGCCCAGAATGGCCTTTGCTCCATCATCAGAATGGCGGGCTGATAAAATGCACTCATCACATCGTTGCGGTGTGGAAACAACGCCAGGGTTTGATCCGTGCACAGAGTTTTATCCTCCCAGGATTCGAGCTCATGTTGCGCGCCGTCGCCAATGATCCATCCGCTCAAGGAGGCCAGGGGATGCAGGCCGTCTTCCAGCAGCAGCATGAGCGCATGCTGGGTCATGTACCCCTTGCCGCCCTCGCATTTGAGCAGGTCGTCAAAACCGAACACGATCAGCGACCCGAAGGGTTTTTTAAGCTCTTCGGGGAAGGCGTCATCGGCTATGGCCTTGGCATAGGCCTTTACCCCAACCATGCGTGTGTGTTGCTGCAAGGCCCGGTTGAGCATGTTGGCCAGGTAATCATCCTTGATGCCGGGGTTCATCAGAGCGGCAAATTTCTTGATGCGCGCCAGGTGTTCGACCAGGCTTGAGGGTAACGAATCGATTGAACGGTGCTGCAAAATCTTCGACATGGTCGAGAAATCCAGGAAACTATGACTGCTTCCAGCATGCCTTTAGGGCACAAAAAAAGCCAGCTTTCGCTGGCTCGTGTTGCGGTTTTGTCAGTCTTTCGAGCCCATGCCGAGCAAGCTCAACAAGCTGGTAAACAGGTTGAAGATGGACACGAATAACGAAACGGTTGCAAGCACATAGTTGGTCTGACCACCCCGGAGAATCTGACTGGTTTCGTAAAGAATGGCTGCCGAGGAAAACAGAACAAAGCCCGCTGAAATCGCAAGCTGCAGACCACTCATGGGGAAGAACAGCGACAGGATGACGGCCCCCATCAACACGAAGAATCCGGCCATCAGAAAGCCTTCAAGAAACTTCATGTCTCGGCCCGTTTTGAGCACGTAAGCGGAGAGGCCGCAGAAGGTGAATGCGGTCAAGAGCATGGCATTGGCAACCAGGTCGCCGCCATTTTTCATGGCCAGGTAATGGTTGAGCATGGGCCCGATGGCGTAGCCCATGAAGGCGGCCAGGCCAAACGTCCAGGCAATGCCGCCCACACCATTCTGGTACTTGTGGATGGCGTACATGATTCCGTAGAAGGCGAGCAGGGTGACGATCAGCCCTGGGCCTGGAAGGTGGAGGCTTTGGCTAACCAAAGCGGTGATGCCGCTGACCACCAGCGTCATCGAAAGCAACATGTAGGTTTGGCGCAGGACGCGGCTGGCAGCCGAGCCTTCAATGGCGGTGGTTGTCGACGAATTAGTGCTCATGGGCATCTCGCTGAGTGGATTCAATATATAGTTAATCACAGAGGCGCTGAGCCGTCATCAGGCGACCGTTTCAATCTGTTACAACGTCCCCGTCATCAGCCTAGCGGCCCATTCCTGGCAAGCCTATTTCAACCATCTCAATATATTCCAAAATCAGCTGGCGATGGCCGGGCCAACCCGTGACGGAGGCTACTTCTAAGGCAGTGCCGTGGGTTGCTCGGAAATGCGAGTGTTTTTCATTGACGCTCCCATCAAAAAGAGGAAGTTTCCAAAGCCGGGAGGGATGATCCCGGCTTTTTCCCAAGCCCACCTCATACCGTAAAGCTTACAAGCCCAATGAGTTCTCAAGGGCGTAGGCGAGCTTGCTCTCCGGCAGTTTTTCCATCATCTGAAGGGACGGATTGCCGAACTTGAGCATTTCATTGATGATGCTTGGCTTGGGTTTTTTCAGTGCCAACATCGCATCAAAGACCTCGGTAAACAAGGGCTCATTGTGTTGTCTGACCAGGCGCATAATGTAGGGTTTGGTCGATATGTGCTCACCCGAATACGTGTTGATCAACTCCGTTTTGTTGTCGTGAAGCACTTTGACCAACAACCTGATGGCATTTTCGCGGGTACAAAGGGTAAGCCCGGTGTTAAAAAGGGTCTCAAACGCACGATTGTTTGAACGCAGGACGCCGACCGCAGTGAAAATATTGGGAATGAGGCCAAAATTTGCCTGCCCAAGTTCAATCATCCTGTCGACCTTGCCGGCAGGCAAGGCCTTGGCATCGACGTTATACCCTGCGGCATAACCAATACGTAATGCGTAGTCCTGATGGCCCAGGTCAATGCCTTCGCTCGCCAGAATCCTGGCCACTTTTGCCATTGGTGTGACGTGCCCCAAGCCAATCCAGGCGTTGTTCATATTGTTTTCAAGCGGCAAGTCATGCTCAGGAATTGTGCCGATCTCCAACCCAAGAAAATCTTCGGCACGGATGCCCAGGGTTGGCCACAGGCGGGGGAAGGGCAGGAACGCCATTTTCGCATGGCACACAGCAAGATCGATGACATAGGGTTGGGCCCCATGTCGGTGGGTATACAGGTAGCTGAGCTTGTCCACCAGGGTTTCCATGATCAGTTTTGGATCTTCCCCTTTCAGCACGAACACCTGAGCAGGGAGGGCACTTAGCGCCCTGCCAAAATCCTTGACGTGACTGAAGTGCCGCTGCTCATCAGCCTTCGTCACTTTCTTGGTCGTCACTTCAAGGTTCACCAGGAAGAGGTTTTCGGCGGCGTTGTGAAACGCCTGCTGATCGCCGGCCCAGGTGGCGAAATCGATCTGGCCACGGTCGTTCATGCCTATCAAATGTGCCAGTAATGGGGCGAGCTTCACAACTTCTGCGTTTGATTGGCCGAGGAGGTTGCGCAAGTTGTAATGGGTTATCTGTTTCACCAGCGCGTGCATTTGTGGGTTGGTGCGGCGAAGCTCACTCACACGCCCCAATGCCCGGTCTTCATCAACGAGATAAAGGGGGAGCAGCAACTTTCTGAACACGTGCTCCACTGCTTTATGCAGTTCATCATCGCTGAGCTCGGCGGGTATCCGGATGCCAGCAAACCCGGAACTCTCCAGGCGCTTCATCAATCGCTCGGGGCCCGAGTATTTCGAAACAACTGCATTTTCCAGCGACACGCCATCGGCCAGCAGCAAGTGAATAAGTCCGAGATCAATATCTTCATTTAGCAGGGTGATCAATTCATGGGCTTCTTTCAGGTATTTGCCGGTCTTACGGAATTTCCGCCAATCCTGGATGATCAAGGCTGCAGATGAGCCCTCCTGGGTAAAATACTCGGCCCTGATGGCCTCGAACATTCGGGTGTAGTCATCCAGCGCCTCTTGCCCAAGAATGGCCAGTACCCGCTCAGGGGAGGTGTTGCGAAAGAGTGTCATGGGGTATTTCCGCAGGTGTTTCTAGTACTTTATCCATGTATTGATAGCGGTGTCTACGCGAGCAACCCTAGTGACACCCTTACGCGAGAATTAACTGCCACCCACGCAGCTAAAGACCGAGATCCCGCTCCAGCACCTGGTCGAGGTGGCTGTCTGGGAGTTTTTCGAGGTCTTCTTGGCGGGGAGTGCCCTGCTTGAGCAGCATGTTGATGATCGAGGCTTTGGGCTTCTTTCGCGCCAGGGCCAGGGCAAAAACATCTTGGAAGAGCGCCTGATCTTCGTCGGCAATCACTTTGACCATCGCCTCCTTGGTCAGGTAACTGGAGATGCCTGTCAGGGTGTGGATCGCCTGAAAGGCTCCCTTGTTCAAAAGCTTGTCGATAAGCATTGCAGCCACTTCACGCGAACACTTCGACAGACCCTCCATGAAGTGATGGGTGGCTTCATCTCCCCGCATGCTCATCGCCCAGGTGATCATCAGTACACTGGGTGCGCGATCCGGATACACATCTGCTGCCTTGACCAGGTCATCCAGCGATCCTGGTGACCAGTCGTACAGGTCAACATGATAATCACCGCCAAAGCCGATCCGATCCTGGTACTTGGGGTCAGTAAAGTCCACGCCTTGCGTACGTAGCACATTCACCAGGCGCTGGAACGTCAGGCCTTTCCTGTCACGAAACAGCCGGGCACTTCCATGCCAACTGTCACTGAAGCAATCCGGGAACATCAGGCGATGATCGTTGCTCTCCTGGATTGGAAACCCAAGGAAATCTGCGGCTTCGATTCCAAGGTCTTTCCACAGGTGGGGGAAGGGCAAGAAGGGCGCTTTGCACCCTGCATCGATCAGGCTGCGGGTGAAGTCGTTGTAACCGTGTCTATAGGTGTACAGGAACTCCAGCTTTGTACGAATCCCTGCCATCACCTGGAGAGGGTCTTCCCCCTGGAGCACGAAAGCTTGGGCGGGGAGAAACGTCAGGGATTGGGCCATCCGACGCACGTAATCAAAGTGCGTGCGCTCCTCGCGCATGACCGGCTTGCTTTTTTCGGCCAACGTATTCAAAAAAAGCGATTCTGCTGAAGACTGGAACGCGCTCTGATCGCCAGCCCAGTCTTTGAGGGTGACCCGCCCTTTGGAGTTCATGCCCATGAGGTCGGCGAGCAAGGGGGATTTAGCTGGCACAGCCAGGGTAGTTTTCCCCATCATCTGCACCAGGGTGTAATAGGTTACGCGCTCGGCGATGAGCAAGATCCGGTCGTTGGTCTGTCGGCGTTGCTCAATAGACCGGAGCTTCTCTGTCGCATTTTTGCAAAGCACTGGGCCGAGCAGCTCATGGAATAGCACCCCGATCCCTCCGCGAACCCAGGACTCTGGCATATTCCTGGGAATCTTGAAGCCACAGAGGCCCGTCAACTGGATTTGCTTGGGTAGATCCTCATCCGAGCGATCCCATTTTGCACGCTTCTCGGGTTGAAACTGCACGCCATCCTCAGCCAGCAAACCCAGCAGGCCCAGGTCATATCCATCTTCGCCAAATGCCTGGAGCAACCGTGCCTCGGCATCATCGCACTTCTGGAACACCTCGGCGGCATATTGGTCTCGTCGCCCGCCAAAACCATTGCCATGCACCTGATCGATGGCATCGCGGTAAGTCGAAAAGGCTTCCTCACCACAGACAGCTTTGACTATGGCATCAGTCGTGTTTTTGAAAAGCTGCACCATGGGCCTCATTCATATCCAATATGTCTAGTATTTAATTTCCAAGGTAATCAGGCCCCAAGTCAAGATTTTTGCATGCACAAATAGCCCAAAAACACGTGGCTTGTCTTTCAAAACCAGCTGTGGAAAAATCGCGAATATACAGGATATTGGAATTAGCCATGAGTCAGGTCATCACGATTTATACCGATGGTGCGTGCAAGGGTAATCCAGGCCCTGGTGGCTGGGGCGTCATCCTCCAAGCTGCTGGCGCCGAGAAAGAGTTGTTCGGCGGCGTTCCCGACACCACCAACAATCGCATGGAAATGCTTGCCGTCATCAAGGGCTTGGAAGCGCTCACGCGCCCGTGCGAAGTCGAGGTCTACACCGATTCCCGATATGTCATCCAGGGGTGCGACGAGTGGCTGGAAGGCTGGAAGAAGCGCAATTGGCGCACGGCCCAGAAGGAGCCCGTCAAAAACGTCGATCTCTGGAAAGTGATGGATGAACTGCTGGGGCGCCATGATGTGATCTTCCATTGGGTCAAGGGACACAATGGCAACCGACTCAATGAGCGTGCCGATGCCCTGGCCAACAAGGGTGTGGCTTCGCTGAAAAATGCAGGCCAATCCCAAGCGGCCCAAACCCCAGGCGTCGCCGAGACTGCAGCAAGCCAGGGCGCCTTGGACTTCAACTCAGCGGCGAGCCGTCTGCCACCCATTCGGGTGTATACCGATGGTTCGAGTCGCAAGACCAAAACAGGCGGCTGGGGTGTGGTCATCATCAACCAGGGTGTGGAGACGGAAATGTCTGGCCACGCTTGGGAAACGACAAATAATCGCATGGAGCTTGAAGCCCCAATCCGAGCCCTGGAAGTTCTGCCTGCCGGTCAACCTGCGCACATCACCACCGACTCACAGTATGTACAAAAAGGCATCGAGGAGTGGATCAAGGATTGGCGCAGGCGGGGCTGGCGCACGGCGTCCAATGAACCGGTCAAAAACGTAGATCTCTGGAAGCAGCTCGAAGCGTTGTGCGCCGAACGCAAGGTGACCTGGGCCTGGGTCAGGGGCCACAATGGCGATCCTTACAACGAGCGGGCAGACGCGTTGGCACAATTTGCGTCCCTGCATGCCCAGGAGTTGCTGGGGCTTGAGAAGATCAAGGCAGCGATGTCATGACGACAGGCAGGGCATTGGATAAGACCCGGCCTGCGGATTTCCAGGCGTTCCGGATAGCATTTTTTTCAAGCCTGGAGAACAACTTCGCCTGCTTTAAGCGGGTGGAGAATCACCCTGATAGCTGGTCTCTTCGCGAACTGCACCTGAACAATCCAGACGCTTGCTGGACGTTTTTACAGCGGTATTCATACTTCCAGGACAACAGCGAGCTTGACCTGATGGCGGCCCTGGTTGCAGACGGTTTTTCCTACCGGGATCTAGTGCTGCTCACAGAAAAATCGCATTGCGCTTACAGCTACCTATGGGATGAATTTTACGAATCATCCCTGGGCGCCATGGCTGTTCGCTTGCCGTTTGCTTCCAAAAGCGGGTGCTTTTCTTCGCTGCAACGACTGTTCAAGGAAGTCAGTACTGTTGCATTCAATCAAGATGGCGCAACTGAAGAGGCAAAACTGACCGCCTTCTTCAAATCGATGCTGCTCAACAGCTTGCACGGCAAACCGACTGCCATAGCCACCCACTACAACACCTGGCTGCCTCAGGAGGAAATGTGCAACCTCCTGAGCTGTGACGGGGAGATGTCCGAATCGCTGGCCGAAACAGCCATTAGCACCTTAGTCGGCAAGCAATATGCCTTCGAACCCTACCGTAACTACCACCCCCTGGATTCGGATCGAGCGCTGCCAAATCCTACTGGCTTCGAAGCCCTTATGCAGATTTTGATCCGCAGCCTGGTGTATGACAAAGCAGCGATCATGCACCTGACCGACGTCGATGAAAATGCAAAATGGCGGGTCTTGCAGGTCACGGCCAGGCTCCTGGCAGACCATATCAATGCCGATCCTATGCAGGCTGACAAGCTGGCCACGCAAATGGTGATCAACGCGCTCTGCATCTTCGAAAAGGCCGTGCCGGAGCCTTTGCGTCGCCATCACCTGTTTGGCCAGCAGTTAGAAGACAGGCCCTATACACGGCTTGAACACCTTGTTTACGCCGGGCCCTTGCAGGCCCACCGCCTGGAGCCACTGCAATCGTTCAACGCCACGGCGTCCTTCCCACTCTTGCTGAGCTCGCTTGAGCAAATCGATGGCCCTCTCCAGCCCAGCGAGCTGCTGAATAGCCACTTGATTCAGGTGCCGGCGATCGGTGAAATTGCCCACCTCAGAAGAGTTCGTGGAATCGAAGACCATATTGACGCGATGCCAAATCCCGCCTTCTTGAATGTCCGGGCAAAGATTCCGACCGTGGTACAAAAGAAGGCGCATGAAAAAATCATGGTGCGCTCGGCATTGATGCTGCTGGACTACTCACTGCCGGACATGGATGCAACACGCCTCGCAGCCGCAGGGCTCCATAGTTACGGATTCAGGCCTGCAGATGTCGATGAGCAGCGGTTGATCATCAGGGCGCTGTGTGAAAAGGGTCAGCCTTCGATGGATCTGCTAAAGGTCTGCAATATTAGCCAGACTGTTATCCGTGAGCATCTGCATCAGCTAGGGGAGGAGGCCATGGAGCATACGCTCAGCCAGGATCTAGGGCTCTAACCGAGCCCCCGGTTCTCAGGGCGAAAGCTCTGCGTCCTTCGGGCGGTTCGCTCGCAGGTTTTGATGCTGGGCCACGTGTAGTTGGCAATAGGTGTATCATACTCCTGCACGCCTTGCTTCATCGCCTCCTCAGCCATGGCATGCAGGGTTTGCAGGTGGGGCGCCATCCACTCGGGGAGCGGCATGTAGGCGCAAACGAACCTGGCTTCCTCTGGGCACATGCCGCCCATGCCGAGATTGTCATACACGGTGATGCCATGATTTTCGAAGGTCACGGTCGCATAAAAACAGTGGCAGCCGGACTTTTTCACCTGCCCGGAGGCCGCATCCACATCGTTGGAATGCAGCATCAGCGGTTCGTCGATCACGTTGAAATGGTAGAGCAAGCCGTGGCTGATCTGCGTCAGCGGGTGCAGCCAGCTGATCGTTTTGGTGGCAGTCATGGCCTTGACCTGCTCGAACGAGAATGGAAATACCTCCAGGCTCTCCTCGATCCTGTCGGCCCATTCCTGCTTCTGTTCGCGAAATGTGGCGAAGGCCTCCTGTATTTCCTGGATACTGTAATTCTCCAGCAGCGAGTCCATTACCCGTTGCCTGGCGGCCTGTTTATCAATAGTCATGAAACCCAACACCTTTTTCTTCCATCATAAGCCAGGCACAACGCCGGGTGAAAGCTTCTGCCTACGGACAGTTCCCCATAGGGCAAGGTCGGTTCCCTGGAAGATGTCCGTGGACGCTCTACAAGCGCTCACCGCGCCTTATCTCATAGCCGTCGTATTTTTCGTACCAGAACGGCTTGGCAATGTCCTCATCCAGGAAGAGCGAGGTGGTACCGGTCTCTGGGGTAATGGGGTAGTTGCCCCTGGGTTGACCGTCAACGAGTAGAACCTCGGCCTCCACCACCTTCACCGTCTCATCGCGCAGATCAAGCTCCAGGAGAAATCGCTTCCAGTGAATCCTGCACTTCATCTCATAGGAGGGATCCATGAGATGATCATACTCACCAGGGCCTGGAGGCTGTACGTCCTGGTACGCACTGTCCACGGGCGCCAGCGAGTGCTGGATCAAGGCCCACACCTGCTGCAGGATCGCCTCATCCTGCTTGAGGAAGCGCTTGGCGCGGCATCTGCCTGACGGCGTGTACCAGCCTTGCTCCTGGTAGACTTCGGCGAAATGCGTGTTCGTGCTTGGGCAGTACAGGTCGAAGTCATAGGTAATGGCGCGTTGATCAAAGAATGGTTTTTCCACCCAGACGTCAACAGAGCGTAGGCCGCCCATACAGACCTCGACACAATACGGTCGCGTAATCCACACCTTCATACGGAACCCCCTCTGGGCAAACGAGATCGACTGAACCTGGCCTGGATCCTGCCTGGGCGCTCCCACTGTATAACCCTATTTCGTCCGAGATGGAAGGATCCTCGCAGGCAGCCTGGGTTCCCGGCCTCCTGTATTTCATCAGCAAGCAGCCCCCTCTCTCAATAGTCGTGAAACCCGACGCCTATAGGCCAAGCCCAACCCCAAGGGAAAGCTCCAGCATCCGATCACCTACAATACTGAGCACCTCGGCGGGCAGGGTGGCCTTGGCCATGATTTCAGCCGCGTGCCGATTGCCCGAAATCCGCCGCCAATGACCCTCGCCGAAGATCATCGCATCCACCATGTGTTGCGCCATCGGGGTATCGACGTCCAGATCGTGCTGGCGGCGCAGCTTGGAGTCACAGAGAATACCCAAGAGAGCATCAGCCAAGGGCGCTTTGAGCACCTCTGGAAGCGCGTCCAAGGGCTTTGGCCGCCAGATCAATGCAGAACCATCATCGACCACCACCTTGCTCTCAATCAGTCCTGCAAGCGCTCTGGCAGAGTACCCACCCTTGATGGCGCCTGGGAGCACGTAATGCGCATTGGCGAACCATACCTTGAAGAGCATGACGCGAGCCCACTCGCGATAATCTTCGGAGATTTGATTGCCCGCCAGGAAGTTGAGGTGGGTGCGAAGGGGAGCGGGGTCGATGTCAGCGAAATCCGCCATCAGCCGAATGGGCAGGGTGCCCATGGCTACGTTGACCTTTGCCTGTTCATCCACATTGTTGAAATCCACCGGCATCTGGCAAGCCAGCCGAGTCAGCCACGCACTGCGCGCTGTGTCGCTGCCAAGGGTGTCAAGGTAATCTACCAATCGGCCATGGACTAACGACAGTGCTTCAAGGGAATAGATGTTGGAAAACATCAGCGCCTTGCCAATCTGATCCTTGGCGCCGTCCTGGTGTGTCGGGTTCAGAAACTGGGCCAGCAGTGCGTCGCTGCTGCCGGTGTACAGGTGGTTTTCCCGGTAATCGCGATAGCCACGCTCATGCCCGTCGCGCAAGCTGAACCCCAGGCCCAGGTGCACCGCACTGCAGGTGATTTTCCGGTAATCGTTCGGCTCATGCTCGGCGGCGCAGTTCTGCAGGGCCTCGCGCTTGTATTTCACATGGAAGGTGAGTGCATTGATTTCTGTGGGGTTGAGCGGGGCCATCCGAAACAGGCGATTGACCACCTCCTGCTGGGCAGAAGTCGTAGCGTCGAAAATCAGGTCGATATACAGGGGGAGGAGGCGACCATCCTCGGTAATGCCTCTGAACTCGGTGGTGGAGATCTCCGTGTGCGTCAGCGACATGCCCTGCAGGGCCTCCAGGCGCTCCACCCACTGACCCAGGTGTTCGTACAAATGTATCACGTTGACCTCGATGCCCAGCCTGGAAGCCAGAATGGCAGTGGTCTTCACGCCAATGACTCCCACCTCGGTTTCGAGGATGTAGCTCGCCAGGACTGGATCGTCTGCCTGAATCTGCTGAAGCACAACGGACAGGGTGTTGCGGCAGTTAATATTCGGCGTGCGGTGATGATCCCGCATGAACTCAAAAAAGCCTCGATGTCTCAGGTCATCGACTGGCCCGGTCATTAGCTGGAATAACGGCTCAAGGGCCATGGAGGTGAGCAAGTGCTGCTGGAATAGCCTGTCGTAGTCGCTGCGGATGGGATTCATGAATAAGCTCATCGAATTCTAGTTGCTTGGGTTGGGCCAACTTGGAGGAATGCCGTCATCACAACCCCAAGGCGTTGCTCAAACTCTGCTCCCGCATTTTTTCACCTACGACTTCGAGTATGCCGGGTGACAATGTCGCTTTAGTCATAAACGCTGATGCCTCATCATGCTCACTGATTTGCCGCCAATGCCGGCGCGTCAGGATTCTGGCATCGACAATGCGCTGGGCAATGGGTTGCTCTGGTATGATTTTTTGCTCGGTGCAAAATTCGGAATCACATAGACATCCTACGATGACGTCAGCATACAGTCTGCGGATACTCTCTGGCAGCTTGGTTGGTGGCACAGGAGCCAACTCATAGTTGTTGCCCCTTGATCCAATAATACCCTGCTCAACCAGGGCGCGTACCTTTTCCTCAGGATATCGCCCCAGCATTCTGGATTTTTTCAAGCGCACCGGATCAGAGAAACAAACATCAAAGATCATCCTGCGCAGAGCTGACTGGAACTTAGGCAGAGGATCATCTTCATTGAGTTGCTTGATCAATGCCACGAAGGGGGTGGGATCACGCTCGGCGAACTGAACGATGATTCGCACCAGGAGCCCGCCTGTCTCAATATTGATGAGGAATTTTTCGTTATACCGAACATAATCCTTCCGCAGTCCGTTCGCCAGGGAGGTTAGCCAGGCTGAGCGTGCTGCGTCAGTCGTCCTGGAGTGAAAGAAGTCAAAGAGATGCCCATGCAGCATGGCCAACGCATGTCGTTCTTCAACGTCCGCAAACAACAACCCTCTTCCGAGATGTATCGCCGCATCTTCACACAACTCAGGAACCAGAAATTTTGCAACAATGTCATTGGTATATTTTTCATCGTTGAAATATCGCTGCATCTTTTCTGGATCAAGTCGACCTGATAACCCCAGGTGAATGGCACGCTCTGCCACTGCTTGCTTGTTATCACCGCCATATTGCAGGCGCAAGGCGTTAAGCGCGCCCTTGCCTGATTCCTTGCACAATATCAGGGCATCATAATCATGGGTATCCAAGCGGGTAATATCGAACAGCCTCGTCACCAGCGCTTTTTCTGCAGATGTCCCCGCTTTGAAAATGATATCAAATACTAAGCGGGGTATACGCGCATTCCTTGATATTTCGTCTTGGCTTTCAATAGACGAAATGTTCTGCTCCTGCTGCTCCTTAACTTGCTCGGCTTCCAGGCGTTCAACCCAGGATTCTAGCCTGTTGAATATCGTTGAAAGTTCATAATGAATGTCATGATCCTCAGCAAGCATGGCCACTGCTCTCAATCCGATTGTTGCAAATTCGTTTTCAACGATCGTGGTGGCCAGCGCTGGGTTGCCAATGGCAATTTCGGCGATCACTCGCTTTAGAACGGGATAGGGGTCGCACATGTGTCGACCTCTATTCTCCCGCATGAAGCCAAAAAAGCCATGCTGTCGCAGTCCCTGGATAATCCAAGGCTCTGCGTTGAACCGAGGCCTTGCAATGACGTGCTCCACCATTCGATCGGTGAACAGGTGGTCATAGTCTGGGCGTTTTTCCATCATGTCGATCTGCCGCTCAAAGTGATAGGTCGGTTTCGAGCTTGCGGGCCATCAGGGACTCCGAGGCTTCGAGAAGCTTCCGTGGAATAGTGACCCTGAGCAAGGATTTTGCTGCCAAATCATCGCTCGCAATGCGCAGTATGTGATTAGGGGTCAGCACGTCCAGATCGATCATCTCCTGAAGCACCTTTGTGGTCATGTTGTTGCCGCTGCGGAATCGGGCGCAGATGATACCGCAGACAATGTCACCCATAGGTTTAGCCAGCGACCGGGGTAATACCGATTTATCGAGGCGTGGACAGCACCAGCGAACGTCTCCCTCTGGGTTCAGGTCATCGCTGATAACCTGCTGCAGCCCATGCTCTTGCAGCCGCTCAAAATAGCCAGGGCTCACCGCACCAAGCAAATCTTTCTCCACTGCGGTTTCACCGACATTGAAGATCCCAAGCTTCAGCACTCGCATCAATGCTTTGCGGTCATAAGTTTGCTCGTCTTCAGGGGTGTTGACTGCATTCGCCAGCTCGTTGAGGCCAGCAGGCGATCCTTCGAGGGCGGATTGGGCAATGCACCGAACCACAGAGCGACACGCTTCTATGTTGAAGTCGCTGTCCCAGGTGTCAGCCATGACTTCTTGCATGAAGGGGCTCATCTCTTCGGCACCTGGTGGCTTGACCAAAAACTTGAGCAGGCCGTGTGCCAGGCCGCTGCAGAACTGATCCCGCTCCTCTGCGCCAAGGTTGGCCAGGTGGGTTAACAGCGAGAGTTCGAAGGCAATGCGCCTTGCAAAATTGCTATTCACAAAGGGGTGGACGTACCACGCCAGGCATTCCCCTGGATCGAAAGAATCGATTCGCTCGAAGCACAGCAACTTGACCAGCTTGGGGCATTTGACCAGCGAGCCCATGTCGGCGGCTTCGAATTTCTCAAGATCCAGGACGTCTTTCATGGCCATCGCGATCAATTGATTCGGCGCATCGGTCTCCTGCGACCCGGTCGTTGATAATGACCAGGTTTTTTCGATCGCGGGACGGTAGCTTTTATGCAGCCTCAGCGCCAGAACATCGGCGGGAAGCAGAGGGGCTTGGACAAAGTAACTCTTCAGTGCAGCCTTTTGAACGGGTGTATTAGCACCCAGTGCAAAATCCATCATCAAGGTGACATAACGGCTAGGGCCCACCTTGAGGCCATATGTGCGCTCCATCTCCAGTACTCGACTGCGGTCAGGATCTGGCCCACTGTCCATGCGGCGAAGCCGCGCTGTCCAGGCAGGCAACTGCTTGTAAACCTGCTCAAAATCTAGCCCGACGTTGTTTTCCGCCGCGACACGCAGGGTGGTCTTGAGTCCTACGTTGGGGATTTGCTCGGTCAAGATTTGCTTGCAAAGTTCAGGCTCCGTCAGGTTGAGTCGCCCAATTACGTTTTCAAATGCCCGCAGGTTGAGAGTGTCGACAAGCCCTTTCCCGTGACGCAGCGCATAGAAGAAAGGCCAGCTCGTGGGCGCTGAAACGTAGGCCCTTACAACACTTGGCCCCGAAGTATTCATCGCCAGCCTTTCTTCCTTGAACAAGCTGTCATAGCCGGGGTTTTCTAATGCGGTGTACTGCCCATAGCTCATAGCCCAAGATCCTCCGACAGGGCATCGGCCATAATGCTTTCATTTTCCCAACTGATGGTGCGCATCAGTTTTCGAGGATCCTTTTCAGGGCAGACGGGATTTATGGCCAATTTCTCGCAGAGCCGCAGGGCATATTGCTCGTCCACGTCTTTCAGACTTTCCAGGTACAGTTTGGCCTTGTCAAAGCTGCTGGCGTGCTCAACCAGGAGAAGGCTGTAGTCAATGGTTGCCTGCCTTGCCTGCGTGAAGTCGGAAGTCAAGCTCTTCGCGCTGTCCAAATAAGCTTCGTCGGCATGTATATCCGGCACGCTACACTCACTGATATCTCTGAAATAGTCCGCGACTGCGTAAGGCCTGCGTCCGGAAGCTTCGAGGTAGTAGGGTAGGCGGTTTTCGAATAACAGCAAAGCTGCCTTTCCATGTTGCCCCGCAAACAAGGCATCAAACTTGTCGTTTTCCAGGCACATGATGTGCAGGATCGCGCCTCTTTCTGCAATGCTCGGTTTGTCCAGCATCAGATCGACCATGTCCAGTTCTGCCGCCCGATCCCGGATCTTCACGTACTCAGGATCCTCCTGGTAGGCCTGCTTGCTTTCCAGCAGCCTGGGCAGTGTGTGGCACATGAATTCTTCATTCATCGAATCGTTGTTGATCATGGTGAAGAAGGTTGTCGTGGGCAGAATCTCTATCGGAATATGCGGGGCAATGGTATTGACTTCATAGGGATTATAGGTGTCGCGGAAGCTTCGGCTGAATCGACCACCCTGAATCGCCTTGTCCAACAGGAACATCGGGCTCTTACGGCAATCGCTGGCGATGATTTTCAAGAGGCCTACAGTCTTCACGGTCGTGTATTCAGCCACCGCAGCCTGCAGCACGGAAGGCATCTTGTCATCCGTGAGGTGCAGGTGATCAAGGCTTTTGAGCGTGGGCCACACCTCGTGCTTGAACGCCTGGTAAGTCGCCCCGGCGCCGCCTCTGCACCCCAGGTAGCGCCCGATCATGGCCATCAGGAACTCATTGCCCACCAGCTTCGTCATGCGGCAAGTTTCAATGGCAGCCTCGACAAAGGGCAGGAAGAGTTCGCGTTTGAGCTGGCTGACGTCGCTAACCAGCCTCAGGAAATCCTTGATCTCGAAAGCATCCAGGGCAGGGCGGTAACCTGCTTCAAAGAGTGCTTCCAGTTTTTTTGGCAGGTTCTCCTTGATGCAATTTTGAGCAAATGGCATCAGCAAATCGCAATTGTCCGTCATGTCGATGCAGGCACGCATCAGCCCAAGCCTCAGGAGGGCATTGGGTACCGACAGCATAAACTCCGAGAGCATCAGGTCATAATTGCTCCATTCGCTGGCCCACTGGGCCAGCACTTTGGGATCGTTGATCCCCAGGCCCTTGTTGAAGGTCAACTGGGCGTCATCCAGGGCTGCCTGCAAAATCCTGTCGACTGCTGGCTGGGTGCCCTTGTCAAGGGCCTGCTTGTAGGCCGCCAAGTGCGTCTTGCAAGTACCCCGCGCCTGCTTGAGCAGCGCCTCCAGGGAAAGCTCCATGTGTATCATCGTTAGCCCAACTTGAAGTAGTCTGCTGCAGGTTGATCATCCTCCCTGAGCGACTCCTTGTCGACCAGGGCATTTTTGAAGCGCTGCACCAGGGCAGTATCCGAAGCATGATTGAGCTCTGGTTCCGGGCGATCTATGCCACTGAGGCCCCAGGGCAGAGCAGGCTCCCCAAAGTCGACAACCACGTCATCCGTTTCAGGCATGTGGGTCTCAGCCTTCGCTGGAACCGCAACACGCGGGTCACAGAGTACCGATCGGTCAACCCCAGCAAAGCGCTCCAGATCGCAATACAGCAGGCCTGGATCATTGTCGACGTAGCGACCTGCATAGGCAAGGCCATTGAGCTCAACCAGTGCTGGGCCCTGGTCGGTCAGGCAGAAGTCGGCGACGTAGGCGGGCGCCACATGTCGATGCTGCTCGGCAAATGCATGAGCAAATTGACGGACTTCATCGGGCACCGGGCTGTGATCATAGTCCCGGTATGCCGACATGCTCGACACTTCACCATTCACGATGAAAGCCCGGTACTCGCCGCGATGGTCGGGCTCGCGCAGAATGTTCATGACCGATGAGATGATTACCCCTTCGCTCAGGTCAATCACCTTGAAGTGACCCTTGACCGGCCCTCGGTAAGGGCAGTCGTAATCAGGGTACTTGTGCAGCGCCACCACTTGCTCTGCCGGTAACTTGTTCACCTGGCCAGCAAGGGAAGGGAAGTCCCTGGTGATAACACCTGCTGGCTTGATCAGTCCGTTCAGCTCCAGCGATGATCCCACCACGTGGTGCAAAACAGACTTCTTGACACTTTTCAGAAACAGCGGGGTGACCAGGTCTCCGGAATGAAAGCTTGCGGAAAACAAGGCCTGGCTCATTTGAATGACCTGGCGCTTGAGGAAGAATTCGGGGGAGACAATATGATTCGGCCACTGTTCCACCTGCCGCTCATGACCATTGGACACCAATAAAGGGAATACGCGCAGCTTGTCAGGCAATGACGCATCACCGTAGAGGCGCAACACCAGTGGTGTCGACGGATCCAGCGCCGCTAGCTCGCAGTTGGTGTCCAGAATGGGCTCATCCACCTCATCCCCGAGGAACGACGGCTCCGCCACGACTACATAGGGAATCTTCAGGGCCCGGCACGCCAGGATTTCCTGAGCCCGTTCGCGACGAATGCAGTAGTCCAGGTCTTCGTTGCGAAATTCGTTGTACCACGTAGCAATACCCAGACTTTGGGCTAGGTCTTCACGGGAAGATTCACTGAACACGACGAGCATGAGGCAACCCTTTTATTCTTGTTATATTGGCATTATGGCATTGGAGCAGCAGGGCTTTACAGCCCAAGGTCAGTTTCCAGGCATTCGCTTCTGACGCTGGCTTTGGCATGTTCAATCAATCGCACCGGATCGATGGAAAGGGCCCTCGCGAGGGTGTTCAAGCCCTTCGCCGATTTGATATGCGGGGCGTAATCTGAGGCCAAGAGGATGCCCTTGGCATGTAGATCAGCGAGTGCTGCCCGCAACTGCCAGTCCCCAAGCTGCCTACCGGCGTCAGGATTATCGGGCTGGTCAGTCACGCGGGCCATGAGGGCGCCCAGCATTGGCAATATCAGCGTGCGCATCGCTTGCGCCTGCTCAGATGTAGAGAGATAGGCCAGCAAGGTCAGGGCTGATCCTCGGCTTTGCAGATCTTTGAGGGTGGTGCGCCGCGCCAATCGGCGCAGAATCTGTTCATGGACTTGCTGGCGCAGCTTGACTGGCAAATGCCCATACAGCACCTTCGCGCCTTCGACACGTGGCCTGGACAAGGACGTGCGGCTCATCTCGTCCCCATACAAGCTGAGGACATGCTCCGGAGTCAGCAGGCGTGCCCGCAACGGCGCCATTTTTCGATGCTTGAATAGGGTGTCTATCAGATCAAATCGCCAGGAAAAGAGGTGATTCCTGACGAAGACGCTAAAGCCGGAGCTTTGCCCCTGCGCCACATCCAGCAGGGCGCGAATGGAGTAGGGCTGGCGGCTCATATACGGCGCACAAGCCAGTAACACACCGCACAACTCCACATTGCGCTCGCGTAGCGGGTCATTTTTCAAGTGGGTGCGCGCAAAAGGCTGAGCATCCCCGGCATTGAGGTAAAGGCCTTGGGCGAATGCCCGGTGCACCAGGTTCCCATTGATGTCGAACAGCCCGGTGATTTCAGTATCGGCGAGGTGGTACAGGGTGGCATTGGTGTACCGCGCCAAGGATGCTTTCACTGGCTCAGGCTCGAACATGACAGGAACGCGGCAACGCACATCAATGTGAGCAGGGATGCATTGCGCTCCATCGCACAGGACTCGTCAATTTGTGCAAGGCTTTCGAACGCGGCTGTCGTCTGGAATGTCTGGTCGATGCGCTTGCCTGATGACAGGTTCTTGCCCAATGCAGGAAAACGGTTGTTGATACTCTTGAGCATCAAGGTGATCCAGGCATCCAGCGTCGGCTGATCTTCACTCAAGATGCAAGCAATGCGCTCCAGTGCGATATTGCGCTCATCAATACCGCCACCCAGAGACCCCATCATGCAGGGGACGCAGGCTGCCGAACTGAAGATGAGGGCGATCTGGTCTGGGTTGTAGCGCTTACGCAGTGATTCGCCAATAACAGGGTCGTACGCCAAATGATCACTGAACAGAATGCGACTCATCAGGAAGGAGAGCATTGAGCGCTCCTTCCCACCCATATGGTCGGTTGCCAGAATCGAAAGCCAATCGAATCGCTCGTCGAGAATCAGCGTTTTGAATTGCAGGTAAGACAAGCCATCTGGCCAGAAATAGGCGCGTAGCATGCTTTCTGCGATCCGAGGCTGAACTTGACCATCTTCTCGCCGCTGAGCGATCTCTTGCAGCAGAACGGTTCGCCAGTCGCAACCATGTTCTTGGGAAAAAAAGCCGGTTTCATCCAGCGCAGGTTCGATCGACGATGACATGAGTTGCACCAAGCATTGATGAGCCGAATAGCGACAATATTCGGCTCACGGAATGAGCCGAATACAGTGGGCGGCGCCGGCTGGATGGAAAGCTGCGGGCGCCTGGGCTTCCTTTGCGTTAAGCTGGCACCGAAATGTCTTCGACACCGTAGAAATCTGATCCCGTTCGCTGCCAGTAGCTGACGGTGAAACTGCCCTTGTCGCTAAACCCCTTCATTTCGTACAGTGCATGCAGATCGACGAAAAAGGTTTTCGGCAGCACAGTGTCGACGTCACCCGAGAAATCGATTTCACTGATCAGCGCTGCATCCGCAATTGGCAGGGCTTCCATCCACAGACCTACACCGCCAATGACAAACGCTTCGGGCACACCCTGCACCATGTCGATGGCTGCCTGCAGCGACGGTGCAATTTCGGCACCAGGGATGTACTTGAGCTGGGAGCTGACGATGATGTTACGCCGCCCTGGCAGCACACGCCCCATGGAGACGAGTGTGTTGCGGCCATAAATCACAGGGTGGCTGTACGTGGCGTTCTTGAAATTTTCCAGCTCTTCCGGGTTCTTCCAGGGAAGGGCGCCGTTATCTCCGACCTCACCATTCTTACCAGTGACCAGGATGAGGTTGATTTTGGTGCGGGCAGTCATCGTGAGCTCCAAAGCGAAAATCAAATCAAGGGGTAGTGGTCGAGTTGCTGGTTTGTCCGGGCATCCAGCAGGCGCTGAGCCATCACCATCGGGTTGATGGCGCGCATCATGGGCGGGACATAGCCGTTATTGCGGAACGCCAGAAGCAACTCATCCACCACTTCATGAGTGATCCCCTCGGCATCCACAACAATTTCGATCAGGATGCCCTCGTCATGGTCGTTGCGCAGCTCGAAGCTTTCTTCACGCAACAGTCCCATCAAATCGATCAGCGAAGGCGTGACCGCAATCCGCTGGCCAGGCGCCTGACCCAGTTCAAAGGCCGCCAGGCGAGCAGCCTTCAATTGTGCGGTAAGGATCCGTATGTCATAGAGCAAATCTTCTTCCAGCACCGGCAACTTGACGCGCAGTTGCTGCACCTCGATGCCCTCCTGATCGCTGCAGAACCAGAAGCGATCCGGAGTCTCCTCCATGATCAGATTCACGACCCTCATCACGTCATTAGCGCGTTCATCTCGCGGCAGTTCGATCCACATCACGCACACTCCAAGGCAATTTTGATCATTATAATGCGCTCGAAGCCTGATTCGGAATGACGCTCGAATTGCGCAGCAACAGATGCTGCAACTGGGGATGACGACCTTCGCCTGTGGTGACCGAAGCACCCCTGACAAAGCCCATGTCGAACAGCGCCACAGCCATCTCCACAGGTAAATTCGACAGTTGATCCAGGGAGGTGAAGCTCTGGTAGAACGCGGTTTTCGCCAGGGCCATCTCGGGGGATTTGGCAGCCAAGTGCTGCCGCACCTGATCCTGACCAACCTTCTCGTACAACTGCTTCATGTGCTTGATGAGGTCGCCAACCCCGCGCCAATTAAGCTGCCGCGCCAGGCTGCACTCATGCCAGACAACATCCGTGCGACCCAGTGCAAGCCTGGACTCAAATGACAGGTCGGTGCTCCAAAGACTTTTGCGTGTTTCCGCGCAGCTCGACGCGCCAAGCCTGCCAGCAGACAGATTGTGCGGGGCAAACAGTTCACGAGGCAGGGTCTGGATCTTGAGTTGGCGGTTATCAACATCGCTCAGAAAACCTTCCAGCGCCAATTCCAAGCGTGCATTCAATTCAGGCAGGTAGGTGCGCAGCGCCATTACCAGATCAACAAAGACCTTGGCCCGGTAGGCCTGCTTCAGAACAATGCGCAAGCTGACAGCAGAAATGCCTGCTTTCGATTCAATCTGATTCAGCGCCATCACCAGAGACGCCGGCTGCCAGCGGTAGGCTGCGATGCAAGCAAACAGCTTGATATAACTCACGCGCCAAGATGAAGGGGCGGGGCTGGCTGGTTTCATGGCCATCAGCAGGGCCATGACCTTTTCCAGTGGCATTCCCCAACTGCAGAAACACAGAAACGCCATTTCGTGAGCGACTTCAAGGGAGGAGAGTGCGAACCAGCTGTAGCGATTGCCTGCCAGCAAGGATTGCTTGAAAGCTGGCAACTTGGTGAGCCTGAGCAATTCGACTTCAAGCGCGGGCAAAGCTTCGTTCTGCGCCACTGTGCGCGGATCGATACCGCGCAATAACTCACGAATTCGTGACTCTATGTCCCCAGGGTTGGCAGCAGGCTCGGCAGGCATGACAGTGATCTTGTAAACTTTTCACCAATATACCATGAAATCAAATCTAAACCATCGTCATAGGTCGAGTGAATCATCATCCTCGGTTCGCCGCTGCGATTCGACAAAGGCTTTTCCGTCAACAGTCAAGCTAAACGAATGTTCGAGGCGCCCCATAAAGGCCTCGGCACGGGCCACGATCTCAGTCGCCAGCCCTTCGCGACGTCGAGCACGACTGACGTAAATGTCCTGGATCTGGTTGCCCAGCACATGCATGCCAGCCACCGGATGACCGTCTTCCAGGATTTGAAAACGAATACCTGTCCCCCTGATGACGGTAAAGTCTTCCTCGATCTCCACTGCATCACATTCATAACCATAGGCATTCTGCAGCAGCGGGTGGTTGCTGTGAAAAAGCAGCCGCGCCAACGCCGAATGGCCGTATTCATCATGGCTTTCCATGATGGCATGTGGGTCATAGGCTGGCACTAAACCATCGGGTGTGAAGAAGAACTCAAAGCCAGCGGTTTGCAACATGTACACCTGACCCTGGGCCGTGTCACTGCGATAACAGGCCCAGTCAGGGTCGCTGGCCACGTAATCTTCCAAGGTCTCCTCTTCATCAAGAAGCCCATCCAGGTCGCAGGCCGCGACAAACTCGGCAGGTTGAATGCGTGTGGCGCTTGCGATCAGGCTGTTCCAGATTTCCCGGCCATATTCAACTTTCATCTGCAGGCGGTCACACTGGATCGCGTATTGATTCCGTTTATTCATCACAACCCCAGCTCTCGGATAAGGACGTCTTCTGATAATTTAGGATAGCAATTGAGCCAGCGATCTCGCATCACGGATTTCTCGATCAGCTTTGTAGCTTGATCGCGACTCAATTTGCCCAGGGCAGCAGCAAAATCTGGACGGGCTTCGTACTCAGGCAACACCTTGTCGAAGTGGGTGTAATGAAGCAGGGTGTCCAGGGTGTCGGCCAGCTTAGCCCCTTCAACAGCGGTCAGGCGCCTGAAGCTATCCTCGATGGCCTGCACAAGGGAGGGGTGCCGCAACAGCTGCTCGGAGGCGAGGAACCACGTGTAGTTCTGCGTCGTCGGCTTTGGCTCAAGGAAACCACGAAGCACCCCCTCGGTGTACAACCGAATGAAACGCTTACATTTTGCTGGCTCATGCGTATTGGCTTGAAGGTTGACTGAGTAGCGATTCGCAAAGTCGGTGAAGCTCTGCATCCCCAGCTTTTCAAGCACCAGCGAGCTGTCCATGACTGCATTGAAAAATTTCACATCATGAGCCGGCAGCCAGGCTTTGATTTGGCGCCAGTATCCAGCCTCAGCCGCATCGAGTTCTTCTTGCTCAAAGCCATGGCGCAACAAGAAGCGCTGACGCTTGGCGTGGGCAGGGTCATTGGTAAGCGCTTGAATCATCCATGCATGCCGCACGCCGTGAAATGCCGGACAAGTCGCCGTGCCAAAACGGATGGGCTCAAGCTTTGCCATCAAACCACCCCAGAAGAGCAGACGGTTGTTGGTACTGGTGGTCTGCTCCTTGATCTCCCTGGCGGCCTTATAGTCCCTGATGTTCCGGTCGTAGAGGGCTACGATCGCCGTGGCCGCCTTTGACTGCTCCAAAAGGTCTGCCATGCGCACAAACATCGTAGGTTCCGGCAGGGTGTCGCACAGCTGACCCAGGCGTTTGGCCAGATAGAGCGCATAGTCGGTGTTGTGATTGAGGAATGGGCGATCGGCGAGCTTGGACAACGCAACCGTATCACCTGTTGTCATGTATTCAATGCAATCGAAGATCCATTCAAATCCAGCGTAAGCGTCCAAGATAATGCTCCCAGTATAGGTGCCTGACGAGCTACCCCTGGCCCCGTTCGTGCGCCAGCAGTACTCTGTTATCCCATGATACCCAAGGAGCCGGCCATTGAGCAGTCATGAGGGGTAAATCGTCCAGACCTCGTATGCCGGTACACACCACCAGGATTTTTTCCACAGAAAACCGATCAGGAGTGCACCAAATGTCCTGATCGCAACTAAAATGACGTTTCCCATGAACTGTTTTTCTGTATATTGGTCAGCCTCAACCGTTCGTGCTCACTTTTTGGAGGCAGATGTGAAATTTTTCGTCGCTGGCGTCACGCCTGCCTGGTCTACAAGCTTCATTGTCACCCCCGCGAACCCGAAAATGGGGGTCAAATGGCTGGTGATGGCCTCCCTGAGTGGCAACAACCTGGATATCGCGATCACTGGCGAGGCCGGCATGCGCCACCTGCAGTTCTGTAATGTCGACAGCGACAACCTCGCTGGGCTACGCAAGCTAAGAGCGGAATACCTTGCCCAGCACGCCAGGAGTACCTGCTACCCCCCGCTGCTCGATTTCGACTTCTTTTTCGAGAAAGCGGCTGCGAACATCAAGCAATTGGCTGCAGCCGGATTGGTGTCCCAAGACATAACGCAGGATCTCCAAGATCACCTTGATAACTGCCAGGAAATTCTCAGTCCGACAACGTTCGCCAACCATGTGCGTGAACAAGGCCATGCTGACATTCTTGACAATGCCTACCGCTACACTACCCACCCTGGTGAAATTTCATTCTGGGCTGATTATTGGTCGATAATCATGGGAAAAATTATCAACAAAACGCTAAAGATGCCCTAAAGAAAATTGATTTCGTGCCGGTGGTGTGTGCAACATTGACAGTTTGGCAATGGCTAGGTACTCTCCGCCTAAGACCCGAAGGTAAACAGAATATGGCGATCACCCTGGATAACCCGAATTCGATGGATGGACTGCAAAGTCGCCTTGAGTCCTGCATCGGAAAGATAAAGGGGCATATTGAGCTGAGCAACACCCCGGAACTGTTCGGCTTGGTGGGCAAGGGGGAGGTTGACCAGATCTCGATCAGCATGGACATGGCCAATGGCATTGTTTCCCTGCTGGCCGACTGCATGCTCGGGTTTTCCGCGTTGGAGCTCGATGCCGCCCAAGGAAGTTATGCTGCCGAAGAATCCCATCTGCTGAGAGAAAGGGTTCGTGCGCTGACCAAATCCCAGCAGGGGTTGATAAAACTGTTGCAAGCAGTCAAACATCCAGAGCATGCACGGGCCATTCGTGAGGCCGAAACGCTCCTGAATGAAACGGGCGGCCAGCTGTAAAACTGACCCATCCCTTGAACACCCAACTTCCAGAAGCTTATGATCAAGAAACTCTGGAGGCTTGGCCATGCGTGTTCCCATCATCAAGGTTGACCAGCTTTGGCACATCGGCGACCTGGATATCACCCGAAAATTTGCCTGTGGTAGGAGCCAGGAGGGCAACCTCTTTTCGGTTTCACGCTGCCCGGCTGCCTGGCGAGAGATTGTAAAGCTCGGTGGGTTTGACCTGTATGAAGGGAATGCTGGCTACACACTGATGGATATGCTCTCTATCACGCACCCAGCCACCCAAGCAGGGCGCCAACTGCACGCTCAAGTCAAGCGGTGGTCTTACCAGCAGGGCCTGCTTGAGTCTCGCAGCATTCTCCAGGGGCAGTATTACGATGACGAGCTGGAGCAAACGTGCCTGGTTCGACTGACTGAGCAAGACGTCGACGACGCGGAACCTGACCAGTACGAGCGAATTGATCAGGTAACAATCCATGCTCCGACTGAAAAATTGTGCGAAATTCATAAGTTGCGCTCATCAGAAGACGCCGATGCGTTTGACTTTGCCCTGATTGAATGGGCTCGGATTCATCACCGCGCCACGCTGGACGGGGTCTACTGGAATGAACGCTACAATCCCAGCGCATACGGCGCACCCAGGGCTGGCTTATTCGAGGTCAACATCGAGCATCTGATCAAATGCGACACTTACCCGGAAAATGAGCATGAATTGATCCAGGTGGGCCGGGTTACCTGGGCTCAATTGCAACGAGAAACTCAATATGGTCAATAAGCGAAAATCAATTTTCCACCTTTACACTCCATTTACCTTATATTGACTGACACCGGAACAGATCATCCTTACCATGCAAGTTGAGAATAACAACAAGGAATCTTATCCATGAACATGAAAAAAGCCACCTTTGCTCTCGCTGCTGCCTTGGCGCTCGCCAGCACTTCGGTTTTTGCCGCCCCGGCCTCGCCAGCTGAGCCAATCGGTGCCCATCCTGTCGCTGGAGAAGTAACACCGGCAGAACCAACCCACAAGCATGACAATCCACGTCCAGACCATCCCGCCAAGCACAAGCCTGGCCCGCGTGCAGAAGGCTTCACTCAAGAACTGAACCTGAACAAGGATCAGCGCAGGGTGCTGCATCAGACCATACGCGAGGATATGGGGCAACAGAGGCTGATTGTCAGCCGCTACCTGGAGAAGCTCCCTCAAGCTGAACGTGAGGCCTTGGCTGCCGACCTCAAGGCCAGTCATGATCAACAGTTCGCGAAATTTCTGGCAGTACTGACCCCAGAGCAGAAGGTGAAGGCCCTGGAAGGTTTCAAGAAGTTCTCGCACGGCCCAGCGCATGATCGCGGGGTGCCACCGGCCAGAGCCGATGTGCCAGTAGCTGTGCAATTTCCAGCGAACTTGCCAGCCCCTGCACAGCTTCCGCCAAACATGCCCGTCACAGAGTAAGCAACGAGACCCTCGCAATTCGGGCCCCTCTCGTGTTGCCGCGTCGGCTACAGCCCTAGATCGTCTTCGAGGATCTTGACCAGGCCGACTTGAGGCAGCGCCTCCAAATCAATCCACGCACGATCGACATAGCCCTGGGCCACACAGGCCAGGCGCTGATTGTGAGTGAGCAGATCAAACGCCTGGGTAAACTGCTCCGGATCTACCTTGGCAATGGCCTGCACTATCCGTTTGTGGTGGTCATACTCGGACGTTTTGCTGCTATCCCAAAACTGAGGCGAATCGGGGGTGAAGGACAAGACAGGGGTAACTTGCCCTGTCATGTACTGGGCCAGACTACCTACAGCGCCCGCCTCAGATGGGTAGTGGGTCAAATTGGGGAGTAGCGTCCAGTCGTAACCCTCCAGAATGAAGCTCCCGATGTGTTCCTCTTTCCTGAAGGCGGTCGGTGTGCGGTCAGGATCTACATGGAACTTAACCCCCATCTCGTGCGCTAGCGCAAGGATCCCCTGATTCACCGTGCAGGCCTCAACCTCGGGCATCCTCGGGTGTTTGAGAATAGTGCGGATCAGCGCGTTGTCAATTATGACCCGGATGAAGCCGCCATTCCCGTTGAGCATTTGATGCACAATCGCTTCGATCAGGATCTGCTGCTCGGCCTCGTGCCCGAGCAACCTCATCTCCCACCGACCTTGGTTGTTCATCAGGTCTTGCGCCTTTGCACCCCGGAACAATGCCTCGCCAAGCGCCGGGTACAGAGGGGCCAGTTCGTCCTTCAAGGCAGGGTAGTACAACCAGGCCGCCTCCAGCGACTCAAAGAAATGCTCGGGATTGGCCGCATTGATCGCATGGTTCAAGGCGGCTCGCTGACCTCGAATCACCATGTCCAACGCCACCACGGCCTGATTGCTGCTCGATCCGGTAGGATACTGCCTCAACGCGCCAGCACTGACTTCTCGGCGAATCTTCTCTATGCCGTGAATTGCGACAAAGGCCTCGGGCTTCAGGAGCCTGGCACCTATGTCCCGCTTAACCCGCGCAACCGCAGCATCGGGCGCGTCCAGGACATGCAACTCGACAAGCGCGGCGGAGGTGTTCGCACAGCTGAAGGCTTCGATTCGTCCGTCGATGACCTCGGCCAGGATGACCTGGGGAAATGGACTGCGCGGTGGGGACTGAACCTTGGCGACACTGCCGTCTGGGTTGAGGGTAATCTGGGTGAAGAAGGCAGTGATCATTAAAGGGCTCCATGGCTTTCCTCGATTATGGCTGACCCGGAAAAATGGGGCAACAAAGTGTTGTTACCGCTATATTGGGAGTGATAGCCTATAAGCATAATTCGAACAATAATACGCAGGTGCTGCCATGTCGGAATTGAAACAGCCTCTCGACCTTAACCAGGTGAACGACTACCTCACGTCCCTGATGGTCTTGCAGAAGGCCGAAGCCAACAACGAGCTTGACCCGTACTTCAGGGGCATCGCTGATCAGCTTGGCAAGAATACCGCCGCTAACGCACCGTTTGAGTTGATCTCCAAGTCGTTCTCGCCGGAGAACTCGCTCGACATCAAACTGCAGTACGGCGATTATTGGGAGCAGATCCATGGCCAGGTGAAAGCCGTGGACATGAAATCCAAACTTGCCATCGCCGGCTACAGCGCAGAAGAAATTGACTCGCTGCCACCTGAAGTCGTCCAGCATTTTGCGACCGTTGATGTCTTCCAGGAGCATTTCCCAACCGCTGACAAGAACGACAGCCTCCTGACGCGTTTGACCAACGGCAAAGATGCGCTGTTCGACGCCCTGAACTCCGAAGGCGGCAAGAAAACCCTGACTGCGATCAGCCTGGGTATCTCGATTGGTACCGGCGCCATTGTCACCCGCATGGCCCTGCGTGGCGGTGCGTTCGTGGCCAGCCAGATCATCGGAAACGAGTCGGTGCAGGCGTTTGCCTCCAAGATGCAAAGCCGGGTGGGCAACTACCTGGAGCGCATGGGTGTCCCGACTGGCTCCATTGCTCAGAAGTTCCAGGACTTCAAGGACAACGCCCGTGCGGTCATGGCCTCCGATACCTTCCAGCGCTATGGCCGACCAAGCCTGGCCCTGGCCGGCATTGCCATGGGTGCCCTGATGCTTGGCGACTTCAACCACGAGAAGGCCCTCGACCTCGCCACCAACGGCTTCAACAAAACTGTTGACCTGGCTTCTGCCGGCGTTGAGCTCGGTGCGCAAGGCGCGCATGCCGCCAACGAGGGGATCAAGGTGGCTGGCGAAGCCGTACTGGAAGCCAGCTCCAAGGCCGCCGACCTGGTCGCTGACGCATCTGTCGCGGCTTATGATTCGGTCGCCCAATTTGGCTCCGACGCTGCCCATGCGCTTTCTGGTGGCGTAGGCACCACCATGGACTTCGTGGCTGACACGCCGTAGATGCCTTCCGGGCCGCTGAGACTGGCGTGATTGTCGCCGGCAAGGCCCTGATTCACGGCGTGGAAGCAGGTGCCGAACTGGTGGCCGATGGCGCCAGCGCCGCCTACGACGCCGCGAGCTATGTCGCCGCCACCGCCGTCCAAGGTTCCACTGAAGCCGCAGGCGCGGCATCGGAGTACGTGGCGTCCGCGTACGATGCCACAGCCAACGGCCTGGCGAGTGCGGTCGACAGCGGTCGCCAATTCGTCGGAGACGGCTTGCATGCTGTTGGTGACCACATCACTGGCGCTGGAGACCTGGTGGCCGGCACTGACGCGCCAGCGACTGTGAACGATGCTCTTGCATCAACAGCAGATGCCGCATCTGCTTATGATGAAACCCAGGTGACAGCCAACCGCGCTCCAGATTCCATCATCCCTTCGGCTGGGCATTCGCCAGACTACATTGAGCCGACGCCAGGATCTGATACGCAGGTAGCAAGTGCTGCACCTCAGGCTCACACCATTCACACCATTGAAAAAGGGGATTCGCTCTGGAAAATTGCCAAAGAGCAGTTTGAAGCAAACGGAGTTCAGGCATCAAACGGGCAGATTCTTGAGGCCACAAAGGCCCTGTATGAAGCGAACAAGGAAATGATTGGGGCTAACCCAGACCTGATTTTTCCGGGTAAAGAGCTGCATATCAATCCGGAGCTGTTTGCCGCTCACTCCGTAGCGGAGATTCCGGCAGCAGTCGCCCCAGAGACCGTAGCACCTGTGGTGGCAGCACCAACAAGCGAGCTCGACGCCTTGAACAAACTGCTTGGCAACAACGGCAGCTTCCCATCGAGCATGGTGTTCGCTGATGATCAAGCTGCAGACATCGTGGCGAAGGCTGGGATTGGAAACACCGTGGATCACAGCGCTATCCCCGATGTGAGCGCAACACCACCTGTTGATCCAGATATCAAGTCAAAGCTCGAAACCTTGCTTCAGGAAAGTCCAACCTCGTCGACCCCTGAGACAGGAGCTTTCAAAGACGCGGTCGAGAGGTATGCGAACAAAAACACCAGCTTTACCCCTCCGACCCTGTGAAAATGCCCCCCCGGCTTGCCGGGGGTTAGAAACCCATTTTCTTATCATAAGCTGCGCCTTGAACCATGTCCTGTTTGAGGGCAGCTACAAACGCTTTGTCATCCAACAGGGTTTTGGCAAGATCTGCAGGATCAACCGAGCATACCCCCTTGTTAATGCACATTTCTACCGCACGACGCACGCTGAGCGGGCCTGGATTGGAAGGGTATGGGCTGGACAATCGGTTTCGGAAGAACTCGCCATCTTCTTTGATGTTCTGGTTGACCAGGAAAGAAAAAGACATCGCTCTTGCAAGAACCTCCTCAAACATCCTCAGTTGCTTACCTTTTGTGAGCGATGGCTCCAATGCGATGACGCGTCTTACCTGGTCGGTGTACCCAGCAGTGATCTCTGCAGCCTGAATCCGGCAATGCATCAGTTCGTGCATTAATGTGGAGCCCACTGCGGCTTCACCCTTGCGGAGGAAAACTACAGTACATAGCTTGCGATCCTTTCGCTCCGGCAGCGCTTTATCGTATGCAGCCAGGGCTGTCACGTCTGAAGTGGTTTCCACGTTGATGCGAGGGGCAGAAGCTTGGCTGGATTTTGAGATACCGATCTTATCCATGGCATCAGGCAGAAGCTCTTCAGAAAATTTTGCCCGATTTTTTGCGTCAACAAAATATGGGCTTACAGTCGATGGCAGCACCTTTTCTGCATAGGCCGCCAGCTCATGCCCCTGGGTGCCCGGACGGTACAGGTTCGCGGCTGTCGCATTCAGGGCCAGGAGGAAGAGGGCGCTTGCCAGCAGGAATTGGGTGGTTTTCATGGTGCACCTCGACTTCAGATACACTCAGTATACCTAGCGTTGCCATATTGTCAATATATGGAAAACAAGCTTGATTGCAAAATGCTGGATCTCTCTGGCCTGTGATTTTCTATTCGCCGCAGGCGGCTGGATTGCCATGCTCCACTGGGATGATGGAGCGGGTCTTGCGCGGAGCATTTACCAATTCGACGCGAAAGCGTGGCTCCGCTTTTTGCTTGTGAGGTGCATGTGCCTTGCGGACGAATCACGGCCCCATCCTGCGCGCCTGCATCAGTCAACGACCGGGCGCAACAGACAATTCACCGCTGACCTGGCGATTCGGCGCGAAGCGCGGCTCAGCCTTGCGCTTGAAAAGCTTGCGCAGAAGCTGGTAGCCAAACCTCGATTCGGCGCAAAGCGCGGCTGCTCTTTTACAGCCCCATGTCCAGGGTCAGCGACCGCGCCAGCTGATCTTCCGATGCATCGGCAAGCTCCTGCCCGGTTAACCCGACACCACAGCAGAGCCGAACATCCGGAGTCACAAGCTCAGCCGGCAGGGCGCACAGCGCCCTTTCGAAAAGATGTCGATCGTAGTGAAGCTCCCCTGACCGACCGCTCAGTCCTGCAGTCATCCCGCATTCCGTGAGGAACGTTGAAAGGACAAGCTCTTTGAGGTCAAAAACCCCCAGCTCTTGCCCGCGTTTGAGGGTCATGGCAACCAGTTTGGCGAGCGCGTGGTGGTACAGATGCTCGGAGGACTCAGCGTCCTTAGCTGGACTGTGGAGCCGATCCAGATAAGCCAACAGGCGCTCGCCCATCACTGCAATACTGGCGGCATAAGAGCTGTAGCGACTGATGTAGCTGCCGGTGATGATGTCGTGGTAATGATCCAGGTAGGTGTCGACCTGCTCACGGCCATAGGCGCCGTCACTGTGGGAGAAATTATGCAGAAGCGATGGCTCGGGGCGGATGAATGCCTGCTCGAAGAACTCCCGGTTATCGATCATGTGCTGGGCAATCATGGAATTGCTCAGGCCGCCCAGATCGCCATAGGCAATGAACTTTGAAAATACTTTACACATCTGCAGGACGTCAGCCCTGTTCAGCCGGTGATTTCCAGGAAAGACCGTGCCGACTACGGTGAAATCATCGAATTCGGCAGTCAGTGTCGGGTAATGACAGTTCCAATCCGTCGTGAAAACGTCCTCAAAGCTCACGGTACCCTGTGTATCACGATCGATTTCATTGCGAAATTCTGCTGAATTCGTCTCGGGCTTGAGAAATTCCTTCAGCCACCTGTAGGCCAGTTCATGACAAAGCTCCGTGGGCAGTGCAAAGCGCTGGATGGTAGCGCGGGTCTGAGCTGAAATGGCCTCCAGGCTATGGCCATGAAACGCGATTTGGTGCAGCACCGAGCGCGGCAGCGTATTGACCGGCGAGGCGTTGAGAATGACGGTGGAGCGCCCCGGCTGACCTACTTCGCCGTTGAGCATGGTGGGGTTGAAATGATTGAGCTCGAAGTTGACCGGGAGCGAATCAATTGCCTGGCATCTGGGTTGCGACACATACTCACACAGGTACCGGAGCGCGCCATCCAGATGTTGGCCAAAGCGCAGGCGCATCAGATCGGATTCACCAAAGGATGTTACCGCGCACAGCAGTGCACACTTGTGCAGCGTCGACATGCTCAACACCAGATCGACCAGGTTCTGGTCATTTCCCGCCACCCAGCGATCGCCCAATTCAGCATGCAGAATCCAATTGAGCGCATGCTCATCCTGCTCAAGTCGCTGCATGAACAAGGCCACATCCAGCTCGGCCTCGGCAATTTTGTTGGCAGCGTACCGCGCTGACAGCGCATACATGCACAGCACCACCCTGTTCTGAGGCCCCGGAGAGTCGTCACCACAGAGGACTTGCAGCTCACTGATATGCGTGAACGGATAAGGTGACGACAATGGCTCCTTGCGCTTCAGGGTAACCCTGAGTTGCTCGCTGTTAAACTTGCCATCGGTTTGGTTCCACAGGTCTTGCAGGTTGTTGAACTGGTTCATTTGGCTACTCAAAAGGGTCTGGGTGAGTTGATGGCATCAGCTAGGGAAAGTGTCATGGCTCTACATGCCCAAATCCAGCATGAGAGAGCGCTCACGCTGACTTTCCGTGGCGTTCTCCAGCGCTGCAGGGGAAAGGCCCAGGCCGCAGCAGAGCAATACATCAGTGGTCAGTAAAGGGGCTGGCAGTGCAGCCACGGCTGCAGTGAATTTCCGGGTGTCATGGCGCAGGTCTTGATTGAAGCGAGCTTCATCCGACCTGTTCAACCCGGACTTTTTCAGAAACTCGCGAAGGCTCAGCTGTTTGAGATCAAAGACGCCGAGCTCCTGCCCCCGGTGCAGGGTCAACACCACCAACTTGGCCATTGCATAGGCATGCAGCTGTCCATTGGCGTCTTCCGGAGGCAAGTCAGTGGCCGTAGCATGCAGGGATCCCAGGTAGCTCAGCAATCGCTCTCCAAGCTCGCAAGGATGCGCCTGGACGCTGCAGAAGCGGCTCAGGTACCCACCTGTGACTTCATCCTCGTACTGCGCGATGTAGCGATCGACGTGCGCCTTCCCAAAGGGGCCCTGCAAGTGCATGAAGTTGTGGAAAAGCGAGGGTTCGGGTGCAATGAAAGCCTGTTCGAAAAAGACCTTGAGATTTTCAAGGCTCTTGGTGATGGTCACTGGCGTATAGGCGCTGAGTGAGGCGTATGCCAAGTGTCTGGAAAACGCTGCGCTCATGAGGCGGGCATCATGTGGGTGCAAGCCACTTTGACCTGGCGCCAAAACCTTCAGGTAATGTGCTACATCAAACGAAAATTCGCTCACCGGGTAGAGGGTGTTCCAGGAGGTGGTGAAGAGGTCTTCGAAGGCCAAAATCCCTCCGGACTGGTAGCGGATGTTTTTTCTGAACTCCACGGAGTTGGTGTCAGAGCCGATGTAGTACCTCACGAAATTTTCAGCTTGCTGGATCGCCAACTCACTGGGAATGGTGAAACGCATGATGCGCTGCCAGGTCGAATCCTCAATGGGCAGTACGGCCTCTCGGTTTCGTGAATAGATTTCATGCAGCAATGCACGTGGCAGTGTATTGACCGGCGATGCGTTCAATACCAGGGTTGAGTAGCCTGGCTTGCCATTCTCGGAGTTGATCTTGTTGTAATCCGTCAACATGAAATTAACAGGCAGTGGATCAATCGCCTGGCAACGTGGTTGCTCCGCATACGCGCAGATATGCTTGAGTGCTGAATCCAGATGACCGCTGTAGGCGGACGTCAACGCGGGGAGACTTGGCAGCGTGCTTGACCAGAGCAGCACCGCCTGCTTTTGCTCCAACGACAGGCTCAGCACCAGATCCACCAGGTTCCGATCGTTTCCCGCCATCCACAGCTCACAGAACGTGTTGTGCACCATCCAGCTCAGAGTGTCCTCATCACCCCTGAAATGCTCGAACAATGCAACGACATCTTCGGCTGCGTCAAGCTCTTGCATGCCCTTTCCGAAGTGATAGCGGGTCACGAGATTGTTGAATAACTGCATCGCTTCTCTACCAGGAGGCGTAATCCCAAAATTGGTAACGCCCTGCACATCTTCCAGGCTTTCGAACGGGTAGGTGGTCGTCAAGCGATACGTGCCAGAAAGCAGAATTTCTGCCAGTTTCCAGTAATCATATTGCCCAGATTGCTGGTTTTGCAGGCGAGCTATGTCAAACACTGGCCTTTTCATGTCGTACTCACTTGATCTCATGTTCACAGGCCCATGTCCTGAGCAAGGGCGCGCTCCCACACCCTTTCAGGGGTGCTACCCAGCTCACCGGGGGATAATGTGCCACCCAAGAAGAGCTTGTTTTCCGCCGTTTTGAAGCGCTCCGGCAGCAGATCAAAAGCTTCCAGCTTCCGCGATATCTGGTACTGGTTGTCGAAATTGACTTCATAGACACCTAGCTTTTGGCAAAAATGGTCAAAACTGTCGTCAATCTGCACGAGACCCAGGTTCTTGGCCAGGAACTCCTTGCAACCCAGCGCCAGTCGGACGAGGCCGTATTCGTGGAACAGCCCATCAGTGCGGTCAGCAGTAGTGAGTCTCAGCTGAAAGTTGCGCGAAGGCGTCGAATTCCAATCAGGCATGAGATAACGATAGACATTGACGCTAACGGTCGAATCCGCACCAGAGTCGAGATAGTCATCAATCAGTGCTGTGGTCAAACGGGTAGGGGTCGCATCCAGGAAATTATTGATCAGCGGAAGGCCAGGAATCTTGTCCAGTTCCTGGGCAAGGGTCGCCCCCATTGATGTCAGGATAGTGGGCCCAGACCGATCAGCCATGGCGTAGGTATGGGCGAGTAGGCGCATGAACTTCTCAGCGCAGCCACCTTGCTCACCGCCGAGTTCATATAATATTGGCCAAAACCGCTCATAACCAACTCGTTTGGCGCGCAGAAATCCTCCCACCACCGGGCTTGGCGTCAACGTGAAATCTTCGAATGAAACTATGTCACCGAAGTTTTTTTGCAGATGGCTATTGATGGCGGTGATCACCTGAATGCCCCTGCCGGGCGTGTTGATTTCATCCAGAATCTCCAGCTGATGGGCCGCTGCCATGGGGAACTGCCTTGCCAGTTTTTGGGTTCCAGGCTGCAGGGATGGCCGTTTGGGGCCCTGGCTCATCTTGATCAGCAACGTTTTGGGCAGTGTGTGCAGGGCTGATGCATTGTGACTGATGGCACTGGTGCGTGGATCCCCTGTGGTGGAGTTGGCCATGGCCAACAAACTCGTGTCCGTGGGCAAAATCTGGAAGCTCTGCGCTTGAGGCTCGGCGCACAGGTCGCAAATCTGGTTGATCGCCGAGTCCAAGTTATTCTGATAGGTGTGTTGGAGAGCAGGGGAGGGTCTCAAACCACCCAGAAGAAGCACCAAAGCCAACTTCGAGGCCGGAGGCAGCGATTTGACGAGGTTGATCACATTGAGGTCATTGCCGGCCAGGTAGCAGCCTTGCGTCAGTTCGAAGTGCAGCGCCCAGTTCAGCACCGTTTCATCACGCTCCAGCCGTTGGAACATACTGTTAATCAAGGTCAATGCCGTGGCCGGATCGGCACTGCCTGCCCGCATGTAGGCCGTTTTTATGCCGCGAATACGTGCCGAGTTGCCGTTGAGATGCTGCACCTCGCTGAGGGTTTCAAAGGGATAGGCGCCCACTAGCTCGACGGCATCATTATCCAAACACTCAATAAGCTTTTCCTGGGACAGCACCCAAGCGTCCTTGATCCTGAATTCCATGGTCTGTCGCTCCGGCGCAGTCGTTTCCCCATTATCCCTTAGCTTGGTTGTTCATAACTACAATTTTTTAGTATATTGAGTAGATATGGCGTGCAAAACCGCAATGGAGGAGGGTGCACATGAGAGCATTACTGGTAGGCGGTTTCGTCCGGGACACCCTGTTGGGCCTGAACCCACATGATCGTGACTATGTGGTCATCGGTCAAAGTCCGGACTCCATGCGCGCCCAGGGCTACGTTCTCAGCGGCGAACACTTTCCGGTGTTTCGTCACCCGATCTCCCAGGAAGAGTATGCCCTGGCCCGCTCCGAGAAAAGCACTGGCCATGGGCATGGTGCCTTCGAGTGCGCTTGGGAAGGGGTAACCCTGGAAGACGACCTGTTCCGGCGCGACTTGACTATCAATGCCATGGCCTTGGCCGAGGACGGCACCCTGATTGACCCGTACGGGGGCAAGGCCGACCTGGACGCCGGGGTGCTGCGCCAGGTGTCCCGTCATTTCCAGGAAGATCCGCTGCGCATCCTCCGGGTGGCGCGCTTTGCTGCGCGGTACCAGTTCACCGTGCACCCTGGGACGATGGCGTTGATGCGGCGCATGGTCAAGCAGGACATGCTGGAGACGCTCTCTTCAGAGCGCCTGTGGCAAGAAACCCAGAAGGCCATGCTGACCGATCACCCCGGCATCTACTTCGATGTCCTGGATGCCTGCGGCGCCTTGGAACGGGTCTTCCCTGAGCTGCACTGCCTGAAGGATATCCCGCAGCGCCCCGATTACCACGCCGAGGGTGACACTTGGGTGCACACCCGCATGGTACTGGAGCAAGCCTGCGCCTTCAGCGCAGAACTGGGCGATGCCCGCAAGCTGCGCGTGCGCATGGCTGCCTTGCTGCACGATCTGGGCAAAGCCAATACGCCGTTCGAAGAACTGTGGGCCGACAACGGTGAGTTGATCGGCAGTCATCATGGCCATGAAGACCTGGAGCGCTTCGGGCCTCCCCTGGAGGCGCTGTCGGAACGCATCAAGATGCCGGGCGGTGTTCAACAGTTTGTAGCCGGCGTTGCGATGGTTCACCAAAAGGTGCATGGCATCTTCAAAGCAGGCGGCCATGGCCTGGTCTCGCTGTACCAGGCCCTCGATTTGAGTCGCAAGTTGCGCCATGACCCACACATCATCGACGATGTGGCGTTGGCCTGTGCCGCCGATAACTACGGGCGCCTGACCTTGCTCAAGGACGGCTCCAAGGTGGCACCGACCAGCTATCACCAGGCTGATTACTTCAAGAAGGCTATGCTGACCATCCATTCCGTGGATCCAGGCACAGTCATCAAGGCAATCCTGGCCAAGGGGCATGGACTGAAAACGGCCAAGGAGCAGCTGCTGGCCCGTCAACGCGGATCAGTGAAGCCCATGATTGCCGAACATCGGGCGCTCGGTGAGGCTGCGATTGCCGAAATGCTCGGCACGCGAGCCTGACCCATTAATTGAATCGGCGCGCCGCTGGGTTTGCCGATCTATACAAAAGGTAAATTCGATGAAAATGCTGTATTGCCTGGTCTGCCGAGACGTTTTCAGTGTTCGCCAAGACCGCGAAAGAACCTGTATTTGTGGCCAAAGCAAATGCCGGTATGAAGACGATTCGGTAACCGTGACGTACACCGGGCCTGCGGTCATGCTAGGGTTTGCCAACAGTCTGATGGCCGGCGCCATTCGCGATCAGATCACGCATCAGGATCACGGCCTGAACTACCTGCCATTTCCGATGGAAGATCAGCTCCAGGGCCGGCAATTCCAGGGATGGGTCATTCCTTATGGTGCAGACGCTCTGAACAAGCTGGATGACCATCCCGACTGGGACAGTCTTAAGGTGGCCCGCGAAGGCTATGTGGACACCGAGTAGGGCAGCCGCCCTACTTGGCAATGACCTCTTTCGCTGCCGCCGTCAGATCCACCCCAGTGCGCTGCTTGTAGGTACTGAAAGTGTCCTGCAGGGTCAGCTCGAAGCACCGCTCAAAGCTATCACCCGACACGTCGGCCCATCCCTGGCAATAACCTGCGACCCAGACAGTCAACAGCTCGTTGAGTCGCTGTGGCGCAGACTCGGCTTGCGAGCTTTGCGCAGGCTTGATCGATGGCAGGGTGCTGATGGTGGGCTTCACCGCCTGCTCGGGTGTGGTGGGCGCCGGTTGCAGAGATGCCGTGGCGCACCCGGCAAGCGCCAGGCATAACAGGGCAGGAGTCAGTGCTGCTTTGAGGTGATGGACGATCATGCTTTTTCTCTCTTGTTGTTGATCAATCTGTGTTTCAGGCAACCGTACTCAGCTGTAACGCCGGGACATAGTAGGTGCTGCGCCCACCCTTTTTCGAAACGGCCACCGCATTGCCGAGCGGATCCACTTTGCGCCCGTAGACCTGGAAGGTGGCTTGGAAACCACCCTTCTTGTTGTCTGCATCCACATAATCGGAAATCGAGGAGCCACCCAACTCAATGGAGCGCAGCAGCATCTGCTTAATCGCCGGCACCATGGCCTGGGCCTGGCCAAGACTCAGCCTGCAAGTGGGCATTTCAGGGTCGATTCGTAGCTGGTACAACAGTTCGCACGCATAGATATTGCCAATCCCCGTCACAAATTTCTGGTCGAGCAGAAAGCTCTTGATCGGGCGCGTGGATTTGCGTGTCAAGGCAAACAGGTGATCTGCGGTGAAAGCGGCGCTCAAAGGCTCCATCCCAACCTTGGCGAGGTATTTGTTTTCCGACAAATCCTGCTCGTATAAGAGGAACCCGAATTTTCGGGCATCGTTGTAGACCAGCTCGCTGCCGTCCGGAAACCAAGACGAACGTGGTCGTGTTTGGCCGGTGCTGGGTCAATCAGCAGCTTGCCCGTCATACCGAGGTGAGCCACGAGATAACCGCGATCGAGGACAAAGACCAGGTATTTGCCACGTCGCTGCACATCGACCACCGTTCGGCCAACCAGGTGCTGCTCCAGATCTTCCTGAACTCGCTCGCGCAAACGCGAGGTGAGGGTGGTCACCCTGGTGAACTCACGCCCTTTGAGGCGGGCGAGGCTATTTTTGACGCATTCTACTTCCGGCAATTCTGGCATGACGCCCTCGATCATGGTTTTGGCTGAAACAGCGAGAGCCCCCGTAGGGGCTCTGCGCGCTTGTTAGGCGCAAGTGCCCTGATGGATGAAGTACAGCGCCTCATGTTCAATCAACTGTTGCAGCTCGCGCCGATACGCTTCATTTCCACGCATGAGCGCCATGAGCTGCTGCTGAGCGTTGTCGACATCATCTGCGGTGAGGTTGATGATCACATGTCGCCCCTGGGCCACGCATTTCATCACCTCGGTCAGGACAACCTGGCTTTGCACATGGCCGAAGTACACGTGATCCGGATCGGCGCGCATGGCACATCTGAGTGCCTCACGCCAGGCATCGATTCCCGTGTTCGTCGTGGGGGCGGGCGGCGCGTCAGTCCTCACCTGATGCTTGAGCATCTGCTCGAAGAGCAAGCGTGTGGTCGCCGATGTGCTGCCGCTCGGCGCACTGGAGATGACGATCAAGCTGGGCTTCGCGCCCGACTGTAGGCGCTGGCCGAGGTGGGCGATGATTTGCTCATGCCCCCTGAAGCGCACTTCAGCCTCGGGCTGATCCGATGGCGCCGTCTCCACCTGGACGCTGGCTTTCAGCGGATTGCTGGGTGGGCAGCGACCCTGGCTACCGCACAGGGCATCCCAGGACGGGAAATTGTGCTCCCTGGCCACAATTTCCAGGGCCTGCGAATGGGTGACGGGCACCCCCAATACAGCTTGAATGGATGTGCGGCGAAGTTTGGCCATCGCCTTGTACTGCGAAATGTTCATGTCTGGCACTCCAGTATTCCAGGCACCGCAGAGCGGGTTCGGAGTCCTCATTCTCGAAGCCTGGCAAGAGTCTACCAAGGGCATCATACCGCTCTCACTTTCACCGTACCGCGAATGCGGCGAGGACGACAGGCTGTGAGCGCCCTTGATGCATACCTCTGCAGACTGATGAAATCTGCAGAGGTATACAGCATGGTCGAAGATCCCAACGCTGCACCAAAATCCTGTATTGTGCGTACAGGCAGGCGAGGCTCGCTGTTCAAGCGCCTCACCGTGCCTGGACAGCAGTCAGTGCGCCCAAGTCGCGGTGATCAGCAGGGTGCGAGGCTCTTTCGCCGGCTTGCTGCCATCCTGAGCGCCCGTGGTGCCCAACGAATAGCTAACCCCCATAGGTTGTCCGTTGGTGAGCTTTAGAGGTGTATTGAGCCTGCTGGTGGCGACATTCGGCATGTTGACCAAGGGTGGCTGTTTATCGAGCTTGGCGTCGATGAATTTCTCTTGATCGACCAACAGAAGGTTCGAGGTGAGAATACCCTTAGCGTCGACCAGGTTGCCGGTCAGCTCGATGGAGACCTGGTCGTTGAGGTAGTCCAGGGCCATATCCTGATCCTGGCGATCGATTTGTGCAGACGCCAGGTGAACCCCTTTGCCCATCGGTGCGCTGGTGGTAAAGCTATACACCAGATGGCCATCTTCGACGATCTTGACATCGTAGGTGACGGGCTTGGCAGCCAAGGCTACCGAGGAGAGGAGCAGGGCGGGAAGCATGAGGGCAAGGCGTTTCATTCAATTTTCCTTCAAATCATTCGACCGTGATGTTCAAGGCACCCTTGCACCAGGGCTTGGCGGCATCCAGACAGAGGTTGTACTCATGCTTGAACGGTTTCCCACGCTCCAGGACAAACACGCTAGCAGTCTCGTACTCCCCCTTGGTCACATCGTTGGGGGCATACCCATGAACAGCAGTGCTATCGGAGAAATTGACGGCCAACGTCACGGTGCTTCGGGTGGTGTCCGCGACATCAAGGTTAAGCCTCACGTCAGAGTAAGTATCGAGGAGTTGCTTGTGTTTTTCAGTGTTTACAAAACGGCTTCCCGGTTGCAACAGCTTGAACTTGGCCGAATGCTGAATGACACCTTTCATTTCCAGCAGTGAGACTCCAGCCTGGGCAACCTCCACCTGAATGGGCACAGGGGAGTTCTCAGGGGTTGCAGCCGCCAGGGCTTGCCCGCAAGCAAGCAGGGTTGCAAGCGAAACTGCGTAGAAGCCGATTTTCTTCTGAATGCTCATGGGTGTTCACGTCCTAACAGGAATTTCAAAGAGGTGCAGCTGGCATCAGGGCCACAGGATCCGCAGTCCGGGAGATCCGGAATCCGGCATTTGGACGCGTCTGGCAGGCAGTCCACAGCATCTCCCGCCACTTCCGTCAAACAGCAGCTACTGTTGGGAGAACCGCCTCCCGAGCTATCGTTGCGCCGCTTGCGGTCTTCCGCTTCGCGCTTTTTGCGCTCCCGGCGCGTTTCGGCTGCTTCCTGACAGGACAGGAAGCGTGATCTGATCGAACTCAGGCCGCGAATCAGGCCTTGGGTTTCAAGGATCTCCAGGACAGCGCCTGAGCAACCTGGCCCCCCGTACTCAAGGGAATGGGCGCAGCGGTAACCTTTGCGCGGCGACAGATGTTTTTGATAAAGGCTGATGCCGAAGCGATAGATGCCCATCACTCATATCCTGAAACCAATTCACATCAATATACGCCTTAATCGCAATATTGCCAACCGCATAATCGTTGTCAAGGGGCATTCAGACCCGAGATAATGTAGGCACAATGTAGCCACAAAAGGAAAATCCCATGAGCAAGGACACCACTGTTCGCTCACGTGTAGACAGCAGGCTGAAAGCCGACGCTGAAACCATCCTCAATGGCCAGGGCATCACCATGTCCCAGGCCATCAATCTGATGCTCCGCCAGGTCGTCATCCAGAACAAACTCCCCTTCGACATGGAAGGGGCACCCAAGCTCAATGCGCGGGCGCAGGCGCTCTGCGATGCGTACGATGCCGGGGTAATACCCACCACAGAGTACCCAGACACGAAGGCGTTCTTCGCCTCCCTGGGTATCAATTGACCGCCCATGAAAGCAAGGGGATGCCTTACAGGCGAGAAGCTCTCAGGTCACGCAGGTTGACCAGGTGTTTCCGCTTGACCCAGCCAAGGTGCGAATTACCGGCCTTGTTGGTGTATTCGACCTGACACCATGAATCTGTGCAGACGAGGATGCCCACCACATCGTCCCGAACGATGTACCGAGCATGGGTCGCATGCACCTGTGGGGTCTGATACAGGTAGGCCCTTGGGTCTTTCACTCTGGCCATCCCGATCCACTGCTTGGGCTCGACCATGCTCAACGCCAGTCCCGTGTTGATCTCAGGTGGGAGCAACATGCCGCACCCAGGCATCTCAGTGGCCGATTCAATCGAGAACGCTACGCCATCTCCCTCTGGTCGCAAGCTTCCGGCGAAGCCCATCGGCGCCTTGGTCACGAAAGTGACGTGGCCCATTGCGTCAACCTGGCCGCTCATGGAGAACGAGCAGGTGATCCGCGTCGAGCCCGGCATTTCATCGTAGTAATGCCCTTCAACGTAGCCATCGGGCGTCACCGCCAACAGTAGCTGCTCATACTTCCCAGAGTGCAGTACCTGGGCCGAAAGGGCTGTGGAAATCAGCTGCAGGCTTGCGGCAAGCAGCAGTGCGGGGAATTGTGGTATCACCTTGTACACTCCGTTAGATGATCCCATTACGGGATGTTTCGAAGCCGATCGAATCGAGACTAGGCCGATAACCAAAGCTTCGGTCGCAAAAGAGCCCGAATGGTCTAGATCGGCACACCGTGGCCGAAGCAACATCGTCAGCTTACAAGAAGTCGAGCGAACTAGGGGGACAAGGTATAAAATGCGTCCCCGCCATTCATCAGCTGATCGTAACGCTACCGGAGAAAATGTTGAAGCTTTCGAACCCTGTCGCCCTTCGAGCCTTCGAAAAAGCACTCACCAAGGTCAGGGCGGGCCCGCGACCACGCCCGAGATTCAGTAGCCGCACCGCCGACAAATTTGTTATCAGAGGCTATGTGGAGCTGTTCGAGGAGCTCAAAGGGATTGGCTTGCACCAGGGTCGTAGCATGAACTCTGAAGCCGTTGCAGCCATTCTAGATAGCCTGGAAGGCAATCTACGGTCTACGGCGAGGGTCAGGGTTTTGCAAGCTCACCTCGGCAGGCGATTGAGCGCTGAGGTCATGGCCGAAGTGGGGGAATTCGACCTCACCGTTTGTGCAAAGCCCCAGAAGTTTGTGGTTCGTCTTCCGCCCAGCGTTAGGGATATCATTCGTGATGGCGTCAAGAAGGTAACTTCTCGTGAGGGTGGAAAAATTTCGATGCGTGATTGGGTGCTAGAGGCGCTGGTAAAGTGGGTTAACTCTCAGCGCCAGGAATTCGCGCTGCTGACTACAATTATTGAGGTCGACAAAAGCTTGCTCGAACAGTTTTGATTGAGGAACAGGGCGACGTACAGCCGTCCAAGCTAATGGACGCTTGCAATCAAACAAAAACGCCCGGCAAGCCGGGCGTTTCAGCAGTGTGTGACGCGGGTATCACAGGATCTTCGAGACCACGCCGGCACCCACGGTGCGACCGCCTTCACGGATCGCGAAGCGCAGGCCTTCTTCCATCGCCACCGGCTGGATCAGCTCGACAGAGAAGGTCAGGGAGTCACCCGGCATGACCATTTCCACGCCTTCCGGCAGCTGGACGTTGCCGGTAACGTCGGTGGTGCGGAAGTAGAACTGCGGGCGGTAGCCCTTGAAGAACGGGGTGTGACGACCGCCTTCTTCCTTGCTCAGCACGTACATTTCCGCTTCGAACTTGGTGAAGGCCTTGGCAGTTCCTGGCTTGACCAGCACTTGGCCACGCAGCACGTCTTCACGCTTGATACCGCGCAGCAGGATGCCGCAGTTTTCGCCGGCACGCCCCTCATCCAGGAGCTTGCGGAACATCTCGACACCCGTGCAGGTCGACTTGATGGTGGGCTTGAGGCCAACCACTTCGACTTCTTCCTGCACGCGCACGACCCCGCGTTCGATGCGCCCGGTAACCACGGTGCCGCGACCGGAGATCGAGAACACGTCCTCGATCGGCATCAGGAACGGTTTGTCGATTGCACGCTCAGGCTGCGGGATGTAGCTGTCGAGGGTCTCGACCAGTTTCTTCACCGCGCTGGTGCCCAGGCCTTTCTCGTCATTACCGTTCAGCGCCATCAGCGCCGAACCGATGACGATCGGGGTGTCATCGCCAGGGAATTCGTACGCGTTGAGCAGGTCGCGCACTTCCATCTCCACCAGCTCCAGGAGCTCATCGTCATCCACCATGTCCGCCTTGTTCAGGAAGACAACGATGTACGGTACGCCCACCTGGCGGGAAAGCAGGATGTGCTCGCGGGTCTGCGGCATCGGGCCGTCAGCGGCGGAGCAGACCAGGATCGCACCGTCCATCTGGGCGGCGCCGGTGATCATGTTCTTCACGTAGTCCGCGTGGCCGGGGCAGTCAACGTGTGCGTAGTGGCGAGTGGCCGAGTCGTACTCCACGTGCGACGTGTTGATGGTGATGCCACGCTGCTTCTCTTCGGGCGCGCTGTCGATCTTGTCGAAGTCAACCTTGGCCGAACCGAACACTTCCGAGCAGACGCGAGTCAGGGCGGCGGTGAGGGTGGTTTTGCCATGGTCAACGTGGCCGATGGTGCCGACGTTGACGTGGGGTTTGGTGCGCTCGAACTTTTCCTTAGCCATGCAGAATTCTCCCGTCAGGCTTGCAAGCCGTTATTGGCCGAATTCCCATCATATCCTTTATACGAATATTGTCAACAGCCCCGATTTTGAATGCATAAAAATTGGCTTAGCAATTTATCTAGAAATCGTTATTTGGAGACGTATTTGCAATGCCTTGGTGTAAAGGCTTAGCCACTACTTTGTCAGTCCGCTTCGATGTGCACCAGTTTTTGGCTACAGTGCCGGCACTGAAAAATCCTGGCGACAAGCCAGCCAGCTTCCGCTTCCAGCTCATCAACATATTCATCGAGAACCTCGTGTTCGCCGCAATAATCCTCCTGAATTTGCGGGAGCACCTCGGCGTGCTCCTGCCGGATCGTCTTACCATCACAAGCCCCCAGGAACACGGCTGCATCAGCACAATGGGACAGCCAAATTTGATCCTGCCAGGTGTTGAAGCCCGGTGTACGCTTGCAGATTTCATCTTTCACCGCCCGGCTCACCTCCTGGTCATTCTGATCGTTCAGGATCAAGTTAGGGTCAGAGAACTCCAGCGCAAGCGCTGAATACGCCTCTCCACTGGCAATGCACCAGGGGCAGATCGGGATCAGGTTGCCTAAATTAGGGTAGACAGGGCCCATGTACTGGAAGCCTCGGGCTTGTTTGCAAACCCTGCAGACCTGATCAGAAGGGATGAAGGTGCTCGTTTTGAGGGGATCAGGGTGATAGATAAACACGGGCAGAATCATCGAACATTTCTCAGGTTGGTGTATGGAGTACAAATGTACTCCTGGCATAAAACTGAAGATTAGAGGGTTGTGAACGCAATTCACATTCATTGTGGCGCCAGTCCAGGTAGGGCTGGCCGCTCAGATAGGCCTTGATGCCGGTGGTTTCAGCGCTCAAGCGTGATGGAAGCCTGATCCTTGATGAGATCCTGCTTCTTCAGCGCTTCCTTGAAGCTGGCTCGCACCAGGTTGGTGGCATCACTCAGCCCATAATCACTGCCACTTTGAATCGCCCTGCGCATGACCACGCCGCCGCTGGTTTGCTGGTAGATGGCATCTTTTTCCGCCGTGCGTTCGGCAGTGGTGCCAGCGAAGAGATCGCGAAGGCCTTTGCTGCCCTCAATATGCTGCTGAACCTGGACTTGCGTCATGCCCAGCGTCACGAGGGCAGCCTCATGGTTCATGGCTTGTTTTTCCACCACCTCAATCGCCTGGGTCAGATGTTCTGCATCGACGGTGCCAGCGCTGAGCGCCTGTTGCTGATTGGCAACTGACTGCTGACTGAGGGCCATGAACTCCATGGTCGCTCGGTGCAACGCGCCGTCATCGAGCAGCGCGTCGAAACGCTCCATCATGGCCCTTTTGGCAGGCTCCACCCCGATAGTCAGCTGCCCGCGAATATGAACCTCTTCGACGATCGACTTGAAGCCAGGGGAATTGACCGAAAGCTTGCCGTTTTCGTAGAAATGGTCTTGGAACAGTTGATTGACGTAGTCCGTGACCTGCTCATGCGACTTGCCAATGAAGTCCGCAGGATTGACGCCCTTAGCCTGTTCATCGGCCAGGACGCGATAGACCGCCAAGGCATCGGCGTGGTCGAAATCCCATTTCACGGCCTGTCGGTAGTTGTTGATGACACCCGTGAAACCGTCGTACGAGCCGGTGAGTGCTGCCGTTTGGTACACCGCGTGCAGATCCGCATAGGCTTCTTTCACCGCCGTTGTGTACAGACCCGCATCGAACGCCGCCATGCGATTTTCCAGGACATAGTCGGCGCCCTTGGCAGCAACTCCGACCAGGTCGACCGCGCCATCGCCTTCCAGTGCTTGCACCAGGGCGATATTGATCACCGAGTTGATGTTGGCACCGGTTCCTGCCAGGTCTGCCTTGAGCCCTGGCATGACGGAGAAGTCGATGCAATGGCCCATCTCGTGGTTGGTATTGCTCACCCGCGCCAGCTCGGAATTGACCAGGAGCAGGTCGCCACGGGCACCGTGGAAGGACAGGTTGTCACCCGCCTTGACCCAACCATTGTCCTGGAAGTTGACCACACAACCGGGGTCTTTCATGTCCATCACCACGGGTGTCGCCCTGGGCACATCAGGCAAGCCCTCGTAGGTAACGTCACGGCCCTCGACAAGAAAACGAACCTTCTGGCCGTCCATGCTTTTGGACGCAAAGTAGCGGTTGCTGGCGAAGTCTGAGGACTTCAGCATGGTATTGTCCTGCACAACCTCCTGTTCAGGCTGCACCTGGAAGTCAGCGGCATTGGCAAAATTCTGAACTGCCATGAAACCACAGGTTACCAAAAGTGCAGAAGCAAGGAATCGAGACGGTTTTTTCAGGATCATGGCAGACTCTCGTTTATGGCTACTATTGATGTATTGTCAGCTTAGACAGCGCGCTCAATCAAGGTTAAAGCGTGCATAAGCTCATGCATTTTCCTGGCTGCCCGGAATCCAGATACAAAAAGGCCAGGCATTCATGACGAACCCTGGCCTTGTGCTTCAGCGTTGATCAGTCGATGAAACCCTGAACCAGCACTCGCACGCTCTGATCGTCATCCAGGGTCTTCTGGGCGTCAAGGCGGCTGGCACCGATGTTGCGATCTTGGAAGTAGAAGCCATCCGCTCGCTGCTCGATGACGTCGCACTCCACGGCCACATCAATTAGCAGGATCTCATCCGGATCGGGCTGCTCGTTGACCGGAGGAAGCTCTCCTGTAGCCGACTTAATCAGCGCTGCCGACACCGAGGTCACCTTCGCAACAGGTTCATTGGCTGCCGCGCTGTGCGGCGTGGACGCTGCAGGGGCGCTTGCTGTGGACTTCTGTGGGCTGGCCACTGACTTGGCGGCAGAAGCCAGGCTGGTTAGCGTAGCTTGGGGGGCATCGTTTCGTTCAGCCGGGATGGCCCTGGCCAAATGCTTTGCCCGGATGGCTGCTTCGATTTCGTTCGAGATGGCAGGGTTATCCAGCAGGTACTTGGCGGTGTTGGCTTTGCCCTGGCCGATCTTGTTCCCCTTGTAGGAGTACCAGGCCCCCGCTTTTTCGATCAGACCGTCAGCAACACCGATGTCCACAAGTTCCAGCGGCTTGGCGATGCCTTGGCCATAGAGGATGGCGAACTCTGCCTGGCGGAAGGGTGGGGAGACCTTGTTCTTGACCACCTTGACACGGGTTTCGCTGCCCACCACTTCGTCGCCTTCCTTCACGCTGCCGGTACGGCGAATGTCCAGACGTACCGAGGCATAGAACTTCAGCGCATTGCCACCGGTCGTGGTTTCCGGACTACCGAACATGACACCGATCTTCATCCGGATCTGGTTGATGAAGATGACCAGGCAGTTGGCATTCTTGATGTTACCGGTGATCTTGCGCAGCGCCTGGGACATCAACCGGGCCTGCAGACCCACGTGCATATCCCCCATCTCGCCTTCGATCTCGGCCTTAGGTACCAGGGCAGCCACGGAGTCGACGATGATCACGTCGACGGCATTGGAGCGCACCAACATGTCGGTGATCTCCAGTGCCTGCTCACCCGTGTCAGGTTGCGAGACCAGCAGGTCATCCACGTTGACGCCCAGCTTGCCGGCGTATTCAGGATCGAGCGCATGTTCGGCATCAACGAACGCACAGGTGTGACCCAGCTTCTGCGCCTGGGCAATTACCGAAAGGGTCAGCGTGGTTTTACCGGAGGATTCAGGGCCATAGATCTCAACGATGCGGCCTTTCGGCAGCCCGCCGATGCCCAGCGCGATGTCCAGTCCCAAAGATCCTGTCGAAATGGCAGGGATCGGCTGGCGATCGTGATCACCCATGCGCATGACCGCGCCTTTCCCGAACTGGCGTTCGATTTGTAACAACGCGGCAGAAAGCGCCTGCTGCTTCTGGGGAGATTGAGACATAGAGGCTCCGGAAACGGGGGTAGGTAGTGCTCCATATTAGGGCTACCAGGAATTTTGTCAATAATCGCTCAAGCCCGCCAACGAACCTGCTCTAGAATCCGCAATTGAAAGGGTCGTGTCCAGCAATGGCGGTGCTTTTATGGTGAAAACGTTGACAATTTGCCAATAAACAGTAAACTCGAATTCATGGAAAAACACAGGACATCACGACGATGTTTGCACACACCCTTTGAACGCCTCAACCGCCACGCACGTCAGTCGGATCAAGCCCTTGTCACACGAGCGGTGCAATGAGCTGCTTGTCAATGTCAGGCAGGACAACTGCCGCAAATCCTTTGATGCTGTGGTGACCAGCTTCATGCCATTGGCTCTGAGCGTGGCCATGAAGTTTCGCCACCGGGGTGATGTCAACGACTTGTTTCAAATCGCCTGCATGAACCTGATGGATGCGACACGCACATTCAATGACGGTTTCGCCACTCATTTTCCGAGCCATGCGCGTACCTGGATCACCTTGGGCCTTCGCCGTCACCTGCTGTTCGAATCGCGGCTGATCAAGGTGCCAGAGAACCGGGCAATTTTGAAATGCTATCGCCGTATGCATCAGTTCAGTGCCGACAAGCCACCCACTGCGTCGCAGATCAGCGCCTTTACCAAAACCCATGCTGTGACCAAGGATGAGTTCCTGGCGGCTTATGAGCTGTATTTTGCCACCTATGAATCCACCAGTCAGGGCATCGACGATGAGGCAGACCCCCTGGAATCGCGTTTGTCCAATGGACTGACACTGGAGGACGAGGTGATCGCTGCTGACGAGCAAGCGGATACGGTGAAAATCGTAAACCGCCTGATGAACGTACTCACCGATCGAGAGCAGACCGTGATCCGCGCCAGGGTGCTGCAGGACGAGCCTGTTCAGCTGCGCCTGGTGGGAGAAGAAATGGGGGTTTCCTGCGAGCGCGTACGCCAGATCGAGAAGCAGGCCCTCAACAAAATCCGGATGGCGGCTTGATCAGCTCTCGCTGAGACCTTTGCTTGCAAACGCCAGGCGTGTAGCAGGTGCGCGCTACCTGCAGCCTGGTGGGGCGGGTTCATCACCCATGGCTTCTTAACGCCCTGACCGCGCTAAAGGGCGCCTGTCGGCCATTTCAGTGCTGGATCGTTTCTCACAAGGCTGGGCGCAGGACTGTCATCATCGATCGGCTCACGCTGGGTGCTGACCCTATGCCTGCAATCCAGGCAGCATTTCTTGATATCGCTGGCGACCAGGGCTTTCAAGGCGCCGCCCGCTCATTTGAAATCAAGGCTCGACAGGGCTCGGCTGCACATCCACGTGGCGAATCTTGCCATCGCTTCCCATTTCAAGTCCCCTGGCATAGCTTTGGGCTTGCCGAAGCTGCCAAGCAAGGCGATCACCTTTGACATGAACACACAGTCCAATCGTTCGCAAGTGGCCGACCGCAAGCAGCGGATCGCCATTGGCAGCGCGCAAGACTTTCTGGCAGTTCGTAATGGATTCGCCAGTGAACTCGCGCATTGCCTTGAGGACTGCGGCGATGACTGTGGGGTCTTGTGAAGTGGGCATAGGGCCTTGCTCCAGGGCAATCGGTTCTTCCCTCGGGGCTTCATCCCGAGGGCTGCGGCAATGATTGCATTGAGCTTGATTCGCTTCGCAATCGAAGGGCTGCAGTGTAAAATCAAAGTCAATCACGGTTTAAGCCATTATTGACTATAGATGCTTAAATAACAACTTAAAAAGGGCTTCACCATGCGCGATCGGTTCGTTTTCCTCGATACAGAGTTCACACAGCTTTCTGAATCAGCCTGTCTGATTTCCCTGGCCTTGGTCGCAGACACTGGTGAGCAGTATTACGCAGAGATCACCAACGGGTGGTCGGTAGACAGCTGCTCGGATTTTGTGAAGAGTATAGTTCTGCCGCAGCTGACCCCTCTGGAATATGGACGCAGCGCACTTCAGGCAGGCATTGAAATCCAGGAATTTGTGGAATCGCTCGGCAGGCCGGTCAAAATTGTGACCGACTGCGCCGATTTCGACTGGTGTTTTCTGTGTCAACTCACCTTCGACGTCGGCCTATGGCCCCAAAACGCGAGCATCCATTGGGTTCATGTCAGTTCTCTGCTGAGTAAAGAGGAAATTGCCACATACCGAGCTGCAGCGCCGCATCACGCGCTTAAAGACGCACGCATTTATGCAGACCTATTCAATAAATCAAAGAAATGAAATTCCCGCTCATTTGTTAATATTGTGTAAAGAATAGTAGCCATTTGATATTGGCAGTCGTCATGATATGCACTACTATAATGGCAAGGCTTTGAGGCGCATTGCCCGAACTACTATTGCGAGGTTTTTGCGTTATGAAGCTACTGATGGGCGTCCACCGCAAAGAATTCCGCGCCTGGTCGGGTGGGCGACTCGATATCGTCAAGTCGAGCGGAGATTGTTTCCAGTTCTTCATCCATTCCGAGGGTGCCACCTTGGGAGTCGAGGTCGGCCAGGATGAAGCCTCGCAAATTGCCCAGCAGATGCTGGACATCTGCGCCTTCAGTGGCCAGCGCAGCGCTCTGGATCAGCTGCGCAGCTCATTGCACCTGGAAAATTCGCTGGGCGAAACACTGGTTGTCCAATATGTCAATGACGGTGAGCCATTCCGTGAAGGCGTGCGTCTTGCCCTGGCAGTGAAGGGTCGTTGGGATCTGGGGGAAAGTCTGGATTTTGAACACCATGAAGCGAAGGGTATTGCCAGTTTTTTGCAGCATGTGGAGCAGTAGCGCTTCTCTGAGATTTAACTCATAGATCAAACTGTGAAGAAAGGAGAGATACCATGAAACCCAATCCATTGCTGATTGAACTGTACGAAACCGATGAGACTGGAAAGCCAAAACCCCTGTTTGAAATCAAACATGGCCCCTCACCGAAAAAGGCTCCACTCGTTTTGCACCATGCACTGCATGCTCTACCGGCGCTCGAAGCGATCGACAAGCGCATTGACGAGATCCTCTCGTCGCTTGGAAAGCGTGGGCAGAATGTTGCCGAGCTGATGGATGAGGTCGAGGCCCTGCAGATTCATGGCTGCAAGCTATTTGCCCAAACCATTTACCTGGATACCAGTGACCGCAATTCCTGGCTATCCATCAACCAATGCATGACCCATCAGCCTCGCTCGAATTCGGTCTATGGCTCCCACGCCAAAAATCTGAAGGCATTCTGGAAAGGGAGTTTGCATCCCGCGTCCCCAAGCGTCGAGCCCGCTGTCAGCCTGTGAGAAACACATGAATCGCGCAAGAGAGTTCAAAGCCAAGCTCCACAAACGCTTCGGTAGCCTCCAGGCCATCGGGGCGTATCTTGCGGATCTGAATACCAATGAAACCGAGGAGGCGTTCACTGCCAACCCGGAAAACTGTGGCGTGATGTTTCGAGCGACCCATCGCCTGGCCAATGGCAAGCCGATGTACGATGCATGCAACTGCGCTGAATACATTCTGGATTCGGTAGAGGAGGAGGGTGGCCGTTATGGATTCCAAATTATCAATAACCAAACTGCTGCCGGCGACTGCTATCCACGCGGGCATCACACCTTTGTGGTGCTCAACTCTCGCTTTGTCGTCGACATCTGGATCAGCCTCTATGCCGAACGAACCGCTCAGGTTGTGTTCGACTTGCTCGACAAAAACGATCATGAGCTGATTCAGCATCTGTACGGTGATCCGGAGCAATGGTGCGTCTGGGACAAAGAGCAGCAGGTGTACCAGCCCTGCATCCAGCTTCCAGACAATCAGCGGCCACGGCTGGGGCATTATTTGAAGTTGGTGGCAGCCTTGGAGCCGGGGAGCCTGTAGCCCCGTGAAGCTCGAATCTACAGGCCTTGTTAGCTGTCTGTGGACGTACGAACAACTTGATCAATTGAATGACGGCTCACTGTAGCCTTGTTGATACTGCCTGCAGCTCTCTTCATGGGAGGTAGTGGAGGGCGTCGCCATCTTTGATCCGCCAGTGCTGGCAGCAGCGTGATCAAGAATGGCGCCCATATCCTGATAGGTGAAATGTGCGTCAATGTCGCGCAATGCAATTGCAACCTCCCGATTCCACTGCTCTTGAGTGAAGGATCGGTAGCTGCCAACCAGGGTGAGCTCCTGGAGCTTCGCTTCGGTAAGGTCTTCGTAATAGGGTTGTCCATGCCCCCTGATCCAACCGTTCTGGGTCATTGGGGTCAGTCCGTCGATATCGAGAAAAAACTCGCCTCCAGGGGGAATTACCCAGGCATGCTCAACGTAACCTGGCTGAATGTCATCGCAGATGACGGCCTGGATTGTCCACCCGAGTTTGCGATGGAGCGCTGCCGCCAGGTGCATGCACCAACCAGATGAATAACGATCGTATATTTCAGTTGGAACGTTGAGATAAATCACATCAATCACCCTTTTCCTTAGAATTTACCATGGGTAGTACAGCCCCCTGCAATCACCGGGGATTACCGGGGTCTCAGAGGGCAATGCAGAAGATCGCAATCACAGCTTAGGGGCGGTTATGAGGATTTGGCTTTCGGTTGTAATCGACTAGCCTGCATTGCCTGTGTCAAACTAGGAGTATAAATCAAGTTAAGGGTAAGGATGGACGACATGTCAGAACCTGGGAAATCAGCAACCATTCAGCGTTACGACAGACTGGCACCGGGGCAAAAGCTCCTGGTGGATGCCATTTCGGATTGGTGGAAGGATGCACAGTTTCTGACCACCGGAGACCGAGGTGAGTGGAACGTTTTTGACAATGACCCCATGTTTATCAGGCAGATTGAAATCATCCGTAATCCTGAAAAAGCAGACTGGTATTGGCAGAATTATGGCGTCACCTTTGCCGAGATGGCAGCGGAAGTTGTGAAATGGTGGGACAATTTCGATGTCATCGATGGCGACAGAAATATATTCGATGAGGAGCCCGAGTTTGTTGGCAAAGCCCGGAATTTTTTGGAAAAAAAGGCCAGCCATGACGCTGAGCCAGGGCTGTAACAGCCTATTTAAAAAGCCTGTCGTTCTTGAGCGTAGAATGGCAGGCGCGTAAACTGGTTGAATAAGCCCTCAATATAAATACATAGGATTGACACCATGTCGTTCAGGTACGGTATCGCAAAGTTCAGGGATGGCACTGAAGCGTATCTGGTTTACGCTGACAGCCCTGGCTGGGCCCTGAAGCCACTCTTTCCATCGCTGGAAGAGGCGATGGATTGGCGCAACCGTGATTTTCCCGAGATGCCCAATACGGGAATTGCGCTTCAGATGCACGCCAAATCTGCCGAAGAGCCCGTGTTGATCTTGGCCGATATCTCCAGCCCTGAATGTGCAGGGTTGTGGTTCTATACGACTGCCTCGAAAAACGACATGGTCATTACCGGGCCGACCTCTCAGCTGGAAGTTGAAGAAGCAGTGCTGCTGGGTAACGAGATCTGCACCAAGGAATTCTACGAAGCCTGGGACACCGCCAAGAGCGTTCTCCCTCCCCTGATAAAGCCCAGGGAGACCAGCAATGCTGGCGTTCTCCGGACAAGATCAGATGGCTTGCCCACGACCTCCAATGCTGAAATCTGCGCGAAGTGGGTTGCCGACCAGGAATCTGGGCCTTTCGGCATACACCCACTGATCAAGGGCTTTCTACTCGGGCACCCTGAGTACTGCCGGCGCTTCCCCGCCCTGGGCATGCGCGGCTCGCCCTCTCAAGCCAAATGGGAGAATATCTCAAGGCTGATGGTGCTAGCGAATCAATCCCGGCGTGGCTCTGATCCCGTGCTGTACCCCAAGGGCGTATTTGACGCAGAGCTGTCCCCGAGGATTGGCGAGGAATTTGTTGCCTTTGCCAAAGAGCAAGGTATATCACTTAAAGCTATAGCGTCACGGGATTATTCTCAGAAAGATGATCTCACTCGCTAGACTGGTCTTCACCCTTGTCCGAAACTTCAGTGAGCCCCCAACCTTCCTCACGAGGAGGTTAATGCTCATCGGTAGAAAGGCACGGCTGTCGACCCGTCATCTGCGAATGTTATTGAACACTATCAAGCTTCGTAAATTCGTCCAGGGGGCTCGCCGAGGCCAGCGTTGACGACTACTGGTGGTATGAACACAATCTTGCGCATGGCGCGCTCTGGCCCATACGGTTGGTTGCGAAAGTGGCCACGTCGATAGTGTGTGACCATGGTACGCCCTGTCTCATGATGATCACCGTAATCCACGCTTGCCGCAAATTTGTGCCCCACCAGACGAACTTTCAGATAGTCCCGGTTGGACAGCGTGCGTTCGGCGGTCTTCCGGGCACCTGGTTTGTCTGCATGCTCAGCCTGATGTACCAGGTCGCTCGGGGCACGGTCATCCCAGCGCTCGACAACGTCATGCTCAGCGATGGACAGAAAGAGCAAGCAGTTTACCGCCAGTGCGATTCCCTTGTTAAGTTGGGCGCTATCCATCATGAGAGTAGAGCCTAGATTTAGTGAAGTGGCCGGCAGACCAAAGCGCAAAGCAATGTCAGCTTCTTGTTGGCGAATCCGCTCCAGCATCACGGCGTTGGATGCGACGATCGCTTCTGATGAGGCTTGTATGGCTGCAGCAATGCCCTGGCTGGGATCGGACACATCAATGGGCACTCCCATCATAGGCTCACCCTTTTCGCTAGCCCAGAAGAAAAGATTTGAAAATTGACTATGAGTGGTAAAGCGCACGTTAAGCCTAGGCGTTTCACCAGGAAAAATCTTCCAGCTAACGAAAGCACCTTCAAAGCCAAGCGCTTCCACAACCTGATGCCCAAAATGCAGGTACAGCGACGAGCTGATTTTGGGGATAGCAGAAATCGGCAGAGAGTCCACATCCGTATGCATCAATGCGACTGTCAGCCCTTTATGGAAATCATAGATGATACGGCCTCCGTCCAGGAAGCCAGAAAAAACCTGGACGTTTGTGATCTCCGCCTCTGCTGGGCCAGGGCCTGGCTGAGGCCCCATCCGGTCAAGTGCCTTATGGATGGCTGGAGCTAGCTCTTCCGTTAGAAAATGCCGCCTCTGCTGACTCGTGCCTTTGGAGCGTGCGATATATTGCGTCCCCAGTCTAACGGCGAAGGGACGTGTCGCCTCATACCTGAGGGGGGCGTACATTGAGTGCTTGGTGGGAGAGACACGCTGGCTGGCCATGAATGCACCCTTGAGTCTTGGGGTAGTGGGATGTCTGCAGAAATCTGGTTTATGAGACTATCATCTTTGAGAGCCTAGTCAGTTCAACATCAGTAATTTTTTGGCCGCTGATGATCAGCGCAATGGGTATCTGGCTCAGGACGGCTTCCAGCCACAAATCCTGGTTCGAGCGATCCTCCGCCACGGCCTCTTCGTTGATGAGCTTGAGCAGCTCGGACACCTCTTTCCCCTGGTGCTTTTTCTCAAAGAGATTCAGGGCAGAAGTCACCACCTCCAATAACTCAGGCTCGTGAGCATAGGCCCAGCTGGCAAAGACTTTGCGGGTCGCCAGGCCTTCATCATTGCACGGCCATGGACTTGGCGCCCTGGCATACGATTCCCCGGTCAGATGATCGCGAACCGCATTCGAGAATGCCGCGCCATAGCCGTCACGGTCAGTGTTGGGAAAGCGAGCCCGTTCAGACATGAAGCTGTCGAAATAAGACCTGGTGCGCTCGACGTGCGCAGCCCCCTGATAGCCACACACAACCGTTTCGATGATGCGGTAGAAATGGTCAGGGTAAACGTAGGGAAGAATCTCCGGCCAGGCATAGAAATCTTTCGGTACCTGCAGCGCAAACAAGGTGTCGGCAATGACGCTGCGCACGGCGTGTGCACCACAGAGCAGTTCGCTAAAGATGTGCATGCCACCATCTGAATCTCCTTTGCCAGGCACGACATTTTCTGCAAGAAACGGCGCCAGGTTGTCCATGTTGTGCAGGACGATCTCGCGAACCTGCTCCCGAAAGGCTGCCGGGAAGAGTCGCATGTAGTAATTGGGTGCACAAAATGGCTTGAAGCTGTCCAACCAAAGCTTTGGGATCTGGAGATTTTCATAACCTACGGCACCGAACAGACTGGAAAAGTCATGGCCAGCTTCAAAACATTGGTGCGACGTCGAAATCCGGAATGCGAAGTCACCATAGTCTGGGTGGGGTACGGACGCAGCATGCACGAAGGCGCTTTTCAGCCCGCTGCGTGTTCCAAGCTTTCCATGTAACAGTAGGCACTGTCGATATCATCAAAGGCTCGCAGCACCTCGCCACAGATGGCAATCGCGCCCTCCACCAAGAGCCCGGTGTGACCCTTGGTTGACAGCCTCTGTAACTCGAAAGAGGCGCATTGTGCCTGAGCCGAATCTTTCATTCTCTGGGTTCTTCGTGCTCTCACATGGCCTCCTGGATTGGCAATACGCCCGGCAACATAGGGCATCTTGCCACATTAAGAAAAGCAGTGTGAGGGATTAATCGTCGCGAGCGCGATCCTTCATGCCAAAAGTCGGAGGAGCTCCACGGGTGTCATTTTCGTGACCATGGCCAGCGCGATCAAGAACATCCCTGCAAACCCCGCCACCCCTATCCACAACCACCAGCGATAAAGCTGCCTGTGATTCACGGGGAGTGGGGCACCTGTCGCGACTGAGCCCAGGGCCATGTCCCTGAGCTGTTTTTGGAGCCAAAGGACAGGAAGCCAGAGCAGGCCAACCAGGACAAACACGCAGGCCGAGTACAAGACCCAGGGGGCATGCAGGGTGAGGTCGGCAAGGCTGGCCAGTGCGTAGCCCGTGACTACCTGGACAACCCCGGCAGTGGTGGTGATCCAGGCATCAAACCACACCACCATCCTCCCCACGGCACTGATCACGACAGGGTTTCTTGTCCGGTTGGCTGCAACAAAATAGAGGTAGGAGCCCATGCCGAAACCAAACAGGAACACCGCAGCGACAATGTGCATGTACTTGAGCAGCAGATACGTCATGTCAGATTCCTGAGTGGTCTCGGGTAGTGATCAAGGGTTCTCCGATCGCCTCAAGATAAGTTTCCATTGGAATGACGCCCACACAGGCGCGGGCCCCTGCTTCGATCGCCACACCCGCCATCTGCATTGTGGTCAAGGCCACAGCTCCTGAGGCGGGTATGGTCGGGCCCTTGTCATCCCAGGCCTCGATCTCCCAGCGATGGGAGTAGGGCAGGCCGTCGATGCCGATGCCGGCAATCGTGATGAACATGAGGCTTTTCTTGTCCCCCAGCCATTCAAACCGCTTGCCAATTTGATGAAGCCAATCGGCACACACACTGGCGCATCGGACAACACCCAGGCGTGCAAGAGAGGCGGCGCAGAAATTTGCGAGCGTGCCAAGCTTCAGACCCGCGCCTGCCTGGAACCGCACGGTAAGTGCCCCGTATCGAGCTGGGAAAATGTCCATGTCCGGGACGTCGACGTTGGCCAACAGGCGACCGCCAAGACCAGGAAAGCGATGCAGGGTCAGGTTTTGCCAACCAAACACGCGCTTGACCATTCCATTTTCAAATTGCTCAATGTGTTTGCCAGCATACTCAAGCACACCCCGCACCGTCGAGACGCCGGGCATTTTGGAAGACGAGGTGATACCGAAGTCGATCGTGTGGATCTTCCTGAACAGCGGTTCGAAGTAGTCGATCACTCCAGATGAGAGGGTCGGTACCGAACTACAGCCACTCAGGACGAAAACGCCCGCTTGTTGTGCCAGGTCGTCCAGAATCGAGATGCCACGAACGAAATGTCGGCAGTCGGACAGGTCGCAATAGTTGGCACCTGCGGTGATTGCTGATCGGGCGACCGCATAGTCCTGGCCTTGGAACGGGCCCGCCGTGTGGATCACCAGGTTGATCTGATGCTTGCGCAGCACCTCTACGAACGCCGCAGAATGTGCATCTCCCGCCCAATAGGAACCCTTGTCGCCCTGGCAGAGAGCACTGAGCTTCTGCTCATCACGTCCAACTGCGAGGATGAAGGGGGCATTGGCCTCACCCTTGAGCTTGCTGTAGATGATGCTTCCGAAATTCCCATATGCCCCAACGATTGCGACTCTGTACATAATGACTCACCGTTAATTTTCAACGATTTAATCATATATTGCCAGCAGTTTGCCACTGTGAATGGAAAGAGTGTTGGTCGGTTATGACCACGGGGCAGTAGCCGCAGTGAAACGATTTGAAGCACCTGCAAAGCTTCTTGAGCATAGAGGTTTTCTTTTTTCATCAAGTTGGGTGGGCCATATGGGATCAGCACCACCCTGATCCCTGCCGGTATCAACGCGCCTTCAAAAACAGTCTTTTCTCGTTTGTCGAATCTGCATGCTGAGCGTAGGTAGTCCCCAACACGGGGCACATGCGATTGGCGCCTGGAGTGTTGGCGCCACCACACGCACCACTGCGATTCGGTGTCGTCCAAAGCCCAAACGGTGCAGTCATGGTCTGTGCAGAGGCCCATCCTGCTCCAGGGTGATAGAAAAGATAGCTACCCGAGGGGCTAACAGCAGGAATGCCACTATAGTTCAGGTTTGTGTCTGCGGGAAGGGTTTCAAAGCGTTGCCAAGCACCGTAAGCCTGAATCCAGCTTGGGTTCCCATTTGCAATAAGAACTTTATCTGAACTGTTGATGATGCCGGCTGGAATGATCGGATAGTTGGCGCTGTCATTCGTCACGCCCTTGATTGGCTGCCCCTTGACCACCACGTTGTTGAAGGTTGCGTTAGCCAGACTCGTCCAGCGCGCCACCAGTACCCACTTGCCACCATCGGTGGTCATGTCTACGTAGGCGCTAAAAGTGGTTGAGCCATTTGTCACCTGGTAGATACCATTGCGTCCTGCGACCGCATTGAGTACGGTAAAGCCTGAGGTGGAGGTTTGCGTACCGATGGCTTGCTGAGTTTTGTGCTCTTCCCTGGAGGAGGTTTTTACAGTCGTAGGGCCCACGTTGCGGTACACACCTGTGGTGGAATACAGCTCGCGTTGTTGAACACTCTGACTGCTGGTGGTCGTGCAGGTTGTGGACTGTTCGAACTTCAAGCCCTCCATCATGCTGTCGGTACTAGGGGCCCATTCGTCACAGGTCTCATTGACGTCGTAGGGCTCTCCTAGCAAAGGATCGGCGGGCAGCCACTCTCCTGCTGTCACATAGCGGACAGGGGCCTCCATACGAATTTCATTGCCGGCTATGGCTGAATGACAGAGCGGCAAGCAGAGCAGGGCACCCCAGAGCAGTCGTTTTATCATTTTCATGACGCACCTCAATTCAAGATGCTCATATTCTAAGGAATATCCGCTGTAGCGTGCAAAATACTTCGCTTATTTCGTAAATTGTGCTTATCTATCAATGCTATCAAGCATTTTCTCAGATGAGCGCACCAGCACCTGCCTTGAGCAACATCCCAAGGCAGGTACATCTGTTAGCTCAAGACTGAGTATTTGGGGCCGCGTCTACACCCACCAAAGCGCTTTCTACAAAGATGTACCGGGTGCCTGGTGCGTGATGGGCGTATTCGCCTCGGTAATAGCGCTCATCCCGAAGCTGCCTGAAATGCCAGGCGCGGTAGTGTGCTGTGCGGCCTGCATCATGCCGGACTGACTCACTGTTTGCCAGTGGCGGTGTGCTGTTGACCAGCGTCACTGGGGCAACCTTCTGTTCGGCGCGGCGACCTTCCATGCGCGGAGCTTGAGGCGTCGGGAAGCCTTGCTTGAGCTTATTGCCCTGGGTGGCCACGTGATAAACACCAAGGGCGGCAATCAACTTCAAGCTGTAGAACTGTATGTCGCTGTCTGATTCTGACAGATCCTCTTGCGCGAGGATGAGGCCTTGGCTGACCATGGCCTCGCGGTATGCCTGTGGGTTTTTTGCACCCAAAAGCACAGGAATGTTTTGGCCATAGATAACGGTTCTTGAGCATTCACCCGTTTTATCTCGATAGATCAAACTCAATATGCCGTCCTGGGGAAGCTCTGAGAATGACACTCGGTCACCAGGAACCTTGATGTAGTCGAGGAAAGGGCGGAGCACCTCGTCCTTGAAGCCATCCCCAATGACCCAGCTGACCAAGAGGCTTGGAATCTCAATGCCCTTAAAAGCGTAACCACGGGGTGGAGCAAGAATGAAGGATGGGAACGGCATGTCCAGGCCTTCGCTTGAGGACAGCGAGTATCGCGCTTTGAGCAGGTTGTCCAGGACGAGGGATGATTCGGGAAAGATGACTTGGCTGTTATGCGATTGCAGAAAGAGCTCTTCGGCCATAATGTAGAACGCATGATCGTTTTGAATGTCAGGCTGGCGCCGAATGAAGTCGCTTAGCACCGTAGCATCTGAAGAGGATCTGCGCTCCTTTCCAGGTAGGTGCTGTCGAAGGCCGCTGACGATCTTATTGGTCAGGAGGGGGTACAAGGTATACGATAACTTTTTAGTCTGAGTCACAGCACTGGATCTCTCGTCGACGTTGAGTGGAAACTACTAGCATTTAGGCGTGTAGTGCAATAAGCATGAGCGTCAATATTCTGACCCCGCCCGAAAGCCAATGATGAAAACGTCAGTCTTTGGTTGTTGAATTTGACGACGATCACGCGTCGTGAGGTGCAGGTTGCCTGAAGCCTCGTTTGGGCTGTGCAGCGCCGGACTTGCTGGAATTCGTTTGACCTGGCGACCACCTGAGTCTTTAGTTGTGGCAGGATTGATCAACGGCCTCGATTTAGCGTAGTATTGACATATGAGCACCAGTGTCTCTGTCGTCCAAAACGACCTTAGGATACGGAGATGTTCATGCGCACATCAATGCCAAGGCCTTTCACGCGCCTTTGCAACCCAGGCTTTGAAAATGACAGATGCGTGAATTTTAGAGCCCTTTAGCTTAGTGCTGATTTTAGGCTTGAAAAGCCCGTAAACAACAAATACGTGTAGCATAATGGAGAAACAAATGAGTCGAGCGGTGATTGCAAAAATGGCGTTGTGCGCCCTAATGATGAGTTCTCCACTCACCTATGCTGAGAATATAATCAGAGTGAGTGCTCCAATTACCATGAAAAACACCCCGGAGCCAGAGTTTGACCTTGTGGATGTTGTAGGTTTTTTTGACAAACACTCCATTACCAGTAGTCGCGGACTTGTACCTGCGAGCTATAAATATAGCGAGACTGGGAATGTGGTCACAGCAACATTTACTTCAGTTTTGCCGATTGACTTCAATTCTGTCGATGCGTTCGACGAAAGTGGATCGAGGGCAATATTATTGACAGAGATAAAAGGTCAATCTTGCACTGGAGCCTTGAAGTCTTATGATTGCTCAATCACGATTGAGGTAGACGCGTCGCAATCAGGTGCAGGATGCAGCACTTTGGCTCAATGCAGTGCAGCTGGCATGTATATTGTTTACTCGTTCAGAGGCAAAGGCAAAATTTTTTACTAAGGGTTACTTGAAAGGGCAATGGCATTGGCCACCAGGATGTTTGGACAGATGCTTCCATTCTCTCCCGCTTGCACAGCTGACTACGTCGATTGCAAGGCAGCCTGCACGAAATCATAAGGAATCTGTGCTGCATGGAGGGGTGGTCGGCTCTTTTTCTTTGGCGGCTATCCAAAGTGTTTTGCTCTTATTTATATGTCTGAAAGCTGGAGCAATGCCAGCTATGCAAATCCAATAAAACATTTAAGCACGAAACAAAAATCCAGGCACAGGGGCGGGATCACTCAGGGTAAGTTCAGTCTTAGCCTCACCGCTCACCAACAAGGCGCTTGTAGAAGGACTCTTCGCCCCTTCAGGGCGAGGAGCAAGTCACTGAGGTTTTAGCCCTTGATGTGTTACAAATGCTTACGCAGCCAAGCGGAAGAAATAGTGACCTCGCTTGAAGCCGTAGTGCCCGGATGCTCGAAGAGCTCGGTTATTGCCTCCTCCAGCAGCAATCGCAGTTTTCGGAGGTTTCCGCCCTGATTCAGGTGATCAAGGATCTGCCGGCAGCATAGGTCATCAAGCGGCTGTAGCATCCCTCCGGAAGCTCCAGATCAACAGTGATTTGTTGCACCAGGTCGTCGACGACGGTGCGATCCGCGTAGGCTCTGACGGGCTCGATGTTGAATATTGTCAGGCGGGTCAGCAGAAAATTGTCGAGGTTGTTCAGGTGATTGGTCGTGAAGAACCAGTTCAATTTCGAAAGGTCGATTTCTTCCTGGGTGTAGGCATCCCTGAATGTCTTGGATTCATTATGATCCAGCGCCTGCAGCAGCACTGCGATCGGATTGAGTCCGTTGGTGGAAGAGATCAGCTTGAGCTGCGATAGCTCATCGAAAAGCACCAGGCTGTTGGCGACCTGGGTGCTGGCCAGGTGCTTGCTCAACGCACCTGCTTGCCCGGTCGACCATGTAGACTGCAACCCCGCCAAGGCGGATCCACAGGTAATCTGTGCCGCGTGGAGGGTGAGGGCGGGCAGGGCAAGCACCTCCTTGAGGTGCTGCAGGTAGAAGGTCTTGCCCACCCCAGACGGGCCTTTCAGAACGATCGGCGGCGTGTGAAAGGGTTTGTTCAGTTTGGTGGCAAACAGCAGTTTCTTGCGGACATGGGCGGTGACCTCATGGAAATTGGGGAAGCGACGGTCAAGCGCTTCGAGGTCTGACAGGATCGAGGGTGAGCACAGCTTGACGTAGGTCTGGATGGCTTTCGAATGCGCGTCGCTGTAACGCTCCTTTTTGATGGGGAGGTTCATGACCTTGTAAGGCACTCGCCTTGCCGTCTCTCCCTGCTGCCAACCCGAATCTCGACCCTTTTCAAGGTAGTCCAGGAGACCTGGGATTTCCCATTCCTTGTACTGCAGGGCAGCTTCCACAATAAGTCGAGGAGGAGCCATCTCCAGCATGTGCCGCATCCAGATCGATTGACTCAGTGCCAACACCCCGTCAGACCTGTCTTTCTCAATAATGGCAGAGAGAAAAACATCCTTGGCCAGGAAGGAGGCGACTGGCGACTTCAGGAGGGGGATCAGATAAAAGCAGAAAGGGCTTTCCAGGGCGCTTGAATCGTATTGCTTTGCCAGCAATTCCGTGATTTCACCAGGGCAGAGGTTGGCGTTCGGGGCTTCTGATGTGATGGCATTGGACAACGCGGTAAAGAAACCTAGATTTTCGTCCTGCTGCAAAGGCCCATACTGCTCCTGGCATAAGCGCAAAATCCAGGCCCTGATGAAAATGACCAGGCTCTGGGATTTTGCCCCGGTTTTCTTGACCTCTTCACTAAATGCCTTGATGTCAAAAAAATGCTGCGTGTGCTCCTCGAACTGGCTGATCCAGTAATCCGAAACGTCCAGAGGTTTCTCGAATAGCACCTTGTTCAGCGCCTGGTAATGGCCATCTTCGTAGCTCCAATCCTTCTCGACCCCAAACGGTGCAGCCTCCCAGCAGCGAGCCACAGGAATCATGTCGAGAAAGAAGCCACCGACAGAGCACTTGGTGCCCGAGAGCTTTGTAGCCAGCAGCAGTGTCTCGCTTGTGGCTGGCGAAAGCCCAAAAATCTTGACTGCACTCGCGAGGATTTCTGGATTGAAATCATGCACTGGATCTCGAATGTGCTCTGCGGTGATTTCAGACCCGCAAGGCACCTCAAGGGCCTGACAAACGCCACTCCAGGTCTCCTGCTTGGCATTCATCAGGTTGAGTAGCCAGTCGGCGTCGGAAGCAGCGCTAAGGCTGCCTGTCGGGGGATACTCAGCAAGTCCAGCATAATTTTTTGAATGGTCGAGGCTGCCCAAGGTGTTTGCATGGCTGGTCATTGTGAAGGTCTCCTTTCGAGAATCCTATCAGCCAGCCGGTGATTGTCAATATATGAATATCTCGTTCCGGTTGCGCCGGGGGCACGGAATGTAGCCGCATGGGGAAATGAAGGCCATCCATGGGCCCTCAAGAAAGGGGCGTCTGAAGCAAGAAGGGGTTTGAGAAAACATACTTTTACTGTGGGGAATACTCAGCTTTTCTGGAACAGTGCCAACAAGTAGCCTCAATGGGAAACACACAGCTGTTAGCCGCGTTGAATGGTAAGTGCGAGCAGGCACCTCTAGGTCGACTTCGTTAAAAATGGCTAGAATAGACAACCAGTACATTACATTTCAATAGATGATAGCCGCTTGCTAATCAATGATCATATTTGGTGGATATTATACCCACCACCTGTACTCGAATTTTCAATTTTTCAGACGACATGCTTGTAATGGTTGTTTCAGAGCCCTACCATTTGCACAGCAATCGAAAATAATAAGAAACGAGGTTGTCAATGCGACGCACCCTATATCGTGGATTCACGCTTCTGGAAATGCTATTGGTGATCGGCTTGGCCGCTGTCGCCACCATTGTCGCGCTACAGTCGAAAGAAGCCGATCTGGAGCAATCCCAAGCACGTGCGCTTGGATCCTATCTCTTTCAGTACAACAATGCTGTGCGCAATTACATTGCAAAGAATAATCAGATCACTCCGGCAAGTTACTCAGGTTCTAGTTGGTTGAAAAATCAAAGCTGCGGCGGCCCCCTAACTGTGGGGAACGAATATTTGCCATGCTCCTTCCCTGCCGCTACCGCTATCAGCCCCATCCCATTTGGAGCTATCAGCATTACAACAAATATTCAAGTTTCTGGAAGTGCTCCGGATCGCAAGCTGACAGCCACCTCGGTGAGCAGTCCGTTCAAAATGACGCATACAGGCACCCGGCAGACTCGTTCGGATTTAGCTGGCCTGGCGGCAATCACTGCAGCGGCAGGGTATCTGCCTGGATCCTCGGGAAATGGTTTCAGTGTAACTTCAGATTCCAGTTTTTCAGCGGATCCGTTTGATGGCACGATTTCGATGATAGCCTCAAACAACGCTCAGCAGGACATCTGGCTGCGCACGGACGGGGGGAACAGCATGCACGCCAGCCTGACCTTCGACAGCTCAAACCCGTTGAATAGGCAGATCGTTGGAGCTTCCCGCATCCAGAATTTGGCTGCAGAAGCATTATACCTGGGACGAAACTCAGGAGTGGCTCCTGCCTCTGGAGCTGGTCTGGTTGTGGATGCCAATACTGAAATTATTGGCGCACTACGTATTCGAAATGCTTTAGCGGTTGATGGCGGTGCCAAGGTGACAGGGGACGTATCTGCGACTGGAAATATCACAGTAGGTGGTGTTGCAATGGCCCAAGTCTACTACGATTCGAATAATACAGCGTATTTTGTTGATCCGTCTGCTACATCCAATCTCAACGCGCTGGAAACGAAATCGATCCACTCTGCGGGCAGGATCAGCACAGATGAGTATCTGTCGATTGGCGGATTTGCTGCTCAAGGTCAGAACTGCTCACCCAATGGTTTGTTAGGTGCTGACAACACGGGAAAAATTTTATCGTGTCAGTCTGGAAAGTGGGGCAGCAACGCTGGCAATATGTCAGGCCCAGTGCAGCTATTTTATTATGGTGGGTTTGGCATTAGCCGATGCTTAGATATTGCGCGAAATGCCCTGATCACCATTTCAGCGCCGGGCGCCACCACCATGACCATCAACGGGATTAGGGTAGGGCGCACGTACTCCTTTGGCGGTAAATATTCTGACGTGGCCAGTGATGCTAGCATCACGCATGCTGCCAGTGCGGGTTCGCAGATGTGCTTCACCAATGCCGTAGTCGATTCATCAATGGTGACAACCGCTGGCATCAACGTCATGGCGACCTACCTGGACTGACGTTGGGGTCAGGGTGTGTAATCCCAGGTACTTGGCCAACCCGAGAACCTCGGGGGCTTTGAGATCAATCGGCACAAAGTCATTGTTCACAAGGATACCCAGCGGATTGCCCGCAGAACACCAAAATGGGGTTGCAGGCTCCCCATGCCACGCATCAGAAACCTGGCCAGTTCAAGCGCCTGGTGCCTGGCCGTTAACGCAATCATCATTTGCCTGCAAAAGCGTTTGTGTGAGCAGGTTCTATGGGTGGCAAGCGCATCTGGGTATAAAGGTCATCCATTTGGAGTAACCTCTCAGCCATTCAGGTAATACCTGCAGATTCGAGGTCGCTTAAAGCCATTGGCAGCGTCGCCTGCAGGTATCGTGCTTAGGGGGTCGGGGTATTGTCAGCTACCTTGAGTTGATGCCTTGCCCACCTGTCAGCCACATCCTGCATGCTTTGGGCGATATCAGGCACCAGCATCAATTTGCTGGGGTCAGTGATAAATGTGGTCATTACCACTTCCGCCCCAAAAGCCTTCGGGTCGTGCTTCAGCACCATTGAGAGACACTCAAAGTCCATACCATGCTTGGTGTTGAGCAGCGCCAGATCCTTGCCCTCGGGTTTTACATGGGCTTCGAGGGCAACCATGATGGCATATCCACCCTGAAGGCTCGCCTTGTCAACGCTGAGCCCACCATGGTCGTACAGGACACCTTCTTGCCAGAGCTGTTCGCAAGCCTCTACGAACGCTCTGGAGATATGCTCCGAGTGAATGAGGTGATGACCGTAGGTGTCACTGAAGTTGTCATAGCGATTCGCCCATAAATCCAGGCCATGAACACCCTTTTCACTTGGCTGGATAGGGTAGGTGAACACCAGGCGACCTGGATCAACAACGGGCAGCATGCCCCGGATTTCATCCGGCCCATGGCCGTCAACGACCAGCTCAAGGAGCTTGTCCTGCACTTCCTCGGGAGTGAGGTTGTATAGCTTGGCTTGCTCGAAAAGCAGCACCATCTTGGCTTTCAGAGTATCCCCTGACTTTGCCGGGAATCCGAAAATTTCACCAGAAGCGTCGACGGTGCTCATGGCAACCTGAGCAGCCACCTTGCCATGCTCTTGCTGCCAAGAAGTCACGGCGGCCTGAATATCACCCCTGGAAAGGTTGTAGAACATGGCTCTTTCGTGAAAATTTTTGACATCTTGCAATAGGGTGGACATTACGGGATTCCCAATTGGTAGGCTTCAATCAGTATGGCCACTACCGATGCCTCCGATCAATTGGTAAAAGCCAGATCTTGACGGGAATTATGACAAGGCTTTGCTTGCCTTCCCTATGCTTAAGGATTTATTCCGGCGCTTTGTAAACGGTAGCCTGAGCGTTGTCCGTAGGTGCTGGCATCTTTCAAATAAAATCCCAGGTGCGCAGCTCTGGGCCAGGTGATTGAGGATGACTTCCAGCAGTTGCTATGCCTACAATACCTGAAATGAGCTCAGCTTCGGAGTTACCATGAACCAAAAAATCGATCTGAAATCCCTGGATTTGCTTCTGACAGATAGCACCTGGCTAGACCAGGCCCGTCCGGAACCAATCTTCATGATCGACAAGTTTCATGAATTTATGACCGACATGATGAGCACCAACCTGGACGGATACTATCGATTGTCCCGCAACCATGTGGATGCCTACAAAAAACTGTGGGGCGAGCCGGCTTTCCTGTTTAACGGCAAGAAGACCTATCAAACGTGGATCTTCAATCTGGCTGAAGGTGAGTACCTGGTGCTTTACAGCGCCAATGAGGGCGGTACGTCGTTCGAGTACGCGGGGTTGCCAGTACCTTCGGACGAAGCTTTCGAAAAGGCGGCCAGTATTTTGGTTGCCATCCGAGACACCGTGCACAAACCGAGAAAGCCTGAGGTTGGGCTTGGGTTGTAGCGTAATTGCTCAAAAGGCCTTTGCATGGTATTGACATTGAACGAACAGCGTGCCCATGATATAATAGCTGATACCTTAAAAAAGGGTGGTTCACGAACATGAAAACCTTCATAGACCGAAATCCAAAGGAAAAAGCAGTTGAAGAATCCTTTGCAGTTTTGGCGCGAAACAGCTACGTCCATCAGACCGAAGACCCAGCGGATAAAGCCTTTGTAATAGCTGACAGATTGAAGCGTCAAAGCAGAAGGAAAAAACTGCATGCAGAATCAACGCCCTCCATCTGAGGGGAGGCCCATCGCAGTCTTTTATGCGGGGACGAATGGCTCAGGAAAAAGTACGCTGCGTGGCCTCTACTCTGACCCTGGCATACACATGCATATCGATCCCGATAGCATTGCTAGGCATTTGAATCCAAATCACCCCAGATCTATGGATGTGGCTGCTGGGAAGAAGGCTGTGGAATTCTTCAATCTTTCCATTGAAAATTTAGAGCCTTTCACAATGGAAACAACGCTTACTGGAAAGAGCATTATTGGGAGAATGCAGAAAGCCAAGGGTGCGGGATTTACCATTGAACTCCGTATATTGGACTAGAGTCTGCCGATCTTAATGTAGAGCGAGTCGCGAATCGTGTTGCAAAAGGTGGCCACTACATTGATGAAAAAGTCATAAGGCGGAGATATGATGAGAGCAGGGATAACTTCACTGCGGCCAGCAAAATTGCAAATCGCGTAGCCATCTGGGACAACTCAAGCAAAGTTGCCAAGCTATGCGCTACGCTTGAAAAAGGCGTGCTGGAAATTGACGATTCACAACCTTTGCCAAACTGGGTCAAAGTCGTTGTGGAATCTCTTTGCGTTTATACTTTGAAAATTCAGATCAGAAACTTAAAAGGCCTTCCATTGGCACTTGGTAGTTTCACTGATAGTTTAGCTCGTGCTGAAATCAAAAGTGATAACAGCTACGAGCCTTGATTATTAGCTTTAAGATGAAGCGGGGCAGATGTAATCCACATGGAGCCTTCCAATGCGCTCCAGGCGCCTGGAGCGCGGCATGATCACGGGTACACAGCAGCACACTGTCTAGCGCCAGGTAGGCGATCTGAATGCCGCAGCCTTTGCAAAAATGGCCTGCAGTACGTCTACGGCGGGTTCGGAAACGAGCAGTTGGCGAACCGTAGGCCCGCCAGGCGCCAGCGTCTCAGCGACGAAGAAATGGGCCATTTCCAGCTCGCTGCAGGACGGCGCTAGAACATCCCAGAGGTCATGGAAATGCGGGATATGGTACTGGCCCTGGAATTGAAACAAGGGCACGTACAGATCGCGCAGGACGAAAATACCCATAATCGATCGGTCGATCATCCTCAGTGTCAGCTCGGCAGTGTCCATGCCGAGGAACTCAGTAGCCTTATCCAGCGTTAACACGCCGCCTGTAGGGCTCAACAAGTTGTGGAGCGTGATGACTTCACGCAGCTCGCGATCTTGCTCGCCAGCCCTGGTGATCATGTATCCCATCATTGCAGCCATGATGTTTTCCTCATACGGTTCTGAGGGCACGTAACCAATATACAGTAATCTCGGCTGCCTACAAAAAATCAGGATCGTCCTGAGGAGGAAGCGGGTGCACCACGAGGGGGAATGACATCGGAACGAAGCGGGGCTGGCATATGATCAAACAGGTCTTTGCCTGTACATACATGTGCATACAACCAATTTAACATAAGATAGATTATGAGAACTAAGTCATTGATCCATAAGGGATTATCGGCTGCGCTTTTTACGCAGGTTCGCGCAGTGAGAATCACCAATCTGGCAAAAATTGCCTTTTGAGCCATGGCCAGGAATGCCAGCAGTGGTCGTTTTAAAATGCTGCCGAAATCACTTTACAGGAGCGTCGAATCTAGCGAAGCTTCGCCCGAAGCTTCGGTTTTCACCCCTGGGTGAACCGGATCTCGACGGTAACTTGCCCTGCGAGTACGGCACGTGTGACGCTGAGGTAATAGCCCCAGAAAAATGAGCCACGGGTCGAAAATGAGCAATAATCGTCTAACCCTAGAGGAAGACGCGCAGAACAAGGTTTGGCCAGAATACATGGTCAATGCTGAAGCGATCGCCGCATACGTTTCCGAGCTGTCGCCGTACGAGGTTTGCCTTGAGCAGATCGAGGAATAATACTTTGGCTGCCGGGCCAGGCTGACCTGGATTGAGCTCGACACGCTGGTAGTTTATGACCAAGACCATCATGAGCCCAGCCTGCGCCGGCAGAAAGCCGTCGACAGCCTCCCCGTTGCGACGATGCCGCCCTTGCTTGTAGAAGAATTCCGCCTGGAGGATGGCTACCATCGTCTTCGCAAGCTCCGCCAGGACAACATGGCCTATCACTGGGCCTAGGTTATTGAAGAGGCACCTGAGCCTTCCGCAGCGCCTGTACCACGCAAGCTATTCCGATGGGATGAGATCTACGACCCCTTTTCACAATGACCTGTCGGACAGTTTGTGACTTAACTAGACTAAATAGTCATTTAGTAGAGTTAATTTTTGATTGCATTTCATTCCAGTTTCTTTGGGAAATGCGCCCGAACCTGTTGACCATGCTCAATCATGTCTGGCTTGACGAAGTGTTGGGCATTGCAAACTGAGTCGACCATGTGATGCTCGCGGCCCCCTCACCCAATTCACCACTGATTTGTGAAACCCCGTGTTTCGCAAAGGGGGAAATTATACGGGCAAGCACGCTGTCGAGATGCAGCCAGCGCTGCTGAAACAGATCGACTCCCCCTTTATGGCTCAAATGCAAGCCGCATGCTGGCGCTAAGGAAGTCGAGCCTGCCAGCAAGTATTGCCAGGCTTTTGAGCATTCTGATGCAAAGCTCGCGATTGTTCATCTGGTCTACATCTTCCAGTGACGCCATCACCCCATGCTTCCTTGACTCTCTCATTTCGGAAACAATCTGATTTTTCAATTCTGTGGATTTCATTGAATTAATCACTGGTCTCCTGATGGTTAATCATAGAAAACAGGGCTTTTGAATCAAATCATGCTTGACCGCATAGCAAATCAAAAAGATTGCTTTAGTATTAAATTGTCATGCATGGATAGCAATTTAGTCAAAATCGACACATCATTTCACGAATGCATACGCACAAAAAATATGGTATACACGAATCAACCATCGAGATGGAGTTTCTGAATGCTAGTCTATGCCAACAGTTTTGAGCTGGAGCCGGAACATGACCACACCCCGAACCAAATGCCACGACATTGGCTAATGACCTATGGCCTACCAGGCTTCTGAATTTTGTGAGCAAAACGGCCCTCCTGGCCTTGATTGCACGCGGTAATCCGGCAGAGGTAAGATGGAAAAAACAGGAGGTTTTGTCATGAATTTTCTCGTTAGAAAAGACCGTATGTGCGGCC